>NZ_JBSFUO010000007.1:0-342609 GCF_053591835.1 Streptomyces sp. NPDC002911 | reverse complement strand
CCAGCGCGGTCCCCTGCCGCTGGGCGCGGCGGCGGCGCCGGCCGGCCCCCCCCCCCCGCCGCCGTCGTCTCCGCCTGTGGATCTCAGGCGCGCGGCACCGTCTCGCCCGACCCCGCGTCGACCACCTTCCGGCCGTCCAGCGGCGCGTCCAGCGTCACCGTCCGGGTCAGCTCCTTGGCGATCATGATGCAGGCCTTGCCGGGATCAGGCTTCGACTCGTCGACCGTCACCCGCACCGTCGAGCCGTCCTCCACGGCACGGGCCGTGTACGTGCTGCACACACCGCCCCAGAACGTCACCTCCAGCGTCCGGCCGTCCGCGCTGTACGAGATGAGCCCCGCGCTCGAGCCGCCCGGGTCCTTCGTGGGCTCCGGAGTGGGCCGGGTGCTCTCCGGCGCCACGTGGTCCGGGTCCACCGCGACCCGGACGACCGTGTGGCCGGGGCCGCCCTCTTCGGGCCGTACGGAGAAGAGCCACGAGGGGACGAGGATCTGCTCCCCGTCCGCGTACTGGGCGGCGAGCCCGAACTCGGCCTTCTCGACCGTCACCGTGGTGGCCGGCGGAGTCCCGCCCTCCGAATGGCAGTCGGTCTTCGGTGAAATGGGGTCGCCATCCAGCGGTACCGGGGTGGCGCAGCCGCCGATGCCGGACATCGCGGTCCGCCGGCCCTCCGCGTTCAGCTGCTCCAGCGCGTCCTCCGCCCCGGTCACCGGATAGCTGTCGCCCTTTTCCAGGCCCTTCAGGTGTCCGCTGCCGCCGACGATCTCGCCCCCGGCGCCCACCTGGATCCCGGTAGACCAGCCGTGCGTCGGCAGCCCGCCCACCACGGGGTCCGCGTTCACCACACGTACGGAACCCATCAGCTGATCCGCGTCGAGTGCGGCGTCGTCCTGTCCCACGGCCTTCAGGACCGGTACCGCCGCAGCCTTGGCGGCCTTCTCGCTCACAGGCGAACCGGTGCCGGTTCCGCTGCCCGGCGTCGCGTCCTTCGAGCAGGCCTTGGGCGACTCGCACGCGTCCGGGCCGCCCGAGGCGTAGCGGGCGAACGTCCACGTCCCGGGCGCCTGCTTGATCACCTTCAGCACCGGCCCGGAGCCGTCGCCGTCGCTGCCCACCTTCCATGCCGCGCCGTCCGTGCGGGGCGTGCCCCGCACTCCGAGCGCCTTCGCCAGCCGTGCCACCTCGGCCGCGGTCACCGTGCCGGCGGCGCGCTGGACGGCGGCGCTGCCGGGGCCGTCCGGCAGCTCACCCGAGGCGCGGTAGACGACCACACTGCCGTGCGGATCGGGTTCACCGGGCGCGATCCCCGGCGGCTGCGCCGACGAACTGTCCGTGTCGTCCAGCGTGAGCAGCGGAGGGGAGCTCTTCCCAAAGGCCGCCCGTCCCGCATCCGTACCGCTGTCCCCGGACGCGGCCGAGGCCCAGTACGCCGCCCCGCCCCCGGCCAGCAGCACGGCCGCCGCCACCGAGGAAACGGCGAGCGGCGAACGCCGTCGCCGGAGGCCGGTCACGTCATTCTCGGGTCGCTCGGTGCTCACCGGATCGCTCCTTCGGCTGCCTGGCCGTCACCGGCCCATCATCCGTCCCCGGGGCGGGAACACCGGTGGGACGGGCCGGGGGAGTGCGCGGTTCCACCGTGTGCGCGGGGGGAGCCGCCCGGGAGAGCCCGGATCAGTCCCCGTAGTCGGACATGGCGTCGATCAGGCGGGCCGAGGACGGCGGCACCGTGACCCCGTGGATACGGGAGAGTTCCACCGGCTTCGTAAGGGACTTCGCGGGTGCGGCCCAGTGCGGCGCCATCCGCGCGCAGTCTCCGCGCAGCTCGGCCAGGCTCATCTCGGACTCACGCGGAACGCTGTTGTTCGACATATCCGCACCGTACGCACGGTAGGGGTCAGGCAGAAAGGCCTACTATCGGGTAGTTTTGCCCTTTCAGGCACGGTGGCGTCACCGGGTAGCGTGAACTGTCACGCCGTCCCGGAGGGCGCGCTCACGCGTTCCCTTCGCCTTCCGCAGGAGCAGCCTCCCCGTGCGTATCGCAGTCACCGGCTCCATCGCCACAGACCACCTCATGACCTTCCCCGGCCGATTCGCCGACCAGCTGGTCGCGGATCAGCTGCACACGGTCTCGCTCTCCTTCCTGGTCGACAACCTCGACGTGCGCCGCGGCGGAGTCGGCGCGAACATCGCCTTCGGTATGGGTGTGCTCGGCACGCAGCCGATCCTCGTGGGTGCCGTCGGCTCCGACTTCGACGACTACCGTGCCTGGCTCGACCGGCACGGCGTCGACACCGGCTCGGTCCGGACCTCCGAGGTCCTGCACACGGCGCGCTTCGTCTGCACGACGGACGCCGACCACAACCAGATCGGCTCCTTCTACACGGGCGCCATGAGCGAGGCCCGGCTGATCGAGCTCAAGAGTGTCGCCGACCGCGTCGGCGGTCTCGACCTCGTCTCGATCGGGGCGGACGACCCCGAGGCGATGCTCCGCCACACCGAGGAGTGCCGCTCGCGGGACATCCCGTTCGCCGCGGACTTCTCGCAGCAGATCGCCCGGATGAACGGCGAGGAGATCAGGATCCTTCTCGACGGCGCGACCTATCTCTTCTCCAACGAGTACGAGAAGGGGCTCATCGAGTCCAAGACCGGCTGGAGCGACGAGGAGATCCTGTCCAGGGTCGGCCATCGCGTCACCACCCTCGGTGCCCGCGGCGTCCGCATCGACCGGGCCGGCCAGGACCCCATCGAGGTCGGCTGCGCCGAGGAGGAGCGCAAGGCCGACCCGACCGGCGTCGGCGACGCCTTCCGGGCCGGTTTCCTCTCCGGCCTCGCCTGGGGCGTGGGCCTGGAGCGTGCCGCTCAGGTCGGCTGCATGCTCGCGACCCTGGTCATCGAGACGGTCGGCACCCAGGAGTACACCCTGCGCCGCACGCCCTTCATGGACCGCTTCACCAAAGCCTACGGGGACGAGGCGGCCTCCGAGGTCAGGAAGCACCTCTCCTAGTACGTGGCAGGAGCGACGACGATCGGCTCAGAGGAGCCGGCGGACCACATAGGCCGAGCCATGGTCCGCCGGCTCCTCTCCCACGTACTCCTGGTCGCGCATCGCGCACCAGGCCGGGATGTCGAGGCGGGCGGCCTCGTCGTCCGAGAGCACCGTCACCGTGCCGCCCACAGGTACCTCTCCGATCACCTTTGCGAGTTCGATCACCGGAATCGGGCAACGCCTGCCCAGCGCGTCGACCACGAGTGAGACCCGCGGCGTGGGGGAGGGAGCCGTCGAAGCGGGCGCGCCGAGCCGCTCCCGTACCTCGGCCACCACACCCGGCAGCACGTCGAGGAAGCTGCCGACCTCGTCGTCCGTCGTCCCTGCCGGGAGTGACACCCGGATGTTCCCCTCCGTGAGCACCCCCATCGCCTTGAGGACGTGGCTGGGCGTCAGCGTGCTGCTCGTGCAGGATGATCCGGACGACACGGAGAACCCGGCCCGGTCCAGCTCGTGGAGCACTGTCTCTCCGTCGGCGTAGAGACAGGAGAAGGTGACCAGATGCGGCAGCCGCCGCACCGGATCGCCGACCACCTCCACATCGGGCACCAGGGAAGCCACCGCGGCCCGGATCCGGTCCACCAGGGCTCGCAGCCGTACGCCCTCGGCATCGGCCTCCGCGCGCACCGCCCGCAGGGAGGCCGCAGCCGCGACGACTGCCGGGATGTTCTCGAAGCCGGCGGCCCGGCCCGACTCCCGCTCGTCGGCGGGGCCTTGGGGCGCGAACCGGACCCCCTTACGCACGGCGAGCAGGCCGACCCCGGCCGGCCCGCCCCATTTGTGGGCGCTCGCGGCCAGCAGCGACCAGCGGCCGGGCACCGGTCCCCAGCCCAGTGACTGCGCGGCGTCCACCAGCAGGGGCACACCGGCTTCGGCACAGATCTCGGCGGTCTCCGCCACCGGCTGCACCGTCCCCACCTCGTGGTTGGCGGACTGCAGGCAAGCCAGCGCGGTGTCCGCGCGAAGGGCCCGGCCGTACGCCGAGGCGTCCACGGCCCCGGCCCGGTCCACCTCCACCTCGGTGAACGACCCGCCCTCCGCCTCGAGGGCGGCGGCCGAATGGAGTACCGAGGAGTGCTCGACGGCGGAGAGCACCAGGTGGCGGCCGACACGCCGACGCCCGGAGAGCGCTCCGGACATCGCGGAATGGACCGCCCGGGTGCCCGACGAGGTGAACACGAGCTCGTCCGGACGGCAGCCGACCGCCTCCGCCGCGGTCTCCCTGGCCGCGTCCAGCAGCAGCGCGGCCCGTCGGCCCTCGCGGTAGAGCCGGGCGGGATCGGCCCAGCCCTCATCCAGGGAGGCGAGCAGCGCCTGGCGGGCGACGGGGTGCAGGGGGGCGGAGGAAGCCGCATCGAAGTAGGGCACACCGTCACGCTAGCCCGCACCGGGCGTGAGCAGGTGACCGGCTGCCGTGGTCACAGGGAGAGGGTGCGTCAGATGGCGGCCGGAGGCTCGCATTCCATCCCTTCGGGGTGTCGTGCGGCGCGTTGGGCACCCTCCCCGCGCGACCCCAGATAGCGTCCAGTAGGGTTTGGTCCGCATAAACATCCAAACCCCTGCCCGCGTCAGGGCCGGCGACCGACCAAGTGAGACGGGCGCGCCGACCGTGCGGGCGAGACTCTCGGGAAGGCGCTACGTGAGTCCCAACGGCTCCGACCGCTCGTCGCGGCGCCCGATGCGGCGGAAGCTGCCGCAGGTGCTGACTGCGGGCCTGGTCCTGGCGACGGCCTCCGGTTGTTCATACAACTGGGAGGATTTCCCCCGCCTCGGTATGCCCACCCCGGTAACGGAAGAGGCCCCTCGGATCCTCTCCCTCTGGCAGGGCTCGTGGGCGGCAGCGCTCGCCACGGGCGTCCTTGTCTGGGGGCTGATCCTGTGGAGCGTCATCTTCCACCGGCGAAGCAAAACCAAGGTGGAGGTACCTCAGCAGACCAGGTACAACATGCCTATCGAGGCGCTGTACACAGTGGTCCCCCTCATCATCGTCTCGGTGTTCTTCTACTTCACCGCGCGCGATGAATCGAAGCTCCTCGAGCTCAGCCCGAAGCCGGCCCACACCATCAACGTGGTCGGCTACCAGTGGAGCTGGGGCTTCAACTACATCGAGAAGGTGGAGGGCCAGCCCTCCGCCGGCAACGAGGTCCCCAAGGAGCTCGACGCCATCCCCGACAAGTACCGCAAGGACTTCCCAGAGGGCGCCGGCGGCGTCTACGACGTGGGCATCCCCGGTACGCGCAACCCGCAGAACGGCAACCCGGGCCCGACCCTGTGGCTGCCGAAGGGCGAGAAGGTCCGCTTCGTCCTGACTTCGCGTGACGTCATCCACTCCTTCTGGGTGGTGCCGTTCCTCATGAAGCAGGACGTCATTCCGGGCCACACCAACTCCTTCGAGGTCACGCCGAAGAAGGAGGGCACCTACATGGGTAAGTGCGCCGAGCTCTGTGGCGTCGACCACTCCCGGATGCTCTTCAACGTCAAGATCGTCTCTCCCGAGCGTTACCAGCAGCACCTCAAGGAGCTGGCGGAGAAGGGTCAGACGGGCTACGTGCCGGCAGGCATCGAGCAGACGGACCCGGCCAGGAATGCGGAGACGAACAAACTGTGAGCATCCTCAATGAATCCCAGGGTGCCGCGGCAGCAGACGACTCGTTCGAGGACGAGCTGCCGGTGCGGCGCAAGCAGCCGGGGAGTGCCGTCGTCAAGTGGCTGACCACCACTGACCACAAGACGATCGGCACGATGTACCTGGTCACATCGTTCGCGTTCTTCTGCATCGGTGGCCTCCTGGCGCTCTTCATGCGCGCGGAGCTGGCCCGTCCCGGTACGCAGATCATGTCGAACGAGCAGTTCAACCAGGCGTTCACGATGCACGGCACGATCATGCTGCTGATGTTCGCGACGCCGCTGTTCGCCGGCTTCGCGAACTGGATCATGCCGCTGCAGATCGGCGCGCCCGACGTGGCGTTCCCGCGGCTGAACATGTTCGCGTACTGGCTGTACCTCTTCGGCTCGCTGATCGCCGTGGCAGGCTTCCTCACCCCGCAGGGTGCGGCCGACTTCGGCTGGTTCGCCTACTCCCCGCTGTCGGACGCGGTCCGCTCGCCGGGTGTCGGCGCCGACATGTGGATCATGGGTCTGGCCTTCTCCGGCTTCGGCACGATCCTCGGTTCGGTCAACTTCATCACCACGATCATCTGCATGCGCGCCCCCGGTATGACGATGTTCCGCATGCCGATCTTCACCTGGAACGTCCTGCTGACCGGTGTCCTGGTCCTGCTGGCATTCCCGGTTCTCGCCGCCGCGCTCTTCGCGCTGGAGGTCGACCGAAAATTCGGCGCACACATCTTCGATGCGGCCAATGGTGGCGCATTGCTCTGGCAGCACCTCTTCTGGTTCTTCGGCCATCCAGAGGTGTACATCATCGCTCTGCCGTTCTTCGGAATCATTTCCGAGATCATTCCGGTATTCAGCCGCAAGCCGATGTTCGGTTATGTCGGTCTGATCAGCGCGACGATCGCCATCGCCGGCCTTTCCGTGACCGTGTGGGCACACCACATGTACGTCACGGGCGGCGTGCTGTTGCCGTTCTTCTCCTTCATGACGTTCCTCATCGCGGTGCCGACCGGTGTGAAGTTCTTCAACTGGATCGGCACGATGTGGAAGGGATCGTTGTCCTTCGAGACACCGATGCTCTGGTCGGTCGGCTTCCTGATCACCTTCGCCTTCGGTGGTCTGACCGGCGTGATCCTGGCCTCGCCGCCGCTGGACTTCCACATCTCCGACTCGTACTTCGTCGTCGCGCACTTCCACTACGTCGTCTTCGGCACCGTGGTCTTCGCGATGTTCGCCGGATTCCACTTCTGGTGGCCGAAGTTCACCGGCAAGATGCTGGACGAGCGGCTCGGGAAGATGACGTTCTGGACGCTGTTCGTCGGCTTCCACGGCACGTTCCTGGTGCAGCACTGGCTGGGAGCCGAGGGCATGCCGCGCCGTTACGCGGACTACCTCGCCGCCGACGGCTTCACCGCCCTGAACACGATCTCGACGATCTCCTCGTTCGTGCTCGGACTGTCGATGCTTCCGTTCATGTACAACGTCTGGAAGACCGCCAAGTACGGGAAGAAGATCGAGGTCGACGACCCCTGGGGCTACGGCCGTTCGCTCGAATGGGCGACGTCCTGCCCGCCGCCCCGGCACAACTTCCTCAGCCTGCCGCGGATCCGTTCCGAATCCCCGGCGTTCGACCTGCACCACCCGGAGATCGCGGCGCTCGAGCAGCTGGATCACCTGTCCGAGGGTGAGAAGGTCCTCGTCGGCGGCAAGGAGGACGGCAAGTGAAGATCCAGGGCAAGCTCTTCATCTGGCTGAGCGTCTTCATGCTGGCCATGGCCGTCACGTACGGCGTCTGGTCCAAGGAGCCGGTCGGTACCACCGCGCTGGTCCTGTCCTTCGGCCTGACCGTCATGATCGGCTTCTACCTGGCCTTCACGGCCAACAGGGTCGATGCGATGGCCCAGGACAACAAGGAAGCCGACGTCGCGGACGAAGCCGGTGAGGTGGGCTTCTTCTCGCCGCACAGCTGGCAGCCGCTCTCGCTGGCCATTGGTGGCGCCTTCCTCTTCCTGGCCGTCGTCTTCGGCTGGTGGCTGGCCTACTTCTCGGCCCCGCTGCTCCTGATCGGCCTCTTCGGCTGGGTCTTCGAGTACTACCGGGGAGAGAACCGCACCCAGTAGGGCGCGCCCTCACAGGACGTGTCGCACCCGTACGGGGGCCCGGCCCGCTCAGTAATGAGCGGGCCGGGCCCCCGTTTGCAGTCACTGAACGCGCTGGATCGGATGAATCTTCTTAGCGTGGGTTCATGAACCAGACGCCGCGCATCCGCACCGTAGTGAGCTGCACTCTGCTGGTCGTGACCCTGGTCGCAGGTGCGACCGCCTGTGGTGAGTCCGAAGGTCATCCGCTGTCGTTGAAGCCGCACGACGCCGCCGACCTGGTCTCCTTCACCGGCCCGTCCGAGGACGAGAAGGCCGACCCCGAGAAGCCGCTCGAAGTCACCGTCAAGGACGACGACGCGAGAATCACGGACGTGACGGCCGTCGACACCGATGGCCGCCACCTGGCGGGCGAGCTCGACGCCGACGGTAAGCGGTGGCATTCCACCACCACGCTCGCGGCCGGCACCCGATACACCGTCAAGGTCTCCACCGAGAACGGCGACGGCGCTCCTGGCAGCCGTACGTACGCCTTCGGGACGGCCGCGGCCAAGAAGTTCCTGAAGGTGACCTTCGGCCCGCAGGCGGGCACCTACGGCGTCGGACAGCCCCTCACAGCGGAACTCAGCGCTCCGGTCACGGACAAGGCCGCCAGGGCGACCGTGGAACGCGGGCTCCAGGTCCGGTCCATGCCCGCGGTCACCGGCTCCTGGCACTGGGTCGACGCCAAGACCCTGCACTACCGGCCCAAGGAGTACTGGCCCGCCGGCGCCAGCATCGACGTCCTCAGCAACCTCAAGGGCATCAAGGTCACCAACGCCCTCTACGGGGCCACCGCGAAGCCCCTGAAGCTCACCACCGGCGACCGCATAGAAGCGATCACCGACGCCGCGGACCACTCCATGACCGTCCTGCGCAACGGTGATGTGATCAACACGCTGCCGGTCACCACGGGCAAGCCTGGCTTCGACACCCGCAACGGCGTCAAGGTGGTGCTGGCGAAGGAGCAGTTCGTACGCATGCGCGGCGAGAGCATCGGCATCGCCGCCGGCTCGTCGGAGTCCTACGACCTGCCGGTCTACTGGGCGACACGCGTCACCTGGAGCGGTGAGTACGTCCACGCCGCGCCCTGGTCGACCGGTTCACAGGGCAACGCCAACGTCAGCCACGGCTGTACGGGGATGAGCAACGCCGACGCCGAATGGTTCTTCGAGACCGTACGCGAAGGCGACATCGTCAAGGTCGTCGGGAGCGGCGGCGAGATGATGACGCCCTTCGACAACGGCTTCGGTGACTGGAACCTGACCTGGGACGCCTGGCTGCAGGGGAGCGCCCTGCACGGCGGCGGCACGCCGGACACGGGCACCGACGCCCGGACGGCGCGGCTGCGCCCCCAGGTCTGATCCGGCCCGGGAGTGCGCCGCGCCCCGGAGGGACACCGCGGAGGGGCTCGGGGCCCCTGTGCCTCAGGCGCCCACGGACAGCCTGTGGCGCAGCAGGGAGGCCAGGGCGTCCGCGAAGCCGACCGGGTCGACCGGATGCGTCACAGCGGCGTCCGCACGGCTCCACGTGGCCAGCCAGGCGTCCTGTGGCCGTCCGATCAGCAGCAGCACGGGCGGGCAGTCGAAGATCTCGTCCTTGATCTGCCGGCAGACCCCCATGCCGCCTGCGGGGGCCGTCTCGCCGTCCAGCACACAGACATCGATGCCTCCCCGGTCCAGGGCGCTCAGGACAGCGGGCAGGGTGGCGCACTCCAGGAACGTGACCGGTGGCACGTCCGCCGCAGGCCTGCGCCCGGCTGCCAGCCTCACCTGCTCACGGGTGTTGGCGTCGTCGCTGTAGACCAGGACCGTGGCGGTCGGCTGCATTGTTCCTCCGTGACGTCTGTGTCTTCGGGGCTCTCGGGGCATGAACCGATGGGCGGATCGTACTCCGGTGGACTGCCTGTCAGCACTGGTAAAGACAGCGATTCGTTGGGCCGTTCGGTGTGGACACATGCCACTGACACACCGAACGGCACCCCCCGGAGTGAGGGCGGGATAAGCGACCGACATAATGTCGGTCGTGGCGACAGCAACGACAGTAGAAACCGGGCACGCGCACCCGTCGGTCAATCGGCCGAACCTCACCAGCGTCGGAACCATCATCTGGTTGAGTTCCGAGCTGATGTTCTTCGCGGCCCTCTTCGCGATGTACTTCACCCTGCGATCGGTGATGGGACCCGATCACTGGAAGGAGATGGCTCACCATCTGAACTTCCCGTTCTCGGCGACGAACACCACGATCCTGGTGCTTTCCTCTCTCACCTGCCAGCTCGGCGTTTTCGCCGCGGAGCGGGGCGATGTGAAGAAGCTCCGCACCTGGTTCATCATCACGTTCGTGATGGGTTCGATCTTCATCGGAGGCCAGGTCCTGGAGTACACCGAGCTGGTCAAGGACGCGGGTCTCTCCCTGTCCTCCGACCCGTACGGTTCGGTGTTCTACCTGACGACCGGCTTCCACGGCCTGCATGTGACAGGCGGTCTCATCGCCTTCCTGCTCGTCCTGGGCAGGACATACGCGGCCTCGAGATTCACCCATGAACAGGCCACCGCGGCCATCGTCGTGTCCTACTACTGGCACTTCGTCGATGTCGTCTGGATCGGCCTGTTCGCCACGATCTACATGATCAAGTAACCGGGCTCGCACCCACCCACCATCGACGCAGAAGATCCTGACACCGGGGTAATCCGTGAAAAAGCTCTCCGCACGACGACGCCATCCGCTGGCGGCAGTCGTCGTACTACTCCTCGCGCTGGCGGCTACCGGGGGGCTGTACGCCGCGTTTGCGCCTGCGGGTAAGGCGCAGGCCGACGAAACCGCCCAGTCCCTCGCCATCGACGAGGGCAAGAAGCTCTACTCCGTGGGCTGTGCAAGCTGCCACGGATCCGGCGGTCAGGGCACCACCGACGGGCCGTCCCTCGTGGGCGTGGGCTCCGCCGCCGTCGACTTCCAGGTCGGTACCGGACGCATGCCGGCTCAGCAGCCGGGCGCCCAGGTCCCGAAGAAGAAGGTCATCTACAACCAGGCCGAGATCGACCAGCTCGCGGCGTACGTCGCGTCCCTGGGCGCCGGTCCGATCACGCCGACCAAGAGTCAGGTCGACCCCTCGGGCGCGGACGTGGCCAAGGGCGGTGACCTGTTCCGCAACAACTGCGCGCAGTGCCACAACTTCACCGGCAAGGGCGGCGCCCTCACCGAGGGGAAGTACGCTCCGGATCTCGAAGGCGTGAGTCCGAAGCACATCTACGAGGCCATGCAGACCGGCCCGCAGAGCATGCCCTCCTTCCCGGACAGCACCATGCCGGAGCAGCAGAAGAAAGACATCATCGCGTACATCGAGACCGTCAACGGTGATGAGTCCGAGACCCCCGGTGGGCTCTCGCTCGGTGGCCTCGGCCCCGTCAGTGAAGGTCTCTTCGGCTGGATCTTCGGACTGGGCGGCCTGATCGCCATCGCCGTATGGGTCGCGGCCCACACCGCTAAGGCCAAGAAGTCATGAGTAGCCAACAGATTTCAGAAGAGAACCTGCCGGCAGAGCAGGGCACCGCGCACGGCGCGGTAGAGGGTGCGGGCGACCCGTTCGCCGACCCGGGACTGCCGGCCCACCGGCCGCGCATCCAGGACATCGACGAACGGGCGGCGAGGCGCTCCGAGCGAGCCGTCGCCCTCATGTTCACGCTGTCCATGCTGGCGACGATCGGCTTCATCGCCTCGTACGTCATCTTCCCGGTCGACAAGATCGTCTTCATCTGGCCGTTCGGCCATGTGAGCGCGCTCAACTTCTCCCTGGGTCTGACCCTGGGGCTGGCGCTCTTCCTGATCGGCGCGGGTGCCGTCCACTGGGCGCGCACCCTGATGTCCGACGTGGAGGTCGCCGACGACCGGCACGCCATCGAGGCGGAGCCCGAGGTCAGGGCCAAGGTCATGGCCGACTTCGCGGCCGGTGCCAAGGAGTCCGCGATCGGGCGGCGGAAGCTGATCCGCAACACCATGTTCGGTGCGCTGGCCCTGGTGCCGCTCTCCGGTGTGATGCTGCTGCGCGACCTCGGTCCGCTGCCGGAGAAGAAGCTCCGCAAGACCCTGTGGGCCAAGGGCAAGCAGCTCGTCAACATGAACACCATGGAGCCGCTGCGTCCCGAGGACATCGTCGTCGGTTCGCTGACCTTCGCCATGCCCGAGGGCCTGGAGGAGGACGCGCACGACTTCCAGACGCAGATCGCCAAGGCCGCTCTGATGATCATCCGCATCGAGCCGGACAACATCAAGGACCCGAAGGAGCGCGAGTGGGCGCACGAGGGAATCGTGGCCTTCTCCAAGATCTGCACCCACGTCGGCTGCCCGATCAGCCTGTACGAGCAGCAGACGCATCACGTGCTCTGCCCGTGCCACCAGTCCACCTTCGACCTCTCCGACGGCGCCCGCGTCATCTTCGGTCCGGCCGGTCACGCCCTTCCGCAGCTGCAGATCGGTGTGAACAGCGAGGGTAACCTCGAGGCGCTCGGTGACTTCGAAGAGCCCGTCGGTCCTGCCTTCTGGGAGCGCGGATGAGTACTGCGACGGAAACACAGCGCAAGGCGCCCGCCGGTGAGCGGGTGGCCGACTGGGCGGACGGCCGGCTGGGCATCTACGGCCTGGCCAAGGCCAACATGCGCAAGATCTTCCCGGACCACTGGTCCTTCATGCTGGGTGAGATCTGCCTCTACAGCTTCATCATCATCATCCTCACGGGTGTGTACCTGACGCTGTTCTTCAACCCGAGCATGAACGAGGTCGTGTACCACGGCTCCTACGAGCCGATGAACGGCATCCGGATGTCCGCGGCCTACGCCTCGACGCTGGACATCAGCTTCGACGTCCGCGGTGGCCTGCTCGTCCGGCAGATCCACCACTGGGCCGCGATCATCTTCCTCGCCGGCATGTTCGTGCACATGTTCCGGGTGTTCTTCACCGGTGCGTACCGCAAGCCGCGCGAGATCAACTGGCTGTTCGGCTTCCTGCTCTTCGTGCTCGGCATGTTCACCGGGTTCACCGGTTACTCGCTCCCGGACGACCTGCTCTCCGGTACGGGTGTGCGCTTCACGCAGGGCGCGATCCTGTCGATGCCGATCGTCGGTACGTACATCTCGATGTTCCTGTTCGGTGGGGAGTTCCCCGGAACGGACATCATCTCGAGGTTCTACTCGATCCACATCCTGCTGCTGCCGGGCATCATGCTCGGGCTCGTGGTCGCCCACCTCATCCTGGTCTTCTTCCACAAGCACACGCAGTTCGCCGGCCCGGGCAAGACGAACAAGAACGTCGTCGGCATGCCGCTGCTGCCGGTGTACATGGCCAAGGCCGGAGGCTTCTTCTTCCTGGTCTTCGGCTTCATCGCGATCCTCTCCGCGATCGCCACGATCAACCCGATCTGGGCGCTCGGCCCCTACCGTCCCGACCAGGTGTCCACGGGTGCCCAGCCGGACTGGTACATGGGCTTCGCGGAAGGCTTCGTCCGTGTGATGCCCGGCTGGGAGATCAACCTCTGGGGCCACACACTGGTCCTGGGCGTACTCATCCCGCTGGTGCTGTTCGGTGTCGTCCTCGGTGCGCTCGCGCTGTACCCGTTCATCGAGTCGTGGATCACCGGCGACAAGCGCGAGCACCACATCCTGGACCGCCCGCGCAACGCTCCGACCCGCACCGGGCTGGGTGTGGCCTGGGTGACGATCTACTTCGTCATGCTCATCGGCGGCGGCAACGACATCTGGGCGACCCACTTCCATCTGTCGCTCAACGCGATCAGCTGGTTCGTACGGATCGCCTTCTTCGTCGGCCCGGTCCTGGCGTTCGTCGTCACCCGGCGCATCTGTCTCGGCCTTCAGCGCCGCGACAAGGAGAAGGTGCTGCACGGGCGCGAGTCCGGCACCATCAAGCGCCTGCCGCACGGTGAGTTCGTGGAGATCCACGAGCCGCTCAGCCCGGAGCAGCTGCACACGCTCACGGCGCACGAGCAGTACAAGCCGATCGAGATCGGCCCGACCGTCGACAAGAACGGTGTCGAGCGCAAGCCGTCGGCGTTGCAGAAGGTGCGGGCCAGGCTCAGCAAGAGCTACTTCGGCGAGGACAACCAGATCGCCAAGCCCACTGCCGAGGAGTACAAGGAGATCACCAGCGGCCACGGCCACCACTGATCACCTCAGCTGACCGCCACAGCGGGAGCCCCGTCCATCCGATGGACGGGGCTCTTCGCCGTCCCGGGGCCTGGATAGGGTGGGAGGCATCCTTGTATCGGCTGTGGACCCCCAGGAGCGGACCATGAACGTGGTGACCCCGGACGGCGGCGACAGCGCGGTGGCCCGTACCTGGCCCGGCGTACTGACCCCCCTCCTGCGCGGCGAACACCTCGGCGCGGACGACACCGCGTGGGCCATGGACCGCATCATGAGCGGCGAGGCCACGGACGTGCAGATCGCCGGCTTCGCGATCGCCCTGCGGGCCAAGGGCGAGACCGTCGACGAGGTCACCGGACTCGTCCGCGCCATGTACGAGCACGCGCACACCATCCAGGTGCCCGGCCGGACGGTCGACATCGTCGGCACCGGCGGCGACATGGCCAAGACGGTCAACATCTCCACCATGTCGGCGATCGTCGTCGCGGGGACGGGCGCGAAGGTCGTCAAGCACGGCAACCGGGCCTCCTCCTCGGCGAGCGGGGCCTCCGACGTGCTGGAGAAGCTCGGGGTCAACCTTGAGCTGACGCCGCAGCGCGTCGTCGCCGTCGCCGAGGAAGCGGGCATCACCTTCTGCTTCGCGGTGAAGTTCCACCCCGCCCTGCGGTACGCGGCCAGGGCGCGCAAGGAGCTCGGCACCCAGACCACGTTCAACATCCTCGGCCCTCTCACCAACCCGGCCCGGGTGCGCTCCCAGGCCATCGGGGTCGCCGACCCGAGGATGGCGCCCATCGTGGCCGGCGTGCTGGCGGACCGGGGGAATTCCGCGCTTGTCTTCCGGGGCGACGACGGCCTCGACGAGCTGACCACCACGGCGACATCGCGAGTGTGGGTCGTCCACGAGGGCACCGTCCGCGAGGAGGCCTTCGACCCGCGCGACGTCGGCCTGGACCTGGTTCCCGTCGAGGCGCTGCGCGGCGCCGACGCCTCGTACAACGCGGATGTGGCCCGTCGGCTGCTGGACGGGGAGACCGGCCCCGTACGCGACGCCGTGCTGCTCAACTCGGCTGCCGCGCTGGTCGCGCTGGACCCGGGCGAGGGCACGCTGGGCGAGCAGCTCTCGGGCGGGATGGCCCGGGCCGCGAAGTCGATCGACTCGGGAGCCGCCAAGCGCGCGCTGGAGCGCTGGGTGGCGGCCAGCAACGCCTGAGGGCGCACGATGTGAGCAAGGGCGCAGTCCGGATCGCGGACTGCGTCCTTGCGCGTCGCAGCCAATGTGGCAAGATGCTGCGCAGGTCATGAGTGACAGCGACTACGGCCCCGGCCCGCTGTCCGGCAACCCTCCGTCCGTGGCGGGGTGCCCCGGGTGAAGACCAGGCCGCAGGCAGCGAGGTCTGTGGCAAGCGCGGGCCCCTCGGCATCGTTGGATGCCACCCCTTGGGGTCCTGGTCCCAGGGAGCCTCTTGTGAGCAAGCGAATGCGATAGGGCTCGACGCCCTCCTCCGCACACCCCCCTTTTTCTTCTTCCGCCGCGCCGCTGCGTATCGCCGGCGCGTGGATCTCGCCTGCCTCTTACGGGAGTTCGCCATGTCTGTCTCCACCGCTGCCGTCGACCAGTCCATTTGTGCCCCGCTGCCGGTTCTGGGTTCTGATGTCACCGTTCCTCTCGTTACAGGTGGAGACGTCACGTATGCCGCTCTGGACTACGCGGCCAGTGCTCCGGCTCTCCAGCGGGTGTGGGACGACGTGGCCGCCTACGCCCCGTACTACGGCAGCGTGCACCGCGGTGCCGGGTACCTCTCGCAGCTCTCCACCGACCTGTTCGAGAGCAGCCGCGTGACCGTCGCGGAGTTCCTCGGCTGCCGCGCGGACGACCAGGTGGTCTTCACCCGCTCGACGACCGACTCCCTCAACCTCCTGGCCGCCGCGCTGCCCGCCGACTGCCAGGTGTTCGTGTTCGAGACCGAGCACCACGCCTCCCTGCTGCCCTGGCGCGACGCCCGGGTGACCTACCTCGACTCGCCCCGCACCCCGGACCAGGCGGTCGCCACGCTGGAGCGGGCCCTGGCCGGCCGTGACCCCTACGGGCCCGCGCTGGTCTGTGTGACGGGCGCGTCCAACGTCACCGGTGAGCTGTGGCCGGTGAAGGAACTGGCCGCCGCCGCCCACGCGCACGGTGCGCGGATCGTGCTCGACGCCGCGCAGCTGGCGCCCCATCACCCGGTGGACATCACCGAGCTGGACGTCGACTGGGTCGCCTTCTCCGGGCACAAGCTGTATGCCCCCTTCGGCTCAGGTGTCCTCGCGGGCCGGGCCGACTGGCTGGTGGACGCCGAGCCGTACCTCGCCGGCGGCGGCGCCTCCCGCAAGGTCGCCCGGCGCACCGACGGCGGTGTCGACGTCGAGTGGCACACCACCGCGGCCCGGCACGAGGCCGGATCGCCCAACGTCATCGGCGTCTACTCCATCGCCGCTGCCTGCAAGGCCCTGACCGAGGCCGGATTCGACCGGCTGGTCGCGCGCGAGCAGCAGCTGGTGACCCGGGTCCGCGAGGGCCTTGCGGCGGTCCCCGAGGTCAAGGTGCTCTCGCTGTTCGGTGACGACGCCCCGAGGGTCGGCGTCATCTCCTTCGTGGTCGAGGGGTGGAACAGCTCGCACTTCGCCGCGGCGCTCTCCGCCGAGTACGGCATCGGGGTGCGCGACGGACTGTTCTGCGCCCACCCGCTGGTGCGGACCCTGCTGGGCAGCGAGCCGCAGGACCCGGGCGAGTGCGGCGCGCCGGAGGCCGCGCCGGGGGAGAAGTCCCTCAACGCCATCAGGGTGAGCTTCGGCGCCGGCACGCCGGACGAGCACATCGAGCGGTTCCTGGGCGCCGTCCGCGAGCTGGTGGGCAAGGGCGCCCGCTGGACGTACCGCACCGAGGAGGGCCGGTGCGTGCCCGACCGGGGCGTCGCGCAGGTCTGAACGGTCCGCGGAACGGCTCCGGCCGGGGACGGGGCGAAACGCCCTCCGTCCCCGGCCGGAGCCGTACGGGAGAACCTAGCCGTCGAGGCCGATGGCGAAGGCCGCCTCGAGGTCGTGCTGCGAGTACGTGCGGAAGGCGACGTGGGTGTCGGTGCCTTCGACGCCCGGGATCTTGCTGATCCGGCCCGGGATGACATCGGCCAGATCGTCGTGCCGGGCCACCCGGACCATGGCGATCAGGTCGTACGTACCGGTGACCGAGAAGACTTCGCTGACGCTGTCCAGCGCGGCAATGGCCTCGGCGATCTCGGGAATCCGGTCCACGCTGGTCTTGATGAGCACGATCGCGGTGATCACGGCTGGCTTTCTCCCTCAGTGGCCGTGGCTGGAGACTTCACTCTAGTACCCCGGAACCGGACCCAGGCGTAGAGGAACCCTGCCGCGAAACCCGCCACGTGCGCGAGGTACGCCACGCCCGGGCCGCTGCCCGCGCTCCGCGCCGCCAGCCACTGCAGGACGAACCAGAACACGAGCACGATCCAGGCGGGGAAGCGCAGCGGCAGGAAGAAGAGAAAAGGGAAGAGGCTGGTGACCCGGGCCTTGGGGAAGAGGCAGAGGAACGCGCCGAGCACCGCGGAGATCGCCCCCGACGCGCCGACCAGCGTCTGGTCGGAACCCGCGTGTACCACCGCGTAGGCCACCAGGGCGAAGTAGCCGCACGCGACGTAGAAGAAGGTGAACTCGATGCGGCCCATGCGCTCCTCGGCCATCGCGCCGAACACGTGGAGGAAGAGCATGTTGCCCAGGAGGTGCAGCCAGCTGCCGTGCACGAAGAGCGCGGTCAGCGGGGTCAGGGCCGCGTGGGCGGAGCCGTCCGGAAGCTCGCTGGGGATCACACCCCATCGCTCGAAGTACCCGGCCTGAGCTGCCAGGAGCGCGTCGCCGCTGCCGTAGGCGGGATTGAACCCGGAGAGCGGGCTGATCAGGAACACCGCGCAGCACAGCGCCATCAGCCCGTAGGTGACCGGGGCGCCCCCCGCCGTGGCGGCCGCTCCGAGCTCCCTGGCCCGCTTCCGCCAGCCGACTTCCCGCCGATCGATCACGTACAGAGCATGACGCACCCGGTGAGAGCGGGGCAGACCGCCTCGCCGTGCCGTCAGGTATGCGCAAGGCCGTAGGGTTGCGGCAGGACATCCGCAGTTCGACGGCGCACCGCGAGATCGAGGACCTGGGCACGCACAGGACTCGACGAACGACGAAAGAGGACGCAACGATGACGACGGTTCCCCAGCCGACGGACGGGACCCGCTGGCGCTGCACGCTCTGCGGCAATCTCACCCGTTTCGATGTGACGCGCTCCTCGAAGGTCGTGGAGTACGTGCATCTCGACCTGGCCGGGGAGTCGAGTATCGAGGAGCGCGAGGTGGTCAGTGAGACCATCGAGTCGGTGCGCTGTCGTTGGTGCAACGCCGTGGACCAGATCGAGCTGGTCGACCGGCCTGGTGCCGACTCCTGACGGGGTCGTGCGGACAGACATATTGGGGTGATGGATGGTGGAGCAGCCGACAGGCGGCGCCGGACCGGCCGGCGCGGCCGACGGCACCGCGGAGTCGCTCGACCGTCCGCTGCCTGAGGGTGTACGCCGCAAGGTGGTGGCATTGGTCTCGGAGGCGTTCGGTGGTCTGACCGTCGGCGAACTCCCCACCCAGCTCCGCCAGTACGCCCGTTTCACCCCGAACAGGCGGGCCAAGTTCGCGGGTAACGCGATGGCCGCCGCCCTGGAGGGCGACCCGGCGTTCCGCCGGCGCATCGCTGAGCGGGTCACCCAGGCCCAGCCGGAGCTGGCCGCTGCGCTCACGTCCGGTGCGCCGCCTGCCGCAGCCGACCCCGTCGACGTGGCCGCCGCCGCCTACGTGCTGCGGCCGGCCGGCTGGACCAAGCTGGTGGCGGCCGCCGGTGAAGAGGTCCAGAGGGCTTACGCCGAGCGGGTGGACGAGGAGACCAGGCGCGAGCTGGAGCGACTGCGCGAGGAACTCGACCGCGCCCGCGGCCAGACCAGGGCCGACACCGAACGGCTGCGTTCGGAGCTGGAGGCCTCCCGGAAGGAGGCCGACTCCCTGCACCGCAAGCTGCGCAGCGCCCTCAGTGAGGTGAAGCGCGGAGAGGCGGCTCTGCGCAAGGCCGGCGCCGAGGCCGACACCGTGCGGGCCGAGGCGGCGGCCCAGATCTCCGCCTCCGAGAGCGAGTCCCGCCGGCTCAAGGCGCGGCTGGCCGAGGCCGAGGCCTCCGTGGAGGCGGGCCGCCGGGCGGCGAGGGAAGGGCGCTCGGTCGAGGACATGCGACTGCGGCTGCTCCTGGACACCGTGCTCGACGCGGCGCAGGGGCTCCGCCGTGAACTGGCCCTGCCCCCTTCCTCGCTGCGCCCCGCGGACGGCGTCGAGGCGGTGGAGCCCGGCCGGATGTCACCGAAGGACATTGCGGCCAGGGCCCTTTCGGAGACCGATCCGGCGCTGCTCGACCAGCTGCTCGCCCTGCCGCAGGCCCACCTGATCGTCGACGGCTACAACGTCACGAAGACCGGCTATCCGCAGATGCCCCTGGAGAAACAGCGGTTGCGCCTCCTGGGCGGGCTCTCCGTCCTCGCGGCGCAGACCGGCGCCGAGATGACCTGTGTCTTCGACGGCGCCGAGCTGGCCGCCCCGGTCCTGCTGGCGCCGCCGCGCGGAGTCCGGGTGCTGTTCAGCAAGGCCGGGGTGACCGCGGACGAGCTGATCCGCCAACTCGCACGCGCCGAACCGCCGGGCAGACCCGTCGTCGTGGTCTCCACCGACCGCGAAGTCGCCGACGGGGTGGCGAAGGCGGGGGCGAGGCCGGTCGCGTCCGCCTTGCTCCTGAAGCGCCTTTCGCGCGTCTGAGGCGTCATGTGAGACATGGGCGACTTGCCGGAAATTATGGAACGTACCGTCAAGTTGCCACTACACGCAGTGCGATGAAAGTAAAGAAGTGCCTGGTGTGACGAGATTTTGCTTGTGAGGATTTGAACTGATCACAAGATGGTCACTAAGGTCAGGCCTCGAACCTTCGCACGGTTGATTGCCCACCCGGGGTAACGGCGAAGGGACCGCCGAGTCCGTGACGTCCACGGAGCCGGGGATTTCCTCTCCCCCCATAGCCCGGTAGGCGGTTCGAGGAAGAAGGAGCTCGCCTTCGTGGGGTCCCACCGTCGTCCCAAGCAGCCGAGCCGCGCCCGCGTGACCGTGCTCACCGCGACCGCTGCTGCTGCCGTGGCCCTGACCTCCCAGGCCGCCCACGCCGACCCCAAGCCGACCAAGAGTGAGGTCAAGGCGAAGGTCGACAAGCTCTACCACGAGGCCGAGGTCGTCAACGAGAAGGCCAACGGCGCCAAGGAGCAGCAGGACAAGCTCAAGGAGCAGACCGACGCGCTCCAGGACAAGGTCGCCCGTGGCCAGGACGAGCTCAACGCCATGCGCAGCGAGCTCGGTTCGCTCGCCACCGCGCAGTACCGCTCCGGTGGTCTCGACCCGTCGGTCCAGCTGCTGCTCTCCTCGGACCCGGACAGCTTCCTCGACCAGGCCTCCGCACTCGACCAGCTGACGGCCAAGCAGGCCCAGTCGCTGCAGAAGATCCAGGCCAAGCAGCGCGCTCTCGCGCAGCAGCGCAAGGAGGCGCAGGGCAAGCTCGACGACCTCGCCGACGTCCGCAAGACGCTGGACGCGAACAAGAAGAAGTACCAGGCCAAGCTGGCCGACGCCCGCCAGCTGCTGAACACCCTCACCGCCGCCGAGCGTGCCAAGATGGCGCAGGAGGAGGAGCGTGCGAGCCGTGACGCCGGCAGCCGCGTCGAGCTGGGCAACGAGGTCCCCGCATCCGGCCTCGGCGCCGCCGCCCTCCAGGCCGCTGCCACGCAGATCGGCAAGCCGTACGTCTCCGGTGGCTCCGGCCCCGACTCGTACGACTGCTCGGGTCTGACCCAGTGGGCCTTCGGTCAGGCCGGTGTCCAGATCACCCGCACGACCTACACGCAGGTCAACGACGGTGTGCGGATCGGCCGCAGCGCTCTGAAGCCCGGCGACCTGGTCTTCTTCAGCAACACCTCGCACGTCGGGATCTACGCCGGCAACAACCAGGTCCTGCACGCCCCGTACCCGGGCACGAACGTGCGTTACGAGGCGATGGAGTACCTCGGGTCGTTCCAGTTCGGCGTGCGGGTCTGATCAGCTGACGCCCGAACGGCCGAATCCCCGCACTGACGCGCGCCCCGCCGGAGACCACAGGTCGCCGGCGGGGCGCCGCTGCGACGGCTCCCTGTCGCGGGTCCGCCAGTCCCGGGCGGCCGGGCCGCGTACCTCGGAGTACGGCGGTAGGAAGTGCGGCTGCGTCTGACCGTACGATCGGCGGGTGGCTGTTCGGATGCGGGACGCACGGCGGGAACGCACCCGCAGACGGTGCACGGCGGGTGCCGTGCTCGCCGCCCTGCTGCTCGCGCCCGCGTGCTCCGCCCCGGGGGACACCGCGACCGGTGTCACCGTCCAGGAGGCCGGTGCCGCCCTGGACCGCCGGGCCGCGGCGCTCATGGAGCGCGACACCGACGCGTACCTGGCGGCGCTCGACCCCCGGGCCGGCTCCTTCCGGGCCACCCAGCGCACCGAGCTGCACAACCTCGCCGACGTACCGCTGGAGTCCTGGGCGTACGAGGTGAAGGACGTGACGGACGAGGGCGCGGACCGAGCCACCGCCGAGGTCGAACTGCGCTACCGGATCAAGGGCTACGACACGGCCCCCGTGTCCTCGTCCCGCACGGTGGAACTGGTCCGCCGCGGGGAGGGCCGCACCTGGTACATCGCCGCGGACCGGGCCGCCGACGGCTCGCCGGGGCAGCTCTGGCAGCAGGGCGACGTCGAGGTCGTACGGGGCGCGCACAGCCTGGTCCTGGGGGTCGGCCGCCCGACGGCGGAGCTGCGCGGGATCGCGGCCACCGCGGACCGGGCCGTTCCGGCCGCCACCGGTTCCTGGCCGGAGCCCTGGGCGGAGGGGGTCGTGGTACTCGTTCCCGAGTCCGTGGAGGACATGGCGGCGCTCCTGGATTCACCCGTGGCCAGCTACCGCGGCATAGCGGCCGTCACCACCGGCACGGTCGGCGGGAGCGGCCGGGCGCCCGCGGACCGGGTGATCGTCAATCCGGAGGCGTACGGAATGCTCGGCGACTTCGGGCAGCGGGTCGTCCTCACGCACGAGACCACCCACGTGGCGACCCGGGCGCACACCTCCGCCGCCACACCTGTCTGGCTCTCCGAGGGCTTCGCCGACCGGGCCGCCTACCGCCAGGAGAACCGGACCGCTCCCGAGATCGCACCGGAACTCGCCGAGGCGGTCCGCGGCGGTGACCTGCCCGCGCGGCTCCCGACCGACGAGGACTTCGGCTTCGGAGAGGACCCGGCGCAGCTCTCCCGGGCGTACGAGGGCGGCTGGCTGGCTTGCGAGCTCATGGCGGAGGACTGGGGCGAGGAGGAGCTGATCGCCTTCTACAAGGCCGTGGGCAGCCGTTCGCAGCGGGACGGAGCCGTGGAGCAGGCCATGCACACGGTGCTCGGCACCACGCCCCAGGACTTCACGGCGCGCTGGCGGGAGTATGTGCGCGACCGGCTCGGCTGATCCGCTCCGCCGCGACCCTCTCCCGGGCCCCCGGCACGGTGGCTCGCCACAACCGCCGCCCCGCGCTGAGCGTCGCCGCGACCAGCAGACCGTTGCGTACCGCCATGAGCGCCACGCCCTCCGCGTCACTGGCCACCACGTGCGCGAAGCCCAGCGGGAACTCCAACAGGGTGACAGCGGTGGCCACCAGGACCAGACACGCGGGCAGCGCCATGCGGCTGCCCCGGAACACCAGGCACACCGAGGCGACACCGAGCGGCCACACCATGTACTGGGGGCTGATGACCCGGCTGGTCACGGTGAACAGCAGCACCGCGGTGAACGCCGCGTCCGCCGGGGTGTGCACTGCGAACGTACGGGCCCGCAGCCGCCACACCAGCAGCCAGCCGAAGGCGAGCACACTCAGCGCCAGGGCCAGCGTGCTCACCAGCGCCACGTGGGGGCCGGCGAACTCCATCGAGCCGTAGCGGAGCTCCACCCGGCCCTCCCAGCCGAACTGCCGGGCCACGTGGAAGACCAGTGCGCCCAGCGACTCGATCTCCAGCCCCCGGTCCCGCTGGAACGTCAGGAAGGCGAAGGCGCCGGGCCCGGCGACCGCGGCCGCCGGCAGCAGCACCGCGGCCGTCACCGCGGCCGCCGACCAGGACCGGCGTGTGGCCCTCCCCTTGGCGGTGCCCACCAGCACCAGCACCGGCCAGACCTTCAGCAGCATGCCGAAGGCAGCCAGTGCCCCCAGCACCCTGGGGTGGCGCACGCCTGCCAGCAGCGCCGCCACCGCGGCAGCCGTCACCATCAGGTCGTAGCGGGCGTACACCGTCGGCCCGAGCAGCGGCACACCCGCCACCCACAGCCACGCGCCCGCGTCGCGCAGGCCCGGACGGGTCCCCGCGTGGAGCAGGAGCCCGAACACCAGCGCGTCACACATCAGTACGAGGACGAAGAAGGCGGAGGCGTACTCGAGGAAGGGCAGCAGATCGGGGGAGAGCACGGCGAGCGCGGCAGCGGGCGGATACTGCCAGGTGACGTCGTCCAGCGGATAGGAACCGGTGCGGAGCACCTCGTACCAGCCCCGGTAGATCACCGAGACATCGACCGTGACATCCGGGCCCGGCACCGTGAACACCTTGAAGACGCAGAGCAGTAGCACCGCCCGGGTGAGGCCCCATACGGCGAGGGACGGACCCAGGCCCCCCCGGCCACTCGTACCTGTCCTGACCGTCATACACGCCATGATGCAGGCCCCGGCTGTGCGGGAGCCGTCAGGCAGGGCCGTCGGACCGCCCGGTACTGTCGGCGGCGATGGACAAGACGCTGATCGTGACGAACGACTTCCCGCCCCGCCCCGGCGGCATCCAGGCCTTCCTGCACAACATGGCGCTGCGCATGGACCCCGAGCGGCTCGTCGTCTACGCCTCCACCTGGAAGCGCGGCGCGGAGGGCACCGAGGCCACCGCCGCCTTCGACGCCGAGCAGCCGTTCACCGTCGTACGTGACCGGACGACGATGCTGCTGCCCACCGCGCGGGTCACCCGGCAGGCGGTCCGGCTGCTGCGCGAACACGGCTGCTCCTCCGTGTGGTTCGGCGCGGCCGCCCCCCTCGGGCTGATGGCGCCCGCGCTGCGCAAGGCCGGCGCCCGCAGGATCGTGGCCACCACGCACGGCCACGAGGCGGGCTGGGCCCAGCTGCCCGCGTCCCGGCGACTGCTTGGCCGCATCGGTGAGGGCACCGACACGATCACCTACCTCGGCGAGTACACCCGCTCCAGGATCACCACCGCGCTCACCCCGGAGGCCGCCGGGCGCATGGTGCAGCTGCCGCCCGGGGTGGACGAGAAGACCTTCCACCCGGCCTCCGGCGGCGACCGGGTCAGGTCCCGGCTCGGGCTCACGGACCGGCCCGTTGTCGTGTGTGTGTCGCGGCTCGTGCCACGCAAGGGCCAGGACACGCTCATCCTGGCCATGCCGGCGATCCTGGCGCGGGTGCCGGACGCGGTTCTGCTCGTCGTCGGCGGCGGCCCGTACGCGGGGCAGCTGAAGAAGCTGGCGGCCGAGACCGGTGTCGAGGACTCCGTGCGCTTCACCGGACCGGTGCCCTGGGAGGAACTGCCCGCGCACTACGGCGCCGGCGACGTGTTCGCCATGCCCTGCCGTACCCGGCGGGGCGGACTCGACGTCGAAGGCCTCGGCATCGTCTACCTGGAGGCGTCCGCGACCGGGCTGCCGGTCGTGGCGGGTGACTCGGGGGGTGCCCCGGACGCCGTGCTCGACGGCGAGACCGGGTGGGTGGTACGGGGCGGCTCCGCCGAGGAGTCCGCCGACCGGATCGTCACCCTGCTCGGTGACCCGGAGCTGCGCAGGCGCATGGGGAAGCGGGGCCGGGCGTGGGTCGAGGAGAAATGGCGCTGGGACCTGCTCGCCGGACAGCTGAAGGCGCTGCTCTGAGCAGATGCACCAAGCGGGGCCCGGACCGGTCACGGGTCACGGTGCGGGCCCACTCGGTACGTACGCCCGGCTCAGTCGCGGTAGATCGACTCCACCTCGCCCGCGAAGTCCTTCGCCACGACATTGCGCTTCAGCTTCAGCGACGGCGTGATGTGGCCCGCCTCCTCGGTGAACTGCGCTGCCAGGATGCGGAACTTGCGTACCGACTCCGCCTTGGACACCGCCGCGTTGCCGTCGTCCACCGCCCGCTGCACCTCGGCCAGCAGCTCGGAGTCCTCGCGCAGCGAGACCGCCGTCGACCCGGCCGGCTTGCCGTTCTCCTCGGCCCAGCGGGAAAGGAACTCCTCGTCGAGGGTGAGCAGCGCACCGACGAAAGGCCGTCCGTCGCCGACCACCATGCACTCGGCGACCAGGGCGTGTGCGCGGATCCGGTCCTCGAGCACGGCCGGGGCGACGTTCTTGCCGCCCGCCGTGACGATGATCTCCTTCTTACGGCCCGTGATCGCGAGATAGCCGTCCTCGTCGAGCGTGCCGATGTCACCCGTGTGGAACCAGCCGTCGGCCAGTGCCTCCGCAGTCGCCGCCTCGCTCTTCCAGTACCCGGTGAACAGGTGCTCGCCGTGCAGCAGCACTTCTCCGTCGTCGGCGATCCGTACGACGGAGCCCGGCAGCGGCTGGCCGACCGTCCCGATCTTCTGCCGGTCCCACGGGTTGAAGGCGGTGGCGGCGCAGGTCTCGGTGAGGCCGTAGCCCTCCAGCACCGTGAAGCCGACGCCGCGGAAGAAGTGGCCGAGCCGCTCGCCCAGCGGTGCACCGCCGGAGATCGCGTACTCGCCGTGGCCGCCGAGCACGGCGCGCAGCTTGCTGAACACCAGCTTGTCGAAGACCTTGTGCTTGATCTTCAGGCCGACCGAGGGCCCTTCAGGAGTGCCCAGCGCACGGCTGTACGCGATCGCCGTGGCGGCCGCCCGGTCGAAGATCTTGCCCTTGCCGTCGGCCTGTGCCTTGGCCCGCGCCGAGTTGTAGACCTTCTCGAACACCCGTGGCACACCGAGGATCAGCGTCGGCCGGAACGAGGCCAGCTCATCGGTGAGGTTCTTGATGTCCGGCACACAGCCGAGCTTGATCGGCGCCATCACAGAAGCGACCTCGACGAGCCGGCCGAAGACGTGCGCGGTGGGAAGGAAGAGCAGGACGGAGCACTCGCCGGTACGGAAGAGGGGCTTGAGCCGCTCCACGATGTTGCCGCACTCCGCGAAGAAGCTGCGGTGGGTCAGCACACAGCCCTTGGGGCGGCCGGTGGTGCCAGAGGTGTAGACGATGGTCGCCGGGTCGTCTGCCTTGGCGCTCACCATGCGCAGGTCCAGCGTCTCGTCGGAGACCCCGGCACCCGCCCTGACGAGCTCGCCGACGGCGTCCCGGTCGATCTCCCAGACGTGCTGCAGACCGGGGAGCCCGTCCCGCACGGCGCTGACGGACTCGGCGTGCGCGTCGCTCTCCACGACGACCGCGACCGCGCCCGAGTCGCCGAGTATCCACTGGACCTGCTCGGGGGAGCTGGTCTCGTACACCGGCACCGTGACGGCACCCGCGCTCCAGATGGCGAAGTCCAGCAGGACCCACTCGAAGCGGGTACGCGACATGAGCGCGACCCGGTCGCCGGGCTGGATACCCACCGCGATCAGGCCTCTGGCGGTGTCTCTGACCTCAGCAAGGAACTGGGTGGCCGTGACGTCCGTCCAGTCGCCGGCCACCTTCCGGCTCATCACCGCGACGTCGGGATGCTGAGCGGCGTTGCGGCGGATCGGATCCGTCAGGTTGCCGTCCGTAGGGACCTCGTACAGGGCCGGAAGGCTGAACTCGCGCAAGACTGCTGCTCCTCATCGGGCTCCGGTTCCACGGCTCTGTGCGACGCACCGGATCGGTCCAAGACTGGCAGATGCTCGGTGGGGTGAGCACGACTGGACTGGCGGGACGTTACCCACCGGTACTCCGTTCCGGAAAGGGGGTTCCGGCCAGATGTCTTATGCATCACACATATCCGCGGTCCTTCGGCGCACATTAGTCCACCCGTGCCCAGGTCCGGAAGTAATCGCAGGTCCGACGGCCTCTACCCAGAGCGCCGGGCGGAGACCTAGGGTGATCTCCATGCGAGTCGGCACACCGCACAATCAGCACACGAACCCCACCCGACGGACACGCGTGCACGTGGTCAGCGACGTGCACGGCAACGCGGAGGCGCTGGCGCGCGCCGGAGACGGCGCGGACGCCCTGATCTGTCTGGGTGACCTGGTCCTCTTCCTCGACTACGCCGACCATTCGCGCGGCATCTTCCCCGACTTGTTCGGCGTCGCCAACGCCGACCGCATCGTCGAGCTGCGCACCGCACGCCGCTTCGAGGAGGCCCGCGCCTTCGGCCGGGAGCTGTGGGCCGGGCTGGACCGCAACGCGGCCATCCTGACCGCCGTACGTAAGCAGTACGCCGAGATGTTCGCGGTCATGCCCACCCCCACCTACGCCACCTACGGCAACGTCGACGTGCCCACCCTCTGGCCCGAATACGTCAATTCAGGTACCACCGTGCTGGACGGCGAACGGGTCGAGATCGGCGGCAGGGTCTTCGGGTTCGTCGGGGGCGGCCTCAAGACACCGATGAACACCCCGTACGAGATCAGCGACGAGGAGTACGCCGCCAAGGTCGAGGCGCTCGGGCCGGTGGACGTCCTCTGCTCGCACATCCCGCCGGACGTCCCGGAGCTGACGTACGACACCGTGGCCCGGCGCTTCGAGCGCGGCAGCCGCGCACTCCTGGACGCCGTCCACCGCACGCGCCCCCGGTACGCGATCTTCGGCCACGTGCACCAGCCGCTGGTCCGCCGGATGCGGATCGGCGCCACCGAGTGCGTCAATGTCGGCCACTTCGCCTCGAGCGGGCGCCCGTGGGCCCTGGAGTGGTGAGCGACACGGCCGCCGGCCGCGGGCCGGGGCGCGGCCGGGAGGGCTCCCGGCACGCGATAGCCTGCACACGGCAGGCCTCTGCCGAACGCGACCGGTACACCGCACTGGAGGGCCACGGCGATGGCTGAACACACCAGCTCGAGCATCACGATCGAGGCGGCACCGGCCGACGTCATGGGAGTGATCGCCGACTTCGCCCGCTATCCGGAATGGACCGGCGAGGTGAAGGAGTCCGAGATCCTGGCCACCGACGACCAGGGCCGTGCCGAGCAGGTCCGTCTCGTCCTGGACGCCGGAGCGATCAAGGACGACCACGTCCTCGCCTACACCTGGAACAGCCCGTACGAAGTCAGCTGGACGCTGGTCAAGTCCCAGATGCTGCGCGCCCTCGACGGCAGTTACGCACTGGCACCGCTGGGCGACGGCGACCGCACCGAGGTCACCTACCGCCTCGCCGTGGACGTCAAGATCCCGCTCCTCGGCATGATCAAGCGCAAGGCCGAGAAGGTCATCATCGACCGCGCCCTCGCCGGGCTGAAGAAGCGCGTCGAGTCCGTCCCGAAGGTCTGATCACGTGCGTACGGTCCTCGTCACCGGCCCCGGCGGCGCAGGCCGTACCACAGTCGCCGCGGCGACCGCGCTCGCCTCGGCCCGCGGTGGCCGCCGCACTCTTCTGGTCTCCGCCGACGCCGTACCCGCCCTCCCCGCCGGCCCCGGCCCCGGGCCCGCGGAGGTCGCCGAGCGGCTCTTCTGCGCACGCGTCGACTCCGCCGCGCACTTCCGCGGCGAACTGCTCGAACTCCAGGACCGGGCGTCCGGGGTGCTCGACCTGCTCGGTGCCAACCGGCTCGACGGCGAAGAGCTCACCGAACTGCCGGGCAGCTTCCAGCTCGCCGTCCTGCACACCCTGCACCGGGTGGCCGAGGGGGACTGGGCCGAGCACGGCTACGAGGTCCTCGTCGTCGACCTGCCCCCGCTGACCGAGGCACTCGCCCTGCTCGCCCTGCCCGGAGAGCTGCGCCGCTACCTGCGCCGCCTCCTGCCCCGCGAACGCCAGGCCGCCCGCGCCCTGCGCCCGGTACTCGCCCAGCTCGCCGGCGTACCCATGCCGGCCCAGTGGCTGTACGAGGCCGCCGCGCGCAAGGACGCCGAACTGGCCGCCGTCGAGGCGCTGATCGGGGACAACGCGACCACCGTGCGGCTCGTCGCCGAACCGGGCCCGGCCGCCGGGGAGGCACTGAGCAGCGCCCGTACCGGACTCGCCCTGCACGGACTGCGCGTCGACTCCGTCGTGGCCTCCCGGGTCCTGCCCCGCCACTCCGCCGACCCCTGGTTCGCCGATCTCGCCGCTCGGCAGGAGAAGTCCCTGGACGGCTGGCGCGAGGAGTGGGCGCCCGGGACATCCGTACGCGAGACCGCACACCTCGGCCGCGAGCCGCGAACCGTCGAGGACCTGGCCCTGCTCGCCGGAACCCGCGCGGCGTCCTGCGCACCGGACGACCGGACTCCGGGCCACGCCGGGGACCCCTGGTGGACCGAAAACGCCGGGGACGGTGTGATCGCCTGGTGCCTGCCACTGCCCGGCGCCGTCAAGAAGGACCTCCGGCTCGTCCGGCGCGGCGACGAACTGCTCCTCACCGCGGGGCGGTTCCACCGGATCGTGCGCCTGGAGTCCGCGTTGCGCCGCTGCACCGTCACCGGTGCCGCGCTGACCGACGGTGTCCTGCGTGTCCGGTTCACACCTGACCCCGCGCTCTGGCCCCGGACACAATGAACGGCGTACCACGGTTCGGGTAACGTCGGTAGTACGTGGCTCGCACGGCCACGCAGGCAATCGCGTCGCAGGAGTCCGCCATGAGTGAAGCCACCGATCGTCCCGTCGACGACGACGCGTGGGCGGAGGCCTGCGCCGAGGATCTCGAGGCGGAGAAGGCCCGCCGCCGGGCCCAGTACGGACAGCAGCCGGGCTTCGCCGCCGAAGAGCTGCGCAAACTGATCGACGCGGTGGCCGACAAGGTCTCCTCGCTGCAGTCGCCGCTGCTCGGCATGGCAGCCCAGGGCACCGTCCAGCAGGTGATCCGGCAGGCCAAGTCCGCGGTCGAGCCCGTCATCGAGCGTAATCCGGATCTTTTCGACCATCTCGCCGCGGCGGGCAACGAGCTTCTGGCCGCCTACCGTTCCGCCGTCGAGGGCCAGGAGGGCCGCTGGACCCGGGGCACCGAAGGCGCCGGGGGCACCTCGGGCCCGGCGAAGAAGGCGGCCGAGAACCCCAGGGACCCGCGTGACGAGGGCCCCGGCGGCAGCGAACGCATCGACCTGGACTGACCTCGGGCAGGAGATACCCGTCCCCGGCTCGGGTACGGTTGGCCGTAGCGGGGCTCGACCGAAACTGAGGGATTCATGGGACTCACCATCGGCGTCGATATCGGCGGCACGAAGATCGCGGCTGGAGTGGTCGACGAAGAGGGCCGGATCCTCTCGACGTTCAAGGTATCGACCCCGCCGACGGCCGAAGGCATCGTGGACGCGATCAGCTCCGCCGTGTCCGGAGCGAGCGAGGGACACGACGTCGAGGCGGTAGGCATCGGCGCGGCCGGATACGTCGACGACAAGCGTGCCACCGTGCTGTTCGCCCCGAACATCAACTGGCGCCACGAGCCGCTCAAGGACAAGGTCGAGCAGCGCGTCGGGCTGCCCGTAGTCGTCGAGAACGACGCCAACGCCGCGGCCTGGGGCGAATACCGCTTCGGGGCCGGCCAGGGCCACGAGGACGTCATCTGCATCACGCTCGGCACCGGCCTCGGCGGCGGCATCATCATCGGCAACAAGCTGCGCCGAGGCCGCTTCGGTGTGGCGGCGGAATTCGGTCATATCCGGGTCGTTCCGGACGGGCTGCTCTGCGGCTGCGGCAGCCAGGGCTGCTGGGAGCAGTACGCCTCGGGGCGCGCGCTCGTGCGCTACGCGAAGCAGCGCGCCAACGCCACCCCGGAGAACGCCACGATCCTCCTGGGACTCGGCGACGGCTCCGTGGAGGGTATCGAGGGCAAGCACATCAGCGAGGCCGCCCGGCAGGGCTGCCCGGTGGCCGTCGACTCCTTCCGTGAGCTGGCCCGATGGGCCGGAGCCGGACTGGCCGACCTCGCCTCGCTCTTCGACCCGTCGGCCTTCATCGTCGGCGGCGGCGTCTCGGACGAGGGCGAACTGGTCCTCGATCCGATCCGCAAGTCGTTCAGGCGCTGGCTGATCGGCGGCGAGTGGCGCCCGCACGCCCAGGTCCTCGCGGCCCAACTGGGCGGCAAGGCCGGCCTGGTGGGCGCGGCGGACCTGGCACGCCAGGGCTGACCTCCACCACAGCACGTCCGACGCCCGCCGCGCCCTCGAGGGGAGCGGCGGGCGTCGTCGTATCGTGCCTCTCATGGTCACGATGCCGACGCCGCTGCCCGACTCCCGTACCGAGCCGGACGGTTCGGCTGTCCTCCGGGTGCTCAGCTACAACGTCCGCTCACTGCGCGACGACACCGGGGCGCTGGCCCGTGTCATCCGCGCCTGCGCACCCGACCTGGTGTGCGTCCAGGAGGCCCCGCGCTTCTTCCGCTGGCGCAAGGCGGCGGCCCGGCTCGCGGCCATGACCGATCTGGTGGTCCTCGGCGGCGGTGCCACGGCGGCCGGGCCGCTGCTGCTCTGCTCGCTGCGCGCCACCGTGGAGCGCACCGAGGACGTGCTGCTGCCGCTCACACCGGGGCTGCACCGGCGGGGTCTGGCCACGGCGGTCGTACGGATCGCCGGGGCGCGGCTCGGCGTCGTGAGCTGCCACCTCAGCCTGCAACGGGAGGAACGGCAGGCGCAGGCGGAGATGCTGCTGGACCGGGTCGACGCGATGGACGTCCAGCACGCCGTCGTCGCCGGCGACCTCAACGACGTACCGGAGGGGGGCGCGTTCCGGCGGCTGGCCGGGCGACTCCAGGACTGCCGGACCGTGCGGCCGTGGGGCGGTGAGCTCACCTTCCCGCCCGAAGCACCGCGCAAGCGGATCGACGCGGTGTTCGCAACCGACGGCATCGAGGTGCTCGGCTGCGGCGTCCCCACGGACCTGCCCGGCGTCAGTGACGCGGACCTGCGGGCGGCCACGGACCATCTGCCCGTGCTGGCCGCCCTCAGGGTGCCCGCGGGGGACTGAGCTGGAGGCTTCCGGGGCTTCCTCGGGACCCTTTCGGGCCCCTGGGTCAGACGACCGCGCCGCGCCCCGGATCCTCGTCCTCGTCCTCGTCGTCGTGGGGCATGCGTGCCACCAGGGTGACGAAGCCGCCCAGGAAGCCGCCGATGGAGAGGGTGGTGAGCCACCACGTCATCTCCCACTGCATCAGCACCGCGAGCAGCATCAGCACCGGGCCGCCGACGACCGCGAGCCAGGCGAACTTCGCGGTCACATCGGCCTCGGGGAGCGGCGGCGGCTCCGGCGGGACGAAGTGCCCCTCCTCGCTGTCGTCCGCGTCGTCGATGCCGCTGTCCTTGGGCTTCTCCAGGTGGTAGTCGCGCGGGCCCGCGACCCCGGGGGCGAAGACGACCGAACCGCCGAGCGGCTTCTTCTCGGGCGGACCGGCGGGTGCCTTCCCGCCCATGCCCTTGTCCGCGTCGTCGCCCGCACCGGACTCCGCAGAGGGGTCCAGGACATTGAGCTGGTCGTCCTCCAGCAGCGCCAGGTCCTCGACCGACTTGAACGGCTTGGCGCCCGGCGGGTCCGGCGGTTCCTCGCCGTACCCCGCGACGATCGCCTGCCAGGCCGCGGCCTCGTCGAGCGGCCGGGCCCCCTCCGTACCCTCGGGGACGTCCGTCCCCTCCGTGGGGCGCGGTTCGCGCTCCTCGTCACTGCCCGCGCGCTCCGCGTCGTGCTCAGCCACCGGACGTGCTCCCCTTTCTGCCAGCGTTGAGTGCGAGGCGGCCGATGAACCGGTAGCTCTCGTCGAAGATCCGCTCCGCATCGTGGTCCAACGTCGCCACGTGGTAGCTCTGTTCCAGGAGGATCTCCTCGACGTCCCTCGACGAGACCCGGCTCAGGATCCGTGCCGAGTCGGCCGGCGGCACGACGTGGTCCTGCGGGCTGTGCAGCAGCACGAGCGGCTGGGTGACCTGGGGCAGATCGGCGTCGACCAGCCGGAAGAAAGAGCGCAAGGAGTGGGCGGCGTGCAACGGCACCCGGTCGTAGCCGACCTCCGCGGCACCCGCCAGGGCGATGTCGCCGGTCAGCCCCTTCGTCGTCCGCACCACATGCCGGGCCACCGGCAGGGCGTACGCCGAGAGGCCGCGCACCTTGTTCGCCGGATTCACCAGCACCAGGCCCGCGATCTCGTCCCCTTGCCTCGCGGCGAGGCGCAGCGCCAGGGCCCCGCCCATGGAGAGGCCGAAGACGAAGACCTGTTCACACCGCGCCCGCAGCGCCCGCAGCTCCCGGTCCACCTCCGCGTACCAGTCCTGCCAGCCCGTGACCGCCATGTCCTCCCAGCGCGTCCCGTGCCCGGGCAGCAGTGGGAGGGACACGGTCAGTCCACGGTCCGCCAGATAACCGGCCCAGGGGCGCAGCGACTGCGGCGAAGCCGTGAATCCGTGACAGAGGAGGACGCCGACCTCTCCGCCCTCGTGGCGGAACGGCTCGGCTCCAGGGAGAACCGGCACCGGGGTCTCCTGTTCATGAAGGGGGCGGGGTGCGGGGGGTGTGCAAAAGGCTTACTTCACCGTACGCGACCGGACCGACACCGACCAGGGCCGTCACCGCCCGAGCAGCCGCCACCTGCGGGAGCATCCGCGGGAGCACCTGCGAGGGACTCCGGCCCCGAGCGGGCGGAGGAGGCCGCGGTCCCACAGGTTAAGGTCTGTCGGACGGCACACAGGAGGCACTCGAGTTGATCTACGGCGCAATGAAGTTCTCCATCGGCGGGTCTCTGAAGCTCGCCTTCAGGCCGTGGGTGGAGGGCCTGGAGAACATCCCCGCACACGGGCCGGCGATCCTCGCGAGCAACCATCTGTCGTTCTCCGACTCCTTCTTCCTGCCGGCCGTCCTCGACCGCAAGGTGACCTTCATCGCCAAGGCGGAGTACTTCACCGCGCCAGGGGTCAAGGGCAAGCTCACCGCCGCCTTCTTCAAGGGCGTGGGACAGCTCCCGGTGGACCGTTCCGGCGGCCGCGGTGCCGGAGAGGCGGCCATCAGGTCAGGTATCCAGGTGATCGAGAGCGGCGGGCTCTTCGGTATCTATCCGGAAGGCACCCGCTCGCCCGACGGGCGGCTCTACCGGGGCAAGCCCGGCGGCCTCGCCCGGGTGGCCCTCGCGACCGGTGCGCCGGTCGTCCCCGTAGCGATGATCGACACGGAGAAGATCCAGCCACCCGGCCAGGTGGTGCCCAAGCTGATGCGGCCCGGCATCAGGATCGGCAAGCCGCTGGACTTCACCCGCTACCAGGGCATGGACGGCGACCGGTTCATCCTGCGCTCGGTGACCGACGAGGTCATGTACGAGATCATGAAGCTTTCCGGCCAGGAGTACGTGGACATCTACGCGACGGCGGCCAAGCGGCAGATCGCCGACGAGGCGAAGAAGAAGGGGACGGAACGGCCCGGCGCGTAGCAGCGTCGCCGGCCTTCCGGAGCGGGCAGCATGACAGGGGCGGGAACCGGGGGAGGGGCCATGGCCGGGCGGGAACGGGTCGTACGGATGTCGGTCGAGCAGCCGCTGTGGCGGGCGCTGACCGCCTACCGCGTGCTGACGCTGATCTACGCGGTGCTGATCGCGGGCTACGGTCACGGTAAGTACGAGCGGCCTTGGGTGGCTGTCGCCTTCCTGGCGGTCCTCGCCGTCTGGACGTTGGCCACCCTCCCCAGGGTGGCCAACGCGTCGAGCTGTACCAAGCGTTTCCTCGGCATGGACCTCACCGTCGCCCTGACCGGGATCATGCTGACCCCGCTCGCCGACTTCGACGCCCAGCACGTGGACGGCCCGACGATCCCGTCGATCTGGACCGCGGGTTCCGTCCTCGCCTTCGCGCTCAAGGGCGGCTGGCGCTGGGCGGCCTTCGCCTCCACCCTCGTCGCCGTCGCCAACATCATCGAGCGGGGCGAGCCCAGCGAGGACACCTTCCACAACGTGGTGCTGGTCTGGGTCGCCTCCATCGCCATCGGCTACGTCGTCGAAGTGGCCCGCGCCAGCGAGCGCACCCTGGCCCGCGCCCTGGAGATCGAGGCGGCCACCCGGGAGCGGGAGCGGCTGGCCCGCGACATCCACGACAGCGTCCTCCAGGTCCTGGCCATGGTCCAGCGGCGCGGCACGGCACTGGGCGGCGAGGCCGCGGAGCTCGGCCGGATGGCCGGCGAGCAGGAGGTAGCCCTGCGGACCCTGGTCTCCAGCGGGCTGGTGCCCACGACCCGGGTCTCCGAGGACAGCGCCGAGGGCGCAGCGGTCCGCGCTGTGGACATGGCCGAGGAGAACAGCGCCGAGTCCGACCTGCGCGCCCTGCTGGCGCCGCACGCGGGCTCCCGGGTCACCTTCGCGGAGCCCGGCGCCCCGGTGCTGCTCGCGGCCGGCGCGGCGCGTGAGCTCGCCGCCGCGGTGAGCGCCGCCCTCGACAACGTCCGGGTCCACGCGGGGCCCGACGCCCAGGCGTGGATCCTGGTCGAGGACGAGCCGGACGAGGTGATCGTCACGGTCCGGGACGACGGCCCGGGCATCCCGGCGGGCAGGCTCGACCAGGCTGAAGGGGAGGGCCGCCTGGGAGTCGCCCTGTCGATCCGCGGGCGGCTGCGCGAGCTGGGCGGCACAGCAGAGCTGATCTCGGTCCCCGGGCAGGGCACCGAGGTCGAATTGAAGGTTCCGAAGATTTCACGGGGGAAGGCAGGATCGGCCCGATGAGTACACCGAACACACAGGCCACCGAGGAACGGGCCATCAAGGTGATGGTCGTCGACGACCACCCGATGTGGCGCGACGCCGTCGCCCGCGATCTGGCGGAGTCCGGTTTCGACGTCGTCGCGACCGCCGGCGACGGCCCCGGGGCCGTGCGCCGGGCCAGGGCCGCCGGGCCCGACGTCCTGGTGCTCGACCTGAATCTCCCGGGGATGCCCGGCGTCCAGGTCTGCAAGGAGCTCGTCGGTTCGCTTCCCGGGCTGCGTGTCCTGGTGCTCTCCGCCAGTGGCGAGCACGCCGACGTCCTGGAGGCCGTGAAGTCCGGCGCCACCGGCTATCTGCTCAAGTCGGCCAGCACCCAGGAGCTGACCGACGCCGTGCGCGCCACCGCGGCCGGCGACCCGGTCTTCACACCTGGCCTCGCCGGACTGGTCCTCGGCGAATACCGCCGACTCGCCTCCGACACCGCGCCCGTGGCCTCCGACCAGCCGAAGGTCCCGCAGCTCACCGACCGTGAGACGGAGGTCCTGCGGCTGGTGGCCAAGGGACTCTCGTACAAGCAGATCGCCGAGCGCCTGGTCATCTCCCACCGCACCGTGCAGAACCACGTCCAGAACACCCTGGGCAAGCTTCAACTGCACAACCGGGTGGAGCTCGTGCGCTACGCGATCGAAGCCGGCCTCGACGACGTCTGACGGACTTCAGTCTGCCGCGCGGCACCGTCGTCGGCTCCTCCCGGACCGATCCGTTCGACGCGGAGTACGCCGGGCCAGGGGGCGCGCCGCATCAAGGAAAGCCTTGCCACGTACGAGATCGACTCCCTGCTTCCTTCAGCTGGGCACCGGCAGCGCCGCAAGCAGGTCGGTGACGATCGTGGCGCCGCGCAGCGTCAGCACCGACTCCGGGTGGAACTGCACAGAGGCGAAGCCCCTGCCTCGCAGTGCGTGCAGCTCACCGGAGGCCGTGTCCCTGCTCGCCTCGATGCCGTGCGCGCCCAGCTCCGTTGCCGCCGCCTCGTCGCAGAGCGCGGTGAAGCTGTTGTAGAAACCGACAATCTCGGGGTTGCCGAACAGATCGACCCGGGTCTGCGCCCCCTGGCACGGCACGGCCTTCCGTGCGACCTCCAGGCCCAGCTCCGCCGCGATCAGCTCATGGCCGAGGCAGACCCCGAGCAGCCCATGACGATGTTCCCGCACGAGCTCGGCGGTCAGCCCCCGCAGCAGCCGCATCTTCGGATCGGCCGTGTCCCCCGGATCGCCGGGCCCGGGTCCCAGTACCACCGGCCCCTCGTGCGTTCGTACGGTCTCGCGCAGACCGGGCTCGTCGTACCGGCGCACCGATACCTCGAGGCCCGAGGAGCGCAGCAGATGCGCCAGCATCGCCGTGAAGGTGTCCTCGCCGTCCACCACCAGCGCATGGCCGGACAGATCCCGCGTGCGCTCCTGCATCCGCAGCCAGAAGGGGGCCAGCCCGCCGCGCCGGTTGTCCAGGGCCGCTTGCACCCGCGGATCGGAGGCCAGCCGCGGCCGGCCCGCCTCCGACCCGGGCCGGGCAGGGCGGACACCCAGTGCCGTGAGCACGCCGGCCGCCTTCGCGTGGGTCTCGGCGACCTCCCCCGCCGGATCGGAGTGGCGTACGAGCGTGGCCCCCACAGGCACCCGCAGCCGGCCGGCCGCCGAGATGTCGGCGGTACGGATCAGGATCGGCGAGTCCAGCGTCTGCGCCCCACCGGTCTCCCGGCTCACCAGTGCCAGGGCGCCCGCGTAGTAACCGCGGCCTCCCGGCTCGTACCGCTCGATCACCCGGCAGGCGTTCTGCACGGGGGAGCCGGTGACCGTCGCCGCGAACATGGTCTCCTTCAGCACCTCGCGCACATCCAGCGAGGAACGCCCGCGCAACTCGTACTCCGTGTGCGCGAGGTGGGCCATCTCCTTCAGCCGGGGCCCGATCACCACACCGCCCATGTCGCCGACGGTGCACATCATCTTGAGCTCCTCGTCGACCACCATGGAGAGCTCCTCGGTCTCCTTGCGGTCGCCGAGGAAGGCCAGCAGGCCCTCCGCGCTCGGCCCCTCGGCCGGGTAGCGGTAGGTCCCGCTGATCGGGTTCATCACGACCGTCCCGCCGGACATCCGCACATGCACCTCCGGGCTGGCGCCGACCAGCGTCCGCTGCCCCGTGTGCACGACGAACGTCCAGTAGGCGCCCCGCTCGCCGGCCAGCAGCCGCCTGAACAGCGCCAGCGCGTCGGCCCGGCCGAAGCCGGGGATCTCGCCGCCGAAGGTCCGTCTGATGACGAAGTTCGCGCCCTCGCCCTGCCCGATCTCGTCCTCGACGACCCGCCGGACGATGTCCGCGTACTCCTCGTCGGCGACGTCGAAGGCCCCGTTCTCGACCCGCACGTCGTGGCGGGGCAGCCGGGCGAGCATCTCGGCCAGCGGCAGCTCGTAGGCCTCCTCCGCGACCAGCACGGCGAGTGGGGTGCCGTCGTCCCGTACGTCGAAACCGCGCTCGGTGATCTGCCGGAAGGGCACGAGGGCCAGCGAGGGCAGCTCGCCCACCGGGATGTCGGCGAGCCGGTCCACCTCCCGCACCTCCCCGGTCAGCACCTCGACGGTGTCGTGGTCCCGGCCGGGCGTGCGCCGGTGCAGCAGCGCGAAAGGCGGGGCGTCGTCACGGAGCAGAGCGGACAAGCGGCCGGCGGCACGAGCGGGCACGGGCTCGGGCAGGGGTTCGGGCACGGGTGTTCCTTACTGATGGAGGAACGGCTCCCGGCTCCGAAACGCAGAGAAGGCCGCCCCTCGGGCGGCCTTCGCGAAGTCTGTACGCGCGATGAATCAGCGGGCCGCCGGATGAGCGGTCCACCACCAGTTCTGGGTCGTCAGCGCGAACATGGCACGTACCCTAACGGAAACGGTGGACAAACGAGCGCGCGTCTCATTTGCTGAGCGGCAGGACGGGACGCACTCGCCGACCCCGTAATGTTGTCGAGGTGACCGTGAACGCCAATACCTCCGTCGCCGGTGGCCACACCTGGCGAGACCTTCCTGCGGCGCAGCAGCCCGAGTACCCCGATGCCGAGGCTCTGCGCGACGTACTCGCGGACCTCGACTCGTATCCTCCACTCGTCTTCGCGGGTGAGTGCGACCAGCTGCGCGCCCGCCTGGGAGCCGTCGCCAAGGGCGAGGCGTTCCTGCTGCAGGGCGGCGACTGCGCCGAGGCCTTCGACGCCGTGTCCGCCGAGCACATCCGGGCCAAGCTGAAGACGCTGCTCCAGATGAGCGCCGTCCTGACGTACGCGGCTTCCGTGCCGGTCGTCAAGATCGGCCGAATCGCCGGTCAGTACTCCAAGCCGCGCTCCAAGCCGACCGAAACCCGCGACGGCGTGACCCTGCCGACCTACCGCGGCGACTCCGTCAACGGCTTCGACTTCACCGAGGCCTCCCGCATCCCGGACCCCGAGCGACTGAAGCAGATGTACCACGCATCCGCTTCCACGCTGAACCTGGTGCGTGCCTTCACCACCGGTGGTTACGCCGACCTGCGGCAGGTGCACGCCTGGAACCAGGACTTCGTGAAGTCCTCACCGTCCGGGCAGCGTTACGAGGCCCTGGCCCGCGAGATCGACAACGCGCTGAACTTCATGAAGGCGTGCGGCACGGACCCGGCCGAATTCAAGGCGGTCGAGTTCTACGCCTCGCACGAGGCGCTGCTGCTGGACTACGAGTCGTCGCTCACCCGCACCGACTCGCGCACCGGTCAGCTCTACGACACCTCGGGCCACATGGTCTGGGTCGGGGAGCGCACCCGCCAGATGGACGGCGCACACATCGAGTTCGCCTCGAAGATCCGCAACCCCATCGGCATCAAGCTCGGCCCGACGACCACCGTCGACGAGGCGCTCGGCTACGTCGACCGCCTCGACCCCGAGCGCGAGCCGGGCCGGCTGACCTTCATCGTCCGCATGGGTGCCGACAAGGTCCGCGACAAGCTCCCCGAGCTGGTCGAGAAGGTCACCGCCTCCGGTGCCACGGTCGTGTGGGTGACCGACCCGATGCACGGAAACACCTTCGAGGCCGCCTCCGGCCACAAGACGCGGCGCTTCGACGACGTCCTGGACGAGGTCAAGGGCTTCTTCGAGGTGCACAAGCAGCTCGGGACGCACCCCGGCGGAATCCACGTCGAGCTCACGGGCGACGACGTCACCGAGTGCGTCGGCGGCGGCCACGAGATCTTCGTGGACGACCTGCACCAGCGCTACGAGACGGCCTGCGACCCGCGCCTCAACCGCAGCCAGTCCCTCGACCTGGCCTTCCTGGTCGCCGAGATGTACCGCGACCAGTAGGGAGCACCCCTGGTGCAGCCCGTGGGGCACGGATCGATGTGATCCGTGCCCCACGGGCGTACCGGGGCTTTTGCGTGCGGGGTCCCACGGGTAAGGTTAGGTTAGCCTCACCGAGTAATCGGGACGGCGCAGCGATCGATCCGTCGGGAGGTGAACCGCGTGTACGTCTGCTCCTGCTTCGGCATCACGGAGGACCAGGTCAAGCAGCATGCGGACGGCGGAGCGTGCACGCCTCGCCAGATCGCTTCGGCCTGCAAGGCCGGCACCGACTGCGGCGGCTGCGTCCGCAGGATCCAGGCGCTCCTCGGCCGCGGCGAGTGTCCGCGCCGTGAGCTCGTCGAAGGGCCTACGGTGCCGGCGGGCACCCAGGGCGGTGCGCCCGCCGCCCGGGGCGTCATGCCGGACGTCAACCTCTCCGACGCCGCCTGAGGGGCCCGGGGCACGAGGGCGATCAGCTGTCCGGCTGCTCGACCTGCTGGGCGATGTAGAGCGGCTCACCGAGCTTCTCGACCAGTTCCAGCTGGGTGTCGAGATAGTCGATGTGATGCTCCTCGTCCTCGAGGATGGACTCGAAGATGTTCGCCGAGGTGATGTCGCCCTTGCCGCGCATCACCTCGATGCCCCGCCTGAGGCGGTCGATCGCCTCCACCTCGACCTGCCGGTCGGCCTGGAACATCTCGGTGACCGTCTGGCCGACCCGCACGTGGAAGAGCCGCTGATAGTTGGGCAGGCCGTCCAGGAACAGGATCCGGTCGGTGAGGATCTCCGCATGCTTCATCTCGTCGAACGATTCGGCCCGCGTGTACTTCGCGAGCTTCGTCCAGCCGAAGTTCTCCTGCATCTTCGCGTGCAGGAAGTACTGATTGATGGCAGTCAATTCGGCGGTCAGCTGTTCGTTCAGAAACTCGAGGACCTCAGGGTCGCCCTGCATCGCAGAGGCTCCTTCCAACCGGTGAACTGGGCATGGTTGCGCGCATCCTCGCATCGCACTACGCGGCCGTCCAGTAAGTGCATGCTTAGTGGGAGTTGTCCGAATCGGCTCTCCCCTGGTCATGACCACCCCTGCCTGTCTGTCACCATGGAGGCATGGGTCAGCCGGAAAGCCGGGAACGAGGCACAGCAGATCAGAACGGGCTTCCACCGGGGCAGCGGCTGCAGCGGGGCTGGCCGGTCACCCATTACGGGCCCGTGCCCAAGTTCAAACCGGACCGCTGGGAGTTCCGGGTCTTCGGTGCCACCGCCGACGGTGACAAGCACTGCTGGAATCACCAGGAATTCACGGCGCTTCCCTTCTCCTCCGTTGTCGCAGACCTCCACTGCGTGACGAAATTCAGCATGCTCGAAGCCGAGTGGGGCGGAATTCTGGCCCGCGAGATCGTGGAACTGGCGCCGCCCGCGCCCCACGTCACCCATGTGATGGTCTGGGCCGAATACGGATTCAGCTCGAATCTCCGACTCGCCGACTTCGCGTCGGACCACACGCTGTTCGCCACCCATAAGGACGGCGAACTGCTCACCGCCGAACACGGATTCCCGCTGCGCCTGGTCGTTCCGCATCTGTATGCCTGGAAGGGGCCCAAATGGGTCCGGGGCATCGAATACATGACGGCCGACCGACGCGGGTTCTGGGAAGAGCGCGGCTACCACAACATCGGCGACCCGTGGAGCGAGCAGCGCTACTCCTACCAGGAGGAGCCCGGGGACGGCCCCGAGCTCTGACGTCCTCCCCGTCCGCTTCAGCGAGGGCCGCGGAGCTCCTTCAGCCGTGCCACGTCCGCCGCATGGCCTTCCCTGCCACCAGGCGTCTCGATGATCAGAGGCACATCGTCGGTCGCCGGGTGCGAGAACAGCTCGCGGAACGGCTCGGCGCCGATATGCCCGGCCCCGATGTTCTCGTGCCGGTCCTTGTGGGCACCCACCACGTCCTTGGAGTCATTGGCGTGGATGAGCTTCAGCCTGCCCTCGCCGACGGTGTCCACCAGCAGATCCAGGGTCTGCCGCATGCCGGCGGGACCGGTCAGGTCGTGGCCCGCCGCGTAGATGTGGCAGGTGTCCAGGCAGACCCCCAGCATGGGGTGGGAGTCCAGGGCCTCGAAGTACGGGCCGAAGTCCCAGGTCCGCGAGCAGAGCGAGGAGCCCTGCCCGGCGGTCGACTCCAGGAGCAGGAACGGGTCGTCGTCATGGGTCAGCTCGTCCAGCAGGGGGAGCATGTGCGTACGCACCTGGGCGAGGGCCTCCGCGCGCGGGCGTCCACCGGTCGCCGAGCCGGTGTGCACCACCACCCCCGCGGCGCCGATCGCTCGCGCCCGGCGCAGTGAGTGGCGCAGCGACAGGACCGACCGCTCGACCGTGGCCTCCGTGTGCGAGCCGAAATTGATCAGATACGGGGCATGGACGTACGCAGTGAGCGACCGTGCCTCGCACTCCGTGCGGAACAGCTCGTCCTGCGCCGGGTTCCCGGACGGGGTCGCCCAGCCGCGCGGATTGGCGACGAAGACCTGCACGGTCTCCGCCGCCAGCTCGCGTGCGTAGCCGAGGCCGACCTTGGCGAGTCCGCCGGCCACGGGCACGTGACCGCCTATCGGGTTGCGCATGTGCTGTCAGTCCTCGGGGGGTCTACAGGGCCTTGGTCCTGATGGTGATCGTGGAGCCTTCGGCGGCCTTGTCGCCGCCCTCCACCGACTGGCTCCCGACCGTGTCGCTGAAGGAGAGGAACGGGCGGTCGACCTTGACCTCGAACCCCGCGTCCTCCAGTGTGCTCCGGGCCTCCTCGACGTCCTTCCCCGTGACATCGGGAACCTGGAGCATGCGCGGGCCCTTGGAGACGGTGAGTTCCACGGTGTCGCCCTCGGCCGCCTCCGCACCGCTTCCGGGCGTCTGCCGGGCGATTTCGCCCTGGGCCTCGGGGGAGTTGACCCGCTCGGGCAGCACCTTCGCCTTGAGCCCCGCTTCGTCCAGCTCGGCCGTGGCCTCCTTGATGCCGAGTCCCGTGACGTCGGGGACGTCGACCGGGCTGCCCTTGCTGACGACCAGGGCGACCGCGGAGTCGGGGTGCCGCTCGGTGCCCATGGCCGGATCCGTACGGATCACCTCGCCCCGGGCGATGTCCTCGCTGAACTCCCGGGTCACCATCCCGGGCGCGAGCCCCGTCTTCTTCAGCTCGCGCCGGGCGTCACCGAGCGAGAGACCCTCCACATCGGGGACCTTCACGATCTCCGGGCCGCGCGAGATCACCAGCTTCACCGCGTCGTTGCCCCGGATCCGCTCACCGGCGCCCGGATCGCTACTGATCACCGTGCCGCGCTTCACCGTGTCGCTGTAGGCGCGCTCGACACCCTTCAGATCGAGGCCCTCGTCCGCCAGCCGCTTCCCGGCAGCGCTCTGGGTCTGGCCCAGAAGGGAGGGGACCCGGGTGAACTGACCCGAGTTGATGTACCAGACGCCTGATCCGACCCCCAGCACCAGCAGGACGGCGACGAGCACGGCGAGCATCCCGCGCCGGTTACCGCGGCCGGCGAAGGGGCGGCGCCGTCCGTGCCCGGGTTCCTGGGGCGGGGGCATTTCCAGCCGGCTGGTGTGGTGGGCGGTGCCCTGACCCGCCGGGATCACCCTGGGGATCACGCTCGTACGGTCCTCGGCGGCGTCGTGTGCCTCCGCGAGGGCCTGCGGAGGCACCCTGTCGAGCTGCTCCTCGGTGAGAGCCGCCCGCATCCCGCGGGACTTCGCCAGCAGGGCCACCGCGTCGAGCGGACGGACATCGGGGTTGCGCGCGGTGGCGGCCGCCACAAGCTCGTCCAGCCCAGCGGCCAGGCCCGGCACGGCCTCGGACGGCGCCGGGACGTCCTGATTCAGGTGCTGGTAGATGACCTGGGCGGCGGTGTCCCCGGCGTGGGGCTTGCCACCGGTCAGCATCTCGTAGAGCACCACACCGCAGGCGTACACGTCGGACCTGGTGTCGGCCGTGCCCTGCTCGATCTGCTCAGGGGCGAGATACGAGACCGTGCCCAGAAGCGAACCGGTGGTGTCCGTGGCGGTGCCCACAGCGCGTACGAGACCGAAGTCGGCGACCTTCACCCGGCCGTCGTCCCCTATCAGGACGTTCTCCGGTTTCATGTCGCGGTGGACGAAACCCGCGCGGTGCGCGGCGCCGAGGGCGGCCAGGACCGGTTCGAGGATGTCCAGCGCGGCCCGGGGCTGCAGCGCCCCGCGCTCGCGCAGGACATCGCGCAGGGTGCACCCCGCGACGTACTCCATCGCCAGGTACACATACGCCCCCTGGGCGCCCTGGTCGAAGACGGCCACCACGTTGGGGTGGGCGAGCCGGGCGACGGACTTGGCCTCGCGGATGAAGCGTTCGACGAAGGCGGCGTCCGCGGCCAGCGCCGGGTGCATCACCTTGAGCGCGAGCACCCGGTCGAGCCGGGTGTCCATGGCCCGGTAGACCGTGGCCATACCGCCGACGGCGATGCGCGCATCGATGCGATAGCGGCCGTCGAGCAGCTGCCCGACAAGGGGGTCCTGGAGGGTCGTGTCCACGGAGCGAGTCTACGAGCTGCCACGGACACGACGGATGGGCCGAGGGGGCCGGGGGCGGTTCCGGTGCCGAGCCGTGACGGGACATGCACGTTCTGTGGCCGGGAGGCCGCCGCCGGGGCCAGGACCTCAGAAGGCCGGGCGCTCCGGATCCAGCACCGCTCGGCCCTCCCTCGGCGAGGACGCCTCGGCGAAATGGCGGCGCGGGATGCGTCCCGCCCGGTACGCCAGGCGTCCGCCGTCCACCGCGTGCCGCATCGCCGCCGCCATCAGCTTCGGCTCCTGCGCCCGGGTCACCGCGGAGGCGAGCATCACAGCCGCACAGCCCAGTTCCATCGCCAGCGCCGCGTCCGACGCGGTTCCGGCACCGGCGTCCAGGATCACCGGGACGGTGGCCTGCTCGACGATCAGCTGGAAGTTGTGAGGGTTGCGGATACCGAGCCCGGAGCCGATGGGGGAGCCCAGCGGCATGACAGCCGCGCATCCCACCTCCTGGAGCCTGCGGGCCAGGACGGGGTCGTCATTGGTGTACGGCAGAACCGTGAACCCGTCGTCGACCAGGATCTCGGCGGCGTCCAGCAGCTCGATCGGGTCCGGCAGCAGGGTCCGCTCGTCGGCCACGACCTCCAGCTTGATCCAGTCGGTGCCCAGCGCCTCCCGGGCCAGCCGGGCGGTCAGCACGGCCTCACCCGCCGTGAAGCAGCCCGCGGTGTTCGGCAGGATCTTGATGGAGAGGCGTTCCAGGACGGAGAGCACCGAACCCTGCACGGAGGGGTCGAGCCGGCGCATCGCCACGGTGGTCAGCTCGGTGCCCGAGGCGATCAGGGAGCGTTCGAGCACGTCGAGGCTGGGCGCCCCGCCCGTCCCCATGATCAGCCGAGACGAGAACGTCGTGGAACCGAGGGCGAAGAGATCGTCGGACATGGTCAGCCTCCCTGGACCGCGGTGAGGATCTCGACCCGGTCGCCGTCGGCGAGCGCGGTGGCCGACCACCGGCCGCGCGGGACGACGGCCTCGTTGACCGCGGCGGCGACCCCGGAAGGGGCTGTGGTCAGGGAAGCGACGAGGGCGTCCAGCGGGGTCCCTGCGGGGACACTGCGGTACTCCCCGTTGACGGACACGGACACGGACACGGACACGGACACGGAGGCGGTCGGGGGCTCTGTCATGCGGGCTGCTCCTGGGGCGCCGGGGCGGGGGAGGGGGCTTCGCGGGACGGGCCGAAGCGGTCCGGTATGAAGGGGCGGGCCACCTCGGGCAGTTCGCCGGTGGTCAGCACCTGGGCCATCACATCGCCGGTGACGGGAGTCAGCAGCACTCCGTTGCGGTGGTGCCCGGTGGCGAGATGCAGGCCGGGCAGGGCGGTGGGGCCCAGCAGCGGCGCGTTGTCCGGCGTGGTGGGCCTCAGACCGGCCCGGGTCTCGGTCAACGGAAGCTCGGTGATGCCGGGCATCAGCTCATGGGCGTCCCGCAGCAGTTCGTACACCCCGCCCGCGGTGACCGTGGTGTCCCAGCCCAGCTCCTCAGTGGTCGCGCCGACGACCAGCTCACCGTTGGCACGTGGGACCAGGTACACCTGGCTGCCGCGCACGACGGCCCGCACCGTCCTGCTGAGGAAGGGCGCGTACGCGGGTGGCACGGTGAGCCGCAGCACCTGCCCCTTGACCGGGCGCACCGGCGGCACGACGGCCTCGGGCAGCCCTTCGAGCCGGCCGCTGAGGCTGCCGCCGGCGAGAACCACCTGGCCTGCGGCGAGCTCCGTACCGTCCGCGAGGACGGCTCCCGTCGCGCGGCCGCCCGTGGCGGACAGCCGCCGGACCCAGGCGCGGTGGAAGACCACCCCAGCCCGTTCGCACGCGGTGACCAGCGCCGAGGCCAGTCGCCGGGGATCCACCTGGTGGTCGCCGTCGACCCGCAGCCCGCCGCGCACACCGGGGGCGAGCATCGGTTCCAGACGGCGGCACTCGCGCCCGCTGAGCCACTCGGATTCCAGCCCCGAACGCAGCTGCAGAGCGTGCAGCTCCCGCAGATGCGCCCGGTCGTCGGAGTCCAGCGCGACGGACAGGGTGCCGCAGGCACGGAAGCCGGTCTCCTGCCCGCTCTCAACCTCAAGCTCGGCCACGAACGCCGGATAACGCGCCGCTGAGGCCACGTTGAGGCCGAGCAGCATCTGCTCGCCGTAATGGAGTTCGGTGACGGCGGCGAGCATTCCGGCCGCGACCTGCGTGGCCCCGCCGCCCGGTTCGGGGTCGGCGAGGGTGGTGCTCAGACCGTGCTGGGCCGACCGCCAGGCGGTCACCAGACCGATGATGCCGCCTCCGACGACCAGGACGTCGGAACTGTCTGCGGAGATGCGCATGGGCGTCCAGCCCCTCCCTTCGCCGGCATGACCCGGATCAGGTTCGTACGGTCGGAGGCCGGCCAGCCTCCCTCTCAGCCCGGTGCGTCCGGACTCCCGCGAGTGTCTTACGGTGGCCAGCCTAGACCCCACCGCTCGCAGCCAGTAAGGGAGCCGTACCCGTGGCCCGTTCGCTCGACGGACTCGTCCTGTCGCCGGTCGCCGACCAGGCCCCCGGCCAGGTCGGGACCGGGACCCGTTTCACGTACCACGAGCAGGACGGCCGGATATGGGCCGGGTACACGGGCGGTGACGTCGTCCGCGGGCATCTCGTCGGCACCCGCGACGCGGACACCCTGGACTTCCGCTACGTCCAGCTGAAGCACGACGGAACGACGTCCTCCGGGCACTGCGTCTCGACGGTCACGGATCTGCCCGACGGCCGGGTCCGTCTAAACGAGCGGTGGGATTGGGAGTCCCAGGAGGGCAGCGGGACCAGCGTCGTGGAGGAGCTCACGAGCTGACGATGTATCGGGTGATTAGGGTGGACGGGTGAGCGAGCAGACGCAGGACACGGCAGTGGGACAGCGGCCGCATGGAGTCGTGGTCGTGGGGGCAGGCATGGCCGGTGTGCAGACAGCCGTGGCCCTGCGCCGACGGGGCTTCACGGGCCCGGTCACGCTGATCGGGGCCGAGCCGCACCAGCCGTACGACAGGCCGCCGCTGTCCAAGGCGGTCCTGCTCGGCAAGGCCGAGGACTCCGCCTTCGACATCGACTTCGAGGCACTGGACATCACGCTGCGCCTGGGCGTCGACGTGACCGGCCTGCGTGCCGAGGCGCACGAGCTGGACACCCTTGCGGGCCCCGTCCCTTACGACGTGCTGGTCCTCGCCACGGGCGCGGAACCCATCGGGCTGCCCGGTTCCGAGGGCGTGCCAGGCGTCCATCTGCTGCGCACCCTCGACGACGCCGCACGGCTGCGGCCCGTCCTGGAACGGCAGCACGACGTGGTCGTCGTCGGAGCGGGCTGGATCGGCGCCGAGTTCACGACCGCGGCCCGCGCGGCCGGCTGCGCGGTCACCGTCGTCGAGGCCGCGGACCGCCCCCTCGCGGGCACGCTGCCCGCCGAGGCCGCCGCTCCTATGGCCCGCTGGTACGCCGAGAGCGGAGCCGAACTCCTCACCGGCGCCCGGGTCGCACGCGTCGAGGAGGGCGCGGTCCACCTGGCGGACGGCCGGGTGATCCCCGCCGGAGCGGTGGTCGTGGGCATCGGCGCCCGGCCCGCCACCGCCTGGCTCGCGGGCACGGGCATCGAGCTCGGCCCCGACGGCTCGGTCACCGCGGACAGCTCCCTGCGCACCTCGCTGCCCGACGTCTACGCGGTGGGCGACTGCGCCTCCTTCCCCTCCGCCCGCTACGGGGAACGGCTGCTGGTCCACCACTGGGACAACGCCCTCCAGGGGCCCCAGACGGTCGCGGCGGCCCTCGCGGAGGGTACGGCCGGGGCATACGACCCGGTGCCCTACTTCTGGTCCGAGCAGTTCGGGCGCTTCGTGCAGTACGCCGGTCGTCACGCCCATGCCGACACGCTGCTGTGGCGGGGTGACCCCGCGGAGGCGTCCTGGACGGTCTGCTGGCTACGGGAGGGCGTCCTGGTCGCGGTGCTGGCCGTCGGCAGGGTGCGCGACCTGGCGCAGGGGCGCAAGCTCGTCGAAGCCGGGGCGCGGATCGATCCGGTGCGCGCCGCCGACTCCTCCGTACCGCTGAAATCGACGGTCCTCCAGGGGCAGTGACGGCCTCGTACGGTCGGCCCGGGTACCGGCTGCCGGTCCGGGATGGCACGCTTGTCCCTGTGACCGAGATTGACGCAAAGATCGATGCTCTCGTCCCCGCCTGGCTCCACCTTCCCGACATCGCGGAAATGCTCGATGTCGAGGTGACGCGTGTTCGGCAGCTGGTCAAGGAAGGCCAGCTCATCGCCGTACGACGTGGTGAGAACCGGACGCTCCAGGTGCCTGCCGCCTTCATCGACGGCGACAAGGTGGTCAAGGGGCTCGCAGGGACCCTGACACTCCTGAGGGACGACGGCTACAACGACGAAGAGATGCTGGACTGGCTCTTCACCCCTGACCCGAGCCTGCCGGGCACCCCCGCGCAGGCCCTGAGCGAGAATCGCGGTACGGAGGTGAAGCGCCGGGCCCAGGCGCTCGCCGTCTGACCGGACGACCATGAGCGGGGTGCGGGCCGTGGCACACGCGGCCCGCACCCCGCCGTTATCGGGCTTGCCGGCACGGCGGTCCCTCGACGTACGGGCGATTCGTCGCCGCATCAGTGATCCATCGACACACCGACGGGGGAAATCGCCATGTCCACGCCTCGCTCCCAGCTCGCCGGCGCCCGGCTCTATCTGTGCACGGACGCTCGCAAGCGGCAGGGTGACCTTCCCGAGTTCCTCGACGCGGTGCTGTCCGGTGGCGTGGACATCGTCCAGTTGCGCGACAAAGGCATGGAGGCGGCCGAGGAGCTCGAACACCTCGCGGTGTTCGCCGACGCCTGCAAGCGCCACGGCGCGCTCCTCGCGGTGAACGACCGGGCCGATGTCGCCCATGCCATCGGCTCCGACGTGCTGCACCTCGGGCAGGGCGATCTGCCGGTGCCCGCCGCCCGCGCCGTGATCGGCGGCGACGCCGTGATCGGCCGCTCCACCCACGCCGAGGCCGAGGTCGACGCGGCCGTCGCCGAGGCGGGCGTCGACTACTTCTGCACGGGCCCCTGCTGGCCCACCCCGACCAAGCCCGGCCGGCACGCCCCGGGCCTCGGCCTCGTGCGCTATGCCGCCTCGCTCGGCACGACGCGCCCTTGGTTCGCCATCGGCGGGATCGACGCCGGGAATCTGGACGAGGTGCTGGACGCCGGCGCACGCCGTGTCGTCGTCGTGCGGGCGATCACCGAGGCGGCGGATCCGGCCACGGCGGCCGCGTCGCTCGCGCGACGCATCCGGGCGCGCGCTGTCTGAACGTACGGCCTCGCACTCCGAGGCGGCGGCTGCCCGAGGGCTGTCCGAAGGGTGGACAAAGCCCACCTCATTCCGGGCAAATCACCCTCTCTGGTTGGGGTACCGCCGGGCCCTGGTTAACCTCCCAGTATGGCCCTTGGCACACCTTCCACCAGGACAGATCACGCGCGCACCGTGGGTGAGATGCTCGCGACCGGCGAGATGTCGTTCTCGTTCGAGTTCTGGGCGCCCAAGACCGAGAAGGGTGAGCGGAACCTCTGGAACGCGCTGCGCCGGATCGAGGCGGTGGGGCCGAGCTTCGTCTCCGTGACCTACGGGGCCGGTGGTTCCACCCGCGCCGGGACGGTCCGGGCGACCCAGCAGATCGCCGCGGACTCCACGCTCACCCCGGTCGCGCACCTCACCGCCGTCGACCACTCCGTCGCCGAGCTGCGCAACATGGTCGGGCAGTACGCCGACGCCGGTATCCGCAACATCCTGGCGGTGCGGGGTGACCCGCCCGGCGACCCGATGGGTGAGTGGATCGAGCACCCGCACGGCGTGCGGTACGCGGCGGATCTCGTCCGGCTGATCAAGGAGGCCGGTGATTTCTGCGTCGGCGTCGCGGCATTCCCCGAAATGCATCCGCGGTCCGACGGCTGGGACTCCGACATCCGTCATTTCGTGGACAAGTGCCGCGCCGGTGCCGACTACGCGATCACCCAGATGTTCTTCCATCCGGAAAGCTATCTGCATATGCGTGACCGTGTGGTCGCTGCGGGTTGCGAAACTCCGGTCATTCCCGAGGTGATGCCGCTCACCAGCGTCAGACAACTGGAGAGATTCGCGCAGCTCAGCAACGCATCCCTGCCTTCCGAGCTGAAAGAGCGCATCTTCGCAGCCAAGGACGACCCGGCCGCTGTACGCTCCATTGGCATCGAGTTCGCCACGGAGTTCTGCGCGAAACTGCTCTCCGAGGGAGTCCCGGGGCTGCACTTCATCACGCTCAACAACTCGACGGCGACACTCGAGATCTACGAGAATCTCGGACTGCACAAGCAGTCGTGACCGGCCGTACCCGCCACCATCCGGGGCGGTGGCCGTAGGAGGGGGCGGGCGTGGGCTGGACGGTCCTCTACATCGCATTCGGCATAGTGGCGCTGTGGCTGCTTGGCGAGGTGCTCCTGCAGTACAAGGCACGTCTGCGCTGGCGGCTGCTCGCCTTCGCAGGCTTCCTCGGCGTGGTCCTCGGTGTCCTGCTCGCCTCCGTGCTGGTGATCATCATCGGGGCGGTCGCCTTCGCTACGGGCCAGACGTATGTGACGCTCTCCTTCAGGCGCGGCTTCTCGACGGGTTGGGCCATAGGCGGCAGTCCCGGTGAGAGCCGCCGCCGCCGTGGGGCGGGCCGCAACCCGAAGCCCACGCTCGAAGTCTCCGGCCTCGAGTACGAGGGCGCCCCCCAGCAGGCGGAGGCCGCCCCCTCGGCGGTCTACGCACCTGAGCCGCTGCCGGACGACACCGGGCAGTACGGCGTCTACACCGACCCCGCCCCGGCCGGCGGTGGTGACCGGCAGGACCAGTACGGCGAGCAGCAGCAGTACGCCGCCTACGACCCGTACACCGGCTACGGCCAGCAACCCGCCCAGAACCCCTACGGCGGCCAGGAGGGCTACCAGGGCCAGGGCACGTACCAGGACCAGGGCACCTACGCGGGCCAGTACGACCACGACACCGGCCAGGCGGGCTACGCGGCCCACTCCGATCCCTACACCGGCACGAACGCCACCACGGGCCCCGGGCAGTACACCGGGCACGACAGCTACGGCAACGGTTACGACGCCTCCTACGGCACCGGGCAGCAGCCCGCCGACCCGTACGCCGGGCAGTACACGGACACCCCGCCGGGCGGGGTGTGGGTTCCGCAGCAGCGCGAGAGCGGGCAGCATCCCCCGATGCCGCCGGAAGCACCCGTCCAGCCCGGCCCGTACGGCAACGGGTACGACACAGGCCAGAACGAGCAGTACCGCTACTGACCTGCCGACCGGCAGCCGACGCACCTTCCACGGCTCACCGGGAGCCGCGGAAGGTGTCCCCCTCCACGACGAGTCCGGCGACCAGCGCACCCGACATCCCGGCGTGGGCCAGCCCACCGCCGGGATGTGACCAGCCGCCCGCCAGGTACAGCCCCGGCAGTGGCGCGCGGTTTCCGGAGTGCAGATACGCGCCCCCTACCCCGGCCAGGGCGGGGGTAGGCACCGAACCACCCTCGGCGCCCGTGTCACCCGCGGTCTCGGCTGGCGTACGCACCTCGGTGTGGAGTATCCGCTCGCGGAGGCCTGGAACCGCCTCGGCGGCCTGGCCGATCACCGCGTCCGCGAACCGCTCGCGCAGCGCCGGGGCCGTCCAGTCAACCGGACCGTGCGGTGCCACCGTCGCCGTCAGGGTCACGGCCTCGTGCTCCGCGTCGGGGCGGGTGGCGGGGTCGTCCGGGCGTAGCACCGTCACCGTCGGCCGCTCCGCCGTCCGGCCGCCGAACACCGCCTCCTGCTCCGTGACGGGGTCCGCCGTGTGCACCACGGTCCGGTGCGCGGCGCCGGACTCGCGGGCGCCGCGAAGCGACAGCAGGACGAGGAAGCGTCCCGGCACCGGAGCCCCGCCCGCCCCGGCGGACCGCTCCTCCCCGGCCGGCAGGAGCCCGGGCGACGGCTGCGCGCCCAGGACCACGTGGTCGGCCTCCACGCTCCCGCCGTCCGCCAGCTCGACCCCTGCCGCCCGCCCGTCCTTCTCGGACACCCGGATGGCCTCGGCGCCGAAGACGAACTCGACCCTGCGGGCCAGGCACCGCTCGTACACCGCGTCGGCCAGCGTGCGCATGCCCCCGGCGACGTACCAGCTGCCGAAGGTCTCCTCCATGTACGGCAGGAGGGCGGCGGCGGCCGGCGCGCGGCGCGGGTCGAGCCCGTAGGACAGGGCGTATCCGTCGAGCAGGGCCGCCAGGCGGGGGTCGCCCAGCTCCCAGGCGCCCACCTCCGCCACCGTCCCCGCCCGCAGGGCGGTGCGCAGCAGCCTGCGCCGGCGCACCGCGGGGTAGGGATCGCGGCTCAGCACCTGCCGGTCCTCGGGCAGCGGCTCCTCCAGCAGTGGCCTCCGCGACCGGTTCCACGCGGTCCCCGCCCGGTCCAGGAAAGCCCCCCATCGGGCCCCGGCCCCCTCGCCGAGCGCCCGGTCCAGTGCGCCGACCACCCCGGCCCGCGAGGCGTTGGGCAGCGACACCGCGGTGCCGTCGGCGAAGAGATGGCGGCTCGCCGGGTCGACCTGGGTGAGCGTGAGGCACTGCTCCAGGCTTTCCTTGCCCGTCTTCACGAAGAGGTCGCGGTAGACCGCAGGCAGATGCAGCAGCCCGGGGCCGGTGTCGAAGACGAAGCCGTCGCGGGTATACCGGCCGAGCGAGCCGCCGTAGGTCTCCGACCGCTCGTACACCGTCACCCGGTGGCCTGCCACGGAGAGCCGGGCGGCCGCCGCCATCGCGCCGGTCCCGGCGCCGATCACCGCAATTCGTGCCATGTCAGTGAGCCTAAGGGGTGGCACCGACACATCAATCGTGAGGCCGGTGCCTGCCCGCACCTGCCGGACGCTTCTCCTCGCGGCGCTGCGCGCCGCGGCGCAGGAACCGGCCGATCCGGGAGGCCAGGAAGAGGAGTACCACCAGGCCGAGCAGCAGCAGGACCCCGGCGACGACGGCCGCCGCCACCGGGTTGAAGACCGCGAAGGTGAGGATCCCGGCGACGCCGAGATCCTCCGCGACGCTGACCCCGGCGTTGCTGAACGGCTCGGGCGAGGTGTTGACCGCCATCCTGGTGCCGGCCTTCACCAGATGGCTCAGCAGGGCGGTGGAGCCACCCACGGCTCCCGCCGCGAGCTCCGGCAGCGCCCCGCTCCCGCCGGCCAGCAGCACCGCGACGACCGCGCCGGACAGGGGCCTGATCACGGTGTGCGCCGCGTCCCAGGCCGAGTCCACGTACGGGATCTTGTCGGCCACGGTCTCGCACAGGAACAGCACGCCTGCGGCCACGAGTACATCGGTGCGCTGCAGGGACTCCGGCACCTCGTCGGAGAGGCCCGTCGCGCCGAAGACGCCCAGGAGGAGGACCACCGCGTAGGCGTTGATCCCGCTCGCCCAGCCACTCGTGAACACCAGGGGGAGTAAGGACACGGACGAGATCGTAGCCAGTCGGGGAGACGCTCGGGTGGGAACTGCCGCGCAGGCCTGAGTACCTCTACCTAGTACGGGAGATGAGTAGGGATGCGGATAGGCCCTCACCTGCGCAGACGGAAGAGTGGAGACCACGGAAGGGGCGCGGCGCCCGGACCGCCGGCACGGGGCGGCGGAACGGCGCGGCACCCCGGACGGAACGGGGGCGCACGGCGGAGCTCCGGGACCACGGGGGACACGGGGTCACGGGGGAGGGCTCCGCGGCGGTACGGGACGCCGGTCCGGTGGAATTCGGGGGGATCGAATTCCACCGGACCGGCGTTTTTCCGCGGTGGGGGCAGGGAGGGCGCCTCAGCGCCCGCTGACCCGGCCGCGCAGCAGCAGGGACAGGGCGGAGTGCACGTCGTCGATCGTCCGCTCGGGCTGGAACGCCTGCCAGTCGAGAGCCGCCACCAAAACCATCCCGACCAGTGCGGCGGCCGTCAGCTGGATGTCGATCTCCTCGCTGAGCTCACCGCCCGCGACGCCCTCCTGGAGCACCCCCTCGACGACGGCGACGGCCTCCTGGCGCAGCACCAGGAGGGTCGACTGCCAGGCACGGTTGGTGCGCCAGAGTTCGGCGACGTACAGCTGGGTGAAGGCCGGGTAGCGGTCGATGAAGACCAGGCCTGCCCTGATCATCGCGTCCAGTGCTTCCACACGGGTACCGCCGCGTGCGTCCGTCGATTCGGCGGCGGACCGCAGCGACTGGGTGAGCAGTCCGACGCCGTGCCGCAGCAGCTCCTCGAACAGCTCGGTCTTGCTCCTGAAGTTGTAGTAGACCGTGCCCTTGGCGACCCCGGCGCGCTCGGCTATCTCGTCCACCGTCGTCGCGGAGAAGCCCTTCTCCGCGATGAGGGTCACCGCCGCCTCGTAGAGCTTCTGCCGGGTGGCCTGGCGGCGCGTGGTGCTACTGCTGTCCATATCGAGGATTCTCACAGGTCCGGGCGTGCTCAGAGACTGAGCTCCGGATGCAGCCGGTCCAGGGTCCATACCTGTTTGCGCCCGGCGGAGAGCGCGGTCAGCGCCAGGGCGCACGCGGTGAAGGCCGGCAGGACGGTTGTCGCAGATGCCCGGCGACGCTGAAGGAGGGGGCCAGTACACCGACCCAGGGGACCGGGCCCGGCGCGCTGCATCCGCGTACGGCGGCGAGCCGGCCGGGCAGGCGCTCGCCACCCACCTCGGCGTGTCCCCGTGTGAGCGCATCCGGCCCGTGAGTGCGAGCAGCGGACGCGTACGGCCCGATCCGGAAGGCCCCGCGACCGCGACGAGCGATCCGGGACCGGCGGTGACATCCACTCCCTGGAAGACCCAGCCGCGCGACCCTTTACAGTCCGAAGTCCTCAGCGCTCGGCGCCGCCCCGTGCGGGCTGTCCACGTTCCCACCCCCATTCTTTGCACTGACCAGTCAGTGCAAAGAGTCACCCGTACCCGCGCTCGACGCAAAAGTGCCTGGTCGGAGGTGGATTCTGAGGAATTGTCAGTGGGTGCCGTCACGATGGATACATACGGCCACGGAGCCGTCACGCGACGACAGGAGGCTCGTCATGGCCAGCTCATCCGCAGCCGCCGCCCCGCGGCGCCGCGCAGGCAGCCCTGCCCCCTCACCGACCGGTCCGGCAACCGACGTCCACCCCGTTCCGCGCCGCACCACGGCGCCGCCCGCCGCTCTCGATCTGCTCGCCCAGGCCCACGCCGGCCTGGACGAGGCAGCCGTACTCGACGTGCCCAACGAGCGGTACGCCACCGCGCACCTCGCCGCGCTGCGCACCGCGGCCGCCGTGCTCGCCGCTCGCGGTCGGCCCGAGACCGGCGCGCGCCGCAGGGAGCGGATCCGCAGCGCCTGGGAAGTCCTTCCGGGCATCGCGCCGGAGCTCACCGAGTGGAGCGCCCTGTTCGCCTCCGGGGCCCGGCGCAGGGCTCGGGCGGAGGCGGGCATACCCGGCGCGGCGACCGGCCGCGACGCCGACGATCTGCTGCGTGACGCGGCCATGTTCCTGCGCCTGGTCGAGCGGCTGCTGGACCTCCGGCCCGTCGTCCCGCAGCCGCGCAAGGACGGCCCGGGGCGGCGGCCCGACGAGGAGTGACCGCGAGGACGGTGCGAGGCAATAGGGTGGAGAGCACCCGTATCACCTGCACCGTTCACGCTCCGCCGTCCGTGGCGGCACCGTGCCGAGGAGTCAACTGCCGTGTCGGACCAGCTGCGCCCCCGCGCCTCCCTCCGTACCGCCGTGGTCTGGGAGGTCCTCAAGGACGCTCTCGAGCGCCGGGTCAAGGCGACCGGCAGGGAAGCCCTGGACGTGCTGGACACCGGCGGCGGCACCGGCAACTTCGCCGTGCCCGTCGCCCGGCTCGGCCACCGGGTCACCGTCGTCGATCCCAGCCCGAACGCCCTGTTCGCGCTGGAGCGCCGCGCCGAGGAGGCCGGTGTCGCCGACCGGGTCCGCGGTGTCCAGGGCGACATCCTCGGCCTGTTCGAGGTGGTGGACCGCGCCGGTTACGACGCGGTCCTGTGCCACGGCGTCCTGGAGTACGTGGACGACCCCGCCGAAGGTGTTCGGAACGCGGTCGACGCGCTCCGTCCGTCCGGAGCCCTCAGCCTGCTCGGCGCCGGCCTCGGCGGGGCCGTCCTGGCCAGGGCGCTCGCCGGACACTTCGCCGAGGCCCGGCAGGGCCTGACGGACCCCGCCGGGCGCTGGGGCGACGGTGACCCGGTGCCCCGCAGATTCACCGCAGACCAGCTGACCGGACTGGTCGCCGCCGCGGGCATCGAGGTCGGCGCGGTCCACGGGGTACGGGTCTTCGCCGACCTCGTGCCGGGCGCTCTCGTGGACACCGAACCGGGCGCGATGGAGGAGCTCCTCAGGCTGGAGGCGGCCGTCGCGGAACTGCCGGCCTTCCACTCGGTGGCGACCCAGCTGCACGTTCTGGGAGAGAAGCGCGCCTGAGCCGGGCGGCGGCACCGCCGGAGCACGGGCGCGAACGCGACGGCAGCACGGCTGATCAGCAACGCAGCTGCAGACGGAGTACTGCCCAGAACACCCGATCGCGCCGCGAGCCCCGTATGATCGGGTGACACCATCCGGCATGACGGATCGGAGGTCGGGGAATCTACGCCTCAGCAGCCGAGCCGAAATAGCGGTCCGGACTGGCTATGGCTAGAGGGCGGGTTTCACGGGGGCGAATCCCTGCCTATCCTGGAAGGGCCGCATACCGGTCGCCCCCGCGGCCGACGACGAGGAGGACTCCGTGCCGCTCTCGGAGCACGAGCAGCGAATGCTCGAGCAGATGGAGCGAGCGCTGTACGCCGAAGATCCCAAGTTCGCTACAGCGCTTGAGGGAAGCGGGCTGCGCAGGTACACCCGGCGACGGGTCTACCAGGCGGTAGCCGGTTTCCTGGTGGGTATCGCACTCCTCATGGCCGGAATGGTTTTCCAGCAGACCTGGGTCAGCGTGGCGGGATTTCTCGTCATGCTGGGCTGTGCCGTGCTGGCGGTCACCGGATGGCGCAAAGCGCCGAAGCCCGGTGAGCAGCAACCGGCGGGAAGTGCGAGCGGGGGCGGAGGCGAAAGCCGACATCCCAGGCAGCGCCGGTCGATGATGAACCGGATCGAACAGCGGTGGCAGCGCCGCCGCGACGAACAGGGCCAGTGAGCTTTCCTCTGCCCGGCCGGCGGTGGGCGGCATCGGCCACCGGCCCCGGACACGGACCGCGCACCGAGAACTTGAGCTGAACCTCGCATGTGAGGGGCGGTCGCATCACAGCGACCGCCCCTCACACGTTCTCCTGTACGGCATCGGCCCCTCGCCCGGGATCTGCTCCCGCCCGGGGGACCGGGGACCAGACCGGCCTGCATCCGCTCCCCCCCCGGGGCGAGAGGGGGATCAGCCCTCCTGCCGTGACGGGCGGCGCAGCCGCGCCGCCCAGCGGCCGCGTCCCGCAGGGTCCGACCAGCGGCGGCCGAACTCCGCCCTGCGCTCCGAGACCGCCCAGATCACCCGGACGGCCGAACGGGGCGCGAACGTCGCCCGCAGCCTGCCCCAGCGTCCGGCCGAGGCCCACAGCGCCGCCCGGACGTCCCGTACATCCTCGGCCGGTACGGAGGCCGCGCCCGGCCCGGGTGCGTACAGCACCTGCTCCACAGCTCCCGCCGCCCGGTGGACCGCGGCGGCCGACGGGCCGTCGAGGCCACCCCGCCGTACGACACGCGCCGCGGCCTTGCGAGGGGTCTGCGACTCGTCCGGCGGGATGCCGTGATCCCAGGCCGTGTCGGTGATCTCCCGCCAGGCGGCCATCACCCTGGCCGACGCGTCAGCGGGCGTACGCCCGCTCGAGGCGCCGAGCCTCCGGCCACGGGCCCGTACACGCCAGAGCATCGGCATAAGCGGGAGTGTGAGCACCACCAGGGAGCCGAGCACCCACAGCGTCACCGTGCCCGTCGGCGTCCCCGGATCGGAGGACGTCACCGCACCGGGAGCCGTGGACGCACCGCACTCGCCCTGCCGGCGCAGCTGCGCGGGGCAGGACTCCGAGGCGGAGGGGGCGGCGGTGGGCGCCGCGGAGGCACCGTCCGTCGGCAGCGCCGGATCGCTCGGATCCTGCGAGGGCGCGTCCGGCACGGTGTAGGCCGGGGTGCTGCCACGGGAGGGCGTCGGCTCGAAACGGGTCCAGCCCACGCCCTCGAAGTACAGCTCGGGCCAGGCGTGCGCATCCCGGAGCCCGACCGAGACCGAACCGTCCGCCTGGACCGTACCGGGCGTGAAGCCCACCGCGACCCGCGCCGGAATGCCCAGGGTCCTGGCCATCGCGGCCATCGTGAAGGAGAAGTGGACGCAGAAGCCCTCCCTGTCCTCCAGGAACCGCTCGATCGCCGCGGTGCCGGTACCCGACGTCACCTTCGTGTCGTACCGGAAACCACCCTTCGAGGCGAACCAGTCCTGCAGCTTCACGGCACGCTCGTAGTCGTCGGCGGAACCCGCTGTCACCCGCTCGGCGGTCTCCTCGACCACTCCAGGAAGCGACGAGGGGACCCGCGTGTACTCACGGGCCAGGTCCGCACGAGGTGGCCTCGCGGCGGCGAGCTGGGCGGCCGTCGGCTCCACCACCAGACTGCTGACCTCGTACCGCGCGCCTCCCGTCGTCTGGCCGTCGTCGCCGACGAGGGTGCGCCCTTCCGGCTCATACCGCCAGCGGCCCTGGACGTCCACCTCGCTCGCCGGGTAGGGGAGCGGCAGATACGTCTGCTGGTAGGAGCGTGACGCCGAGACGTTCGTCCGGATCTCGGTGACGGCGACATCCCCGCCCAGCCCGGCAGGCTGCGGCAGTCTGTCCGGGACATCCCTCAGCCTGCGGGTCGACGGACGCCACTCGCCGCCGTTGAACTGATCCAGGGCGAGAATGCGCAGATAGAAGTCCTGCGGACTTCCGGAGTCGGTGCGGTACGACATCACCTCCCGGTTCTCCGGCTGATTGAGATTGTTCTGCAGCGAGACCAGCGGGTTCACCGCGGAGATCGTGCCCCCGCCGCCTCCCTTGCCCGGCCCGTCGCCGGTGCCACCCAGCAGCCCGCCGTCCAGTGCGGGCAGGGCCGCGGGCACGGCGAGCGCGATGCCCAGCGCCACCGCGCCGATGCGCCGCCCCGTACGCACCGGCGCCTGGGCGGGCCCGGGCCCGCCCAGGCCGGCCGCCGGCCCGCCGGACGTTCGGGACACACCGCCGAAGACCCGTCCCCACCGGGACAGCCGGTCCCGGCCCTCGGCCAGCAGGAGAAGCAGATAGCCGCACGCGGAGAGCAGGAACCAGAGCCATCCCGCACCGTCGGAGAGGCCGGCCGCGACCGAGTAGAGGGCGAGCAGCGGCAGACCGGCCGGCGCCGCGGCGCGGCAGGTCACCGCCAGGACGTCCACGGCGAGCCCGATCAGCAGCACTCCGCCGATCAGCATCAGCCGGATGCCGTCCGTCGCCGGCGCGGGAATGGCGTACCTGCTGACGTCGTCGGCGCCCACGGTCAGCAACTCGGCGAGACGCCGACCCGCCTGGGGGCCGGGCAGCACACCGAACAGGGCGTGCTCCCTGGCGAACACCACGGTCAGCGTCAACAGGGTGACGAGCACCTGGAGGGAGACCGTCAGGACCCGTGCCAGGCGCAGGCGGCGGGCGAGTGCACCCACACCGGACTGAACGGCCAGCAGGAACGCGGCCTGCAGGACCCACTTGGACGTCTCGACCAGGGGCAGCAGGGCCCCCGCCGCCATCATCGTGGCCGCGAAGGCGCTCAGCGCCAGTCGGTTACGCCCGCTCATGACCATCCCCCGGAGAGCCCCGTCGGCGGTGCGGCGGCGGGGGACTGCGCGCCGGATTCCCCCTGTCCGGCCTGCTGCCACAGCCGGGCGAGCTCCGCCCCGGGTGGCACCGCCATCGCCGTCCATCCCGCTTCACGCAGCAGGCGCAAGCGGTCGGAGGCCGGCGCGGGAGGCGCGGCCGCTCCGCCGCGCGCCCAGTCGTCGCCGTCCAGCACGAACGCGAGGGCCCCGCGGCTGCGCTGCCGCATCCTGGCGGCCACCGATGCCTGTTCCTCGTCGAGTTCGCCGAAGAACGCCACCAGCAGCCCCTCGTTGCTCCCGCGCAGCGCGTCGTACGCGCGGGAGAGACCGCCCCCGTCGGAGTGGTCGACGACTGCGAGAGTGTCCATCATCAGACTCGCCGAGTCCGCGGACTCCTGGGTCGAGCCGGCGAAGTCGTCGGGGCTCTCACCCGGCACGGCACTCCCCTCGTCCGTGAGCAGCCGCACCGCGAAGCCGCGCTCCAGCATGTGCATCAGTGCGGATGCCGCCGCGGACACCGCCCATTCGAAGGCCGACCCGGGTCCGGCCCCCCGGTAGGCGCTCCGCCGGGTGTCCAGCAGCACCGTGCATCTGGCCCGCTGCGGCTGTTCCTCCCGCCGCACCATCAGCTCGCCGTAGCGCGCGGTGGAGCGCCAGTGCACCCGGCGCAGGTCGTCACCGTGGCGGTAACCGCGCGGGATGATGTCGTCCTCGCCTGCCGACGCCAGCGAGCGCTGTCTGCCGTCGCCGTATCCGGAAGCCTCCCCGGCCAGACGCAGTACCGGGAGCGGCTCGGTGCGGGGGATGACGACGAGGGTGTCGTAGGCGCTGAAGGAACGCGTCAGCTCACACATCCCGAACGGATCGCTGAGCTGCAGTTGCAGGGGCCCCAGCGGGTAGTGCCCGCGAAGGTCGGAGCGGACCCGGTAGGACACCTCCCGTACGCCGCCCGGCTCCACCCGGTCCAGCACGAACCGGGGCCGGGGGCCGAGAACGTACGGAACCCGGTCCTGCAGCATGAGCAGACTCGTGGGCAGCCGGGACACGTTGTCCATGCGCAGATGAACCCGTGCCTCCGAGCCCGTCGGCACCCTGGACGGCGACAGCCGCCGGCTGCCGGACACCCTGTATCGGGTGCGGTAGAGGACGGTGACGCAGACCAGGGGCAGAACCGCCAGCAGCAGGCCGACCCGGAGGAGGTCGCCCTGGCCGAGCACATAGGCACAGACCGCTGCCGCCACACCGGCGGCCAGGAAGGACCGCCCCCGTGTCGTCAGTCCGCCCAGAGCCGCCCGCAGGCCGCCCCTGCCGTCGCTGTCGTCCACAGGACCGGGTGCCCCGGCCGGCATCACAGCCGCCGTGCGCCGGGCCGCCGGCCGTACACCGGAACGCCGGGCAGAGGCTGGGGCTGCGCGGGGGCGGCGGCGCCACCCGACGTCGGCACCGGCGCGCGCTGCAGGATGTCCAGCACGACCTGCTCGGCCGTACGGCGGTTGAGCTGCGCCTGTGCCGTGGGAAGCAGCCGGTGGGCGAGCACCGCGACCGCGAGGGCCTGGACGTCGTCCGGCAGGACGTAGTCCCGCCCGGCCAGTGCGGCCGACGCCTTGGCGGCGCGCAGCAGATGCAGAGTCGCGCGCGGCGATGCCCCGAGTCTGAGATCCGGGTGCTGACGGGTGGCGCCCACCAGCTCCACGGCGTACCGCCGGACGGACTCGGCCACGTGGACCGTGCGCACCGCGTCGATCAGTTTCACGATGTCGTGGGCGTGCGCCACCGGCTGCAGGTCGTCCAGCGGCGAGGCCCCGCCGTGAACGTCGAGCATCTGCAGCTCGGCCTCGGCGCTCGGGTAGCCGATGGACACACGGGCCATGAAGCGGTCGCGCTGCGCCTCCGGGAGGGGATAGGTGCCCTCCATCTCCACCGGGTTCTGGGTGGCCACGACCATGAACGGATCGGGCAGCTCGTAGGTATGGCCGTCGATCGTGACCTGGCGTTCCTCCATCGACTCCAGCAGCGCCGACTGGGTCTTGGGCGACGCGCGGTTGATCTCGTCGCCGATCACGATCTGAGCGAAGATCGCGCCCGGTTTGAACTCGAAGTCCCGGCGCTGCTGATCGAAGATCGAGACCCCGGTGATGTCCGAGGGCAGCAGATCCGGTGTGAACTGGATGCGCCGTACCGAGCAGTCGATGGACCGTGCCAGCGCCTTGGCCAGCATCGTCTTGCCGACCCCGGGCACATCCTCGATCAGGAGGTGTCCCTCGGCGAGCAGCACGGTCAGCGAAAGGCGTACGACCTCAGGCTTGCCCTCGATCACACCCTCGACCGACCTGCGTACCCGCTCCGCTGTGGTGGTCAGATCTGTGAGGCTCGCTCGATCGTCATAGGTCGTCACCCGGCCCTCCTCGGCCCCTTCTGTGCACGGGCCGACGGGCAGATCTGCCCGGCCCCGCCCCGACATACGGACACTCTCCGGAGGACCCGGAGAGATGTCACACCCGCATTCTTGTTGCCGTTACCGCTTCGTGTCACTCGCCTGTGGATAAGTGGGTGCGATATGCCGGATGTGGGTCTGTATGTCGGGGGTGCTTCAGGAGGTGGGCAGGATCTCGCGCAGCTTGCCCGTGGTCACGTCGAAGACGAAGCCGCGGATGTCGTCCGTGTGCAGGAGGAACGGCGAGGTGCGCACGCGCTGCATCGACTGCCGTACGTCCTGGTCGGCGTCCGAGTAAGCCTCCACCGCCCAGACAGGGCGCTGTCCGACCTCGAGCTCCAGCTCCTGCCGGAAGCCCTCGGTGAGCGACTCCAGACCGCAGTTCGTGTGGTGGATCAGTATGACGCTGCGGGTGCCGAGCGCCCGCTGGCTGATGGTCAGCGACCGGATGACGTCGTCGGTGACCACGCCGCCCGCGTTGCGGATGGTGTGGCAGTCACCGAGCTCCAGGCCGAGTGCGTCGTGGAGGTCGAGGCGGGCGTCCATGCAGGCGACCACGGCGACCTGCAGTACCGGCCGCGCATCCATGCCCGGGTCGCTGAACGCCTGTGCGTAACGCGCGTTCAGCTCGACCAGGCGGTCGGTGACGGTCCCTCCGGAACGGGCTGCGGAGGACGTGGGGGAATCGGTCTCGGCGGAAGGCTGCGCAGAAGTCGACATGACTACGACGTTAGCGTTCGCGACCGCTCCTGGCGTGCTGTGGAAGGGGACAAAGAACATCAACGCCCCTTGTTGTGAGGTACCCCACAAGCCTCACGTTCAGGCACCCGACCGGGTGAGGTTCCCGGTTCGCCACAGCGGTGCGACGCGCTGCCCAGTTCGTTGATCGGGAATCGATCGAATGGCAGGGTGGACTAAAGTGACGCGAAGCTACCGACACGCCTGCACATTCTGCATACTTTTAGATGTTTCGAGTTCCCCGTGATGTGCGGCGTACATGCGGCCCGGCCCTCTCCCGCTCGTCGGTCGGCCGACGCCCCTTCCCCGGCGCCGGCCGGCCTCCCCTTCCGGGCGGGCGGGGACCAGACCGTATGTGCGGCCACACGGGACATAGCCTGAGAGGGCGCTTTGAGCCAGACCCGCCACGTCCCGGTGATGCTCCAGCGATGCCTGGACCTGTTGGCCCCGGCTCTGGAGGCGACCGGACCACAGCCCCCGGTCGTCGTCGACTGCACCCTCGGGCTCGGTGGGCACAGCGAAGCCCTGCTCGCCGCCTTTCCCGAGGCCCGGCTGGTCGCCCTGGACCGGGACAAGGAGGCGCTGCGGCTCTCCGGCGAGCGACTCGCCCCGTACGGCGACCGCGCCACCCTCGTGCACGCCGTCTACGACGAGCTGCCCGAGGTCCTCGACCGGCTGGGGACCCCCAAGGTCCAGGGCGTGCTCTTCGACCTCGGTGTCTCCTCCATGCAGCTGGACGAGGCCGACCGCGGCTTCGCGTACGCCCAGGACGCGCCGCTCGACATGCGCATGGACCAGACGACCGGTATCGGCGCCGCCGAGGTGCTCAACACCTACCCGCCGGGCGAACTCGTACGGATCCTGCGCGCGTACGGCGAGGAGAAGCAGGCCAAGCGCATCGTCTCGGCCGTCGTGCGCGAACGCGAGAAGGAACCCTTCAGCAACAGCGCCCGTCTCGTCGAGCTGATCCGCGACTCCCTGCCGCAGGCCGTCAAGCGCACCGGCGGCAATCCGGCCAAGCGCACCTTCCAGGCCCTGCGCATCGAGGTCAACGGTGAACTCACCGTGCTGGAGCGGGCCGTTCCCGCCGCGGTGCGGAGCCTCGCAGTCGGTGGCCGGATCGCCGTCCTTTCGTACCACTCGCTGGAGGACCGCTTGGTCAAGCAGGTCTTCGCGGCCGGCGCGGCCAACACGGCGCCGCCCGGACTGCCCGTCGTCCCCGAGCGCTACCAGCCCCGGCTGAAGCTGCTGACCCGCGGTGCCGAACTGCCCACCGAGGAGGAGGTCGCCGAGAACCGGCGCGCCGCCCCCGCCAGGCTGCGCGGCGCCCAGCGGATCCGCGAGGAAGAACGGTGAGCGGATCCCGCCGGGCCGGCCGGGCGCCCGAATGGACGGTGGCACCGCGGTGACCGGAACGGCCGACCAGATGAAGGGGCGGGCCGGCAGACTCGCCCGGCTGATGCCCTCGGGGCCGAACACCGCCGCCCGTACCCCCTTCGTCCTGCTGGTCGTGCTGCTGCTCGCGGGTGGCCTGATCTCGCTCCTGCTGCTGAACTCGGCGCTCAACGAAGGATCGTTCAGGCTGAGCAAGCTGGAGCGGGAGACCACCGAGCTCACCGACGAGCAGCAGGCCCTCCAACGGGACGTCGACAGCTACTCCGAACCCGACGCTCTGGAGCGCCGGGCCAGGGAGCTCGGCATGGTGCCCGGCGGCAGCCCCGCGTTCCTGGACCCGGACGGCACGGTGCGCGGAGTACCCGAGCGGGCCACCGCTCAGCCCTCCCCGCCCGAGGCACCCGAGCCGGAGGCGAGCGTGGCCGGGCCCGCCGGGTCGGTCTCCCCATCCGGCTCCGCGACGCCGACAGCGGACCCGGCCACACCGCTCCCGACCACACCGCCCCCGACGAGCTCCGGCAGGTGACGCAGTGCCGTCCAAGGAACCGCCGCGCCGCCGCGTACCCGGCCCCGCGCGCTCCCGTAACGCGGTCGGCGGATCGGGGCGCCCCCGGCCCGCCGGTCGTCCCGAGGCCAGGCGTTCGCGGCGCCCGGTGGCCAAAAAGCGGCGCGGCGGCTCCCCGCAGTCCATCCGGCTGGGCAGCCCACGCCCCCGGCTGCGGCTGATCAGCCTCTGTCTGACCCTCGTCATGCTGGCGTTCGTCGTCCGGCTCCTCCAGGTCCAGGCGGTCGACGCCGGTGCGTACGCCGCCAAGGCCGAGGCGAACCGCTACCTGGAGTACACGATCGCCGCCGAACGCGGTGAGATCACCGACCGCGGCGGTATCGCCCTGGCCACCAGCGTCGACGCGCACGACATCACGGCCGACCCGAAGCTGTTCACTCCCGAGGAGAGCAAGGCCCCCGACGCCCCGCAGCAAGCGGCGGCCCTGCTCGCCCCGATCCTCGGGAAGGACGAGGCGGAGCTGGCGAAGAAGCTCGCCGCCAAGACCCGCTACGAGGTGCTGGCACGGCGGCAGACCCCGCAGGTCTGGAAGCAGATCAAGGACCTCAAATCGGTCTTCGCGGACAAGGCGGCCGAGGACACGGCGAACGGTGGTCCCGGAGCCAACGTGCTGGCCGGGGTCCTCCAGGAGACCACCACCAAGCGGGTGTACCCCAACGGGGACCTGGCCGCCGGGATACTGGGATTCGTCAACGCCGAAGGCAAGGGTGGCGGCGGCCTGGAATCACAGCTGAACAAGCAGCTCCAGGGCGAGGACGGCAAGATCCGCTACGCCCAGGCGGGCGGCCGTCCCGTACCGACCGCCGGCTCCACGGAGGTCCCGGCCGTCGCCGGCACCGACGTCGAGCTGACGATCGACCGCGACATCCAGTGGGCGGCCCAGCGCGCCATCGCCGACCAGGTCGAGAAGTCCAAGGCGGACCGTGGCTACGTGGTCGTCCAGAACACGAGGACCGGCGAGGTGCTGGCCATGGCCAACGCCCCCGGATACGACCCGAACGACCTCGCGCAGAGCGACTCGGCCGCCCTCGGTAACGCTGCCCTCCAGGACGTGTACGAACCCGGCTCCACCAGCAAGGTCATGTCCATGGCCGCCGTGCTGGAGGAGGGGGCGGCCACGCCCGGCACGCACGTCACCGTCCCCAATCGGCTGCACCGGGGCGACCGGCTCTTCAGGGACGACATCGACCACCCCACCTGGTACCTCACGCTCAACGGCGTACTCGCCAAATCGAGCAACATCGGCACCATCCTGGCCACCGGCCAGCTCGGGAAGACCCAGGCCGAAGCCAACAAGGTCCTGTACTCCTACCTGCGTAAATTCGGCATCGGCAGCACCACCGGGCTCGACTATCCGGGCGAGTCGCCTGGCATCATCGCCAAGCCCGAGGACTGGTCGACCTCGCAGCAGTACACGATCCCGTTCGGCCAGGGGCTCTCGCTCAACGCCATGCAGGCCGCGTCGGTCTATCAGACCATCGCCAACGGCGGGGTCCGGATCGAGCCGACCCTGGTCCGCGGGACCAAGGACGCGGACGGCAACTACGCGGCGTCCGAGGCCCCCGAGCGCACCCGGGTGGTCAGCGAGAAGACCGCCAAGACCCTGGCCAGGATGCTGGAGTCCGTGGTGGACGACGAGGAGGGCACCGGGACCAAAGCCCACATCCAGGGCTACCGGGTGGCGGGCAAGACCGGCACAGCCAACCGCGTGGATCCCGCACGCGGCGTCTACAAGGGATACACCGCGTCCTTCGCGGGCTTCGCGCCCGCCGACGACCCGCAGATCACCGTCTACTGCGCCATCCAGAATCCCACCGAGGGCAGCTACTTCGGCGGCCAGATCTGCGGCCCGATCTACAAGAAGGTCATGGAGTTCGCCCTGAAGACCCTCCAGACACCTCCGTCCGGCAGCGATCCTGCCCGGCTGCCGGTGTCCTTCAAGCCCGGCGAGTGACTCGGGGGAACCCTCAGTGACGACCATCACGCCTGATCCCGGGAACCGGAACGAGAAGTACCGTGACCCCGGCCCCTCACTTCGCGAGAGGCCGGGTCCGCCCGGTACGCTCACCGCCGTGCCCCACGCTGATCAGTGCCAAACCACTCAGAAGGACGCGCCTGTGAACTACCCGGGAGCGCCCCGACCGGACCGGCTCAGGCCGACCTCCCTCGGAGAGCTGGCAGCCCGGCTCGGTGCCGGACCGCAGGATTCCGGTGAGGTCACCGGCATCACCCACGACTCCAGGGCCGTGCGCCCCGGGGACGTGTACGCGGCTCTGCCCGGAGCCCGCTTCCACGGTGCCGACTTCTCCGCCCAGGCCGCGGGCCTCGGAGCGGCCGCGATCCTCACCGACCCGGCGGGCGCCGAGCGCGCCGCCGCCACCGGCCTCCCGGTCCTCCTCACCGAGGACCCGCGCGGCCGGATGGGCGACATCGCGGCCGAGATCTACGGACGGCCGGGCGTCGGCCTCCTCCAGATCGGCATCACCGGAACGTCCGGGAAGACCACCACGGCGTACCTGGTCGAGGGCGGGCTACGCGGAGCCGGACGCAGCACGGGGCTGATCGGCACCGTCGAGATGCGGATCGGCGACGAGCGCATCAAGTCGGAGCGCACCACCCCCGAAGCCACCGATCTCCAGGCCCTGTTCGCCGTCATGCGCGAACGCGGTGTCGAGGCGGTCGCCATGGAGGTTTCCAGCCACGCCCTGGTGCTCGGCCGGGTCGACGGCTGCGTCTTCGACGTCGCCGTGTTCAACAACCTCAGCCCGGAGCACATGGAGTTCCACTCCGGGATGGAGGACTACTTCCAGGCCAAGGCTCAGCTGTTCACCCCGCAGCGCAGCAGGATCGGTGTCGTCAACTTCGACGACGAGTACGGCCGCAGGCTGGTGACGGAGGCGTCCGTTCCAGTCGTGACCTTCTCCGCGGAGGGGCACCCGGACGCCGACTGGCGGGCCGAGGAGGTCCAAGTCGGTCCCCAGGACAGCAGCTTCACCGTGACCGGTCCCAAGGGCGAGCACATCACCGCCAGGGCTCCGCTGCCCGGCCCGTTCAACGTGGCCAACACCCTCGCCGCGATCGTCACCCTGGCCGTCGCGGGCGTCGACCCGCAGACCGCCGCCGACGGCATCGCGGCCGTTCCGGGGGTTCCCGGCCGGCTGGAACGCGTCGACGCCGGACAGCCGTACCTGGCGGTCGTCGACTACGCGCACAAGACCGACGCCGTCGAATCGGTCCTGCGCTCCCTGCAGAAGGTCACCGAGGGTCGGGTGCACATGGTGCTCGGCTGCGGCGGCGACCGCGACACGACGAAGCGCGGCCCGATGGGTGCCGCTGCGGCACGGCTCGCCGACACCGCCGTGCTGACCTCCGACAACCCCCGCTCCGAGGATCCCCTCGCGATCCTCGCCGCGATGCTCTCCGGCGCGGCCGAGGTGCCCGTCCACGAGCGCGGAGACGTGCTCGTCGACGCCGACCGGGCCGCTGCCATCGCCGCCGCGGTCGCCAGGGCCGAGCCCGGCGACACCGTACTGGTGGCCGGAAAGGGGCATGAGCAGGGGCAGGACATCCACGGAGTGGTACGGCCTTTCGACGACCGGAAGGTCCTGCGCGAGGCCATCGAGCGCTCCCTGGGGCGCACGGGCGCCGCGCACGCCACCGAGGACCGCGTACACACCCATGAGAACAACAGTCAGGGATGACCAAGTGATCGCCCTTTCCCTCGCCGAGATCGCCGGAATCGTCGGCGGGCAGCCGCACGACGTGCCGGACCCGTCCGTCGGTGTCACAGGCCCCGTCGTCATCGACTCCCGGGAGGTGCGGCAGGGCTCCCTTTTCGCCGCGTTCGCGGGCGAGCGGGTCGACGGCCACGACTACGCGCAGCGCGCCGTCGAGGCGGGCGCGGTGGCCGTGCTCGCCGCCCGCCCCGTCGGTGTTCCGGCGATCGTCGTCGACGACGTCGTGGGAGCACTCGGCGCCCTCGCCCGCGCCGTCGTCGAACGCCTCGGCACCACCGTCGTCGCGCTGACCGGATCGGCCGGCAAGACGTCCACGAAGGACCTGATCGCCCAACTGCTGGAGCGTAAGGCGCCCACGGTCTGGACACCCGGCTCCCTCAACAACGAGATCGGCCTGCCGCTCACCGCGCTCCGCGCCACGGCGGAAACCCGCCATCTCGTCCTGGAGATGGGTGCGCGGGGCATCGGCCACATCCACTATCTCGCCGACCTGACGCCGCCACGGATCGGCCTGGTCCTCAATGTCGGCAGCGCCCACATCGGGGAGTTCGGCAGCCGCGAGGCGATCGCCCAGGCCAAGGGCGAGCTCGTCGAGGTCCTCCCGGAGGACGGCGCCGCGCTCCTCAATGCCGACGACCCGCTCGTGCGGGCTATGGCATCCCGCACGAAAGCCCGGGTGATCCTCTTCGGAGAGGCCCCGGATGCGGACGTACGGGGAGAGAACGTGCGGCTCACGGACGACGGCCGCCCCGCTTTCGCGCTCCACACACCCACCGGGTGCAGCGACGTCACCTTGCGCCTGTACGGTGAGCACCACGTGTCGAACGCGCTCGCCGCGGCCGCCGTCGCCCATGAGTTGGGCATGTCCGTGACCGAGATCGCCGAGGCGCTCTCCGGGGCGGGCACCCTCTCCCGCTGGCGCATGGAGGTCACCGAGCGTCCGGACGGTGTGACGGTCGTCAATGACGCCTACAACGCGAACCCCGAATCCATGAAGGCCGCACTCCGTGCGCTGGCCGCCATGGGCAAGGCCCGACGGGCAGACGGGGGACGCACGTGGGCGGTGCTCGGTCAGATGGCCGAGCTCGGTGACGCGTCGCTCGCCGAGCACGACGCGGTCGGACGGCTCGCCGTCCGGCTCAACGTCAGCAAGCTCGTCGCTGTCGGAGGAAGAGAAGCCTCCTGGCTGCAACTGGGCGCATATAACGAGGGTTCGTGGGGTGAGGAGTCGGTGCACGTGTCCGACGCACAGGCGGCCGTCGACCTGTTGCGCAGTGAACTGCGCCCGGGAGACGTCGTGCTGGTGAAGGCGTCCCGGTCGGTCGGCCTGGAGAGGGTCGCCCTGGCACTGCTGGAGACGACCGAGGGCGAGGTCGCCGTCCGATGAGGCAGATCCTCTTCGCAGGGGCCATAGGGCTCTTCCTGACCCTGGTCGGCACTCCGCTGCTGATCAAACTTCTGGCCCGCAAGGGCTACGGGCAGTTCATCCGGGACGACGGTCCGCGTACCCACGGCAGCAAACAGGGCACGCCCACCATGGGCGGGATCGCCTTCATCCTGGCGACGATCATCGCGTACGTCCTGGCGAAGGTGATCACCGGCGAGCCGATGCGCTTCTCCGGCGTCCTCGTCCTGTTCCTGATGGCCGGGATGGGCCTCGTCGGCTTCCTCGACGACTACATCAAGATCGTGAAGCAGCGCTCGCTGGGTCTGCGGGCCAAGGCCAAGATGGCCGGCCAGCTGATCGTCGGTATCGCTTTCGCGGTGCTCTCGCTCCAGTTCGCGGACGCGCGCGGCAACACTCCGGCCTCCACCCGGCTGTCGTTCGTCGAGGACTTCGGCTGGTCGATCGGCCCGGTGCTGTTCTGCGTCTGGGCGCTGTTCATGATTCTCGCCATGTCCAACGGCGTGAACCTGACGGACGGTCTGGACGGCCTGGCCACCGGCGCGTCGGTGATGGTCTTCGGCGCCTACACCTTCATCGGGTTGTGGCAGTTCCAGGAGTCCTGCGCCAACGCCACCACCCTCACCAACCCACAGGCGTGTTTCGAGGTACGGGACCCGCTCGACCTCGCGGTCGTCGCCTCCGCACTGATGGGTGCCTGCTTCGGCTTCCTGTGGTGGAACACGTCGCCCGCGAAGATCTTCATGGGGGACACCGGTTCACTCGCCCTCGGCGGCGCGCTCGCGGGCCTGGCCATCTGCTCCCGCACGGAGTTCCTGATGGCCATCCTCGGCGGCCTCTTCGTGATGATCACCATGTCCGTGGTCATCCAGGTCGGATCCTTCAAGATGACCGGCAAGCGGGTCTTCCGGATGGCACCGCTCCAGCACCACTTCGAGCTCAAGGGCTGGTCCGAAGTCCTTGTCGTGGTCCGCTTCTGGATCATCCAGGGCATGTGCGTGATCGTCGGACTCGGCCTCTTCTACGCGGGATGGGCAGCCAAGAAGTGAGCAACGTGGACTGGCAGGGCAAGCACGTCACGGTCGCCGGGCTCGGGGTGAGCGGTATCCCCGCCGCCCGCGCCCTGCACGAGCGGGGGGCCCTCGTCACCGTCGTCAACGACGGTGACGACGAGCGCTCCCGCGTCCAGGCCGCCGAACTGGAGGCGCTCGGCATCACCGTGCGCCTCGGTGACGGCGCGACCCTGCCGGAGTCCACGGAGCTGATCGTCACGGCCCCCGGCTGGAAGCCGGACAAGCCCCTCTTCCTCGCAGCCGCCGAGGCGGACGTCCCCGTCTGGGGCGACGTCGAACTCGCCTGGCGGCTGCGGGGCCCCGGCGCCGCTCCCTGGCTCGCGGTCACCGGAACCAACGGCAAGACCACGACCGTACGGATGCTCGCCTCGATCCTCGAAGCGGCCGGCCTGCGCACCGCCGCCGTCGGCAACATCGGGGTATCCCTGCTGGACGCGGTGCTCGGCGACGAGACGTACGACGTACTCGCGGTCGAGTTGTCCAGCTATCAGCTGCACTGGGCACCCTCGCTGCGCGCCCACTCCGCGGCCGTGCTCAACCTGGCCCCGGACCACCTCGACTGGCACGGCTCCATGGCGGGTTACGCCGCCGACAAGGGCCGGGTCTACGAGGGCAACAGCGTCGCCTGTGTCTACAACGCGCAGGACCAGGCGACGGAGGACCTCGTGCGTGAGGCCGACGTCGAGGAAGGCTGCCGGGCCGTCGGCTTCACCCTCGGTACGCCGGGCCCCTCGCAGCTCGGCGTGGTCGACGGCATCCTCGTCGACCGGGCCTTCGTCGCCAACCGTCAGAAGCATGCCCAGGAGCTCGCCGAGGTCGGCGACATCAATCCGCCGGCCCCCCACAACATCGCCAACGCCCTGGCCGCCGCGGCCCTGGCCCGCGCCTTCGGCGTGCAGCCCGCCGCCGTACGGGACGGGCTGCGGGCCTTCCGTCCCGATGCCCATCGCATCGAGCACGTGGCCGATGTCGCCGGTGTCACTTACATCGACGACTCCAAGGCCACCAACACCCACGCCGCTGAGGCCTCCCTCGCGGCCTACGAACCGATCGTCTGGATCGCCGGGGGCCTCGCCAAGGGCGCCACCTTCGACGAGCTGGTCGGCGGGGCAGCGAAGCGGCTGAGGGGCGTCGTCCTGATGGGCGCCGACCGGGCGCTGATCCGCGAAGCCCTGGCGCGACACGCACCCGAGGTACCGGTGGTCGACCTCGACCGGACCGACACTGGGGCGATGTCCGCAGCGGTCCGCGAGGCGGCACGGCTGGCCGGTCCGGGTGACACCGTCCTGCTGGCCCCGGCCTGTGCCTCGATGGACATGTTCGGCAACTACAACAAGCGGGGCGAGGCGTTCGCGGACGCGGTCCGTCAACTGGCCGGCGACAGCGCCTGACGGGCCCGGTCTCCGCGTCGTACCGTCCCGGAGAACCGGGGTGTCCGGTCGCCCGGTCACGAGCGGCGCCGCCGGCCTTGCGGGCCCCGACGACAGCCCCGGGCACGAGCAGTGGAGGGGACAGCGACAATGCCGGCCGACGAGAACTCAGCAGTGCGCGGAGCCGGCCGCTCACGGGCGGCCACCGTGATCCGTCGGGCGCTCAGCCCGCCCCTGCTCGCCGGTCCGCCGCCCGCCGGCCCCGGGCCCCTCGCGGGGCTCGCCCTGCGGAGCAGGCCCGCCACCGGCTCCCGGCGGCCCCCCGCGCCGCGTGGCGGAGCCCGTGGACGGGGAACGCCGCCCCGTCCGCGCCGGGGGACCGGGGTGCGGCGGACGTACGAGCGGGCACGACGGGCCTGGGACCGCCCGCTGACCGCGTACTACCTGATCCTGGGCGCCGGCCTGCTGATCACCGTGCTCGGCCTCGTCATGGTCTACTCCGCCTCGATGATCAAGGCGCTGGAATTGGCGCGGCCCAGTACGTACTTCTTCCGCAAGCAGTTCCTCGCCGCAGTGATCGGCGCCGGACTGCTGCTGCTGGCCTCGAGGATGCCCGTCAAACTCCACCGGGCGCTGGCCTACCCGCTGCTCGTGGGCATGGTCTTCCTGATGGTCCTGGTCCAGGTGCCGGGGATAGGGATGTCGGTCAACGGCAACCAGAACTGGATCTATCTCGGTGGCCCCTTCCAGCTCCAGCCCAGTGAATTCGGCAAGCTCGCCCTCGTCCTGTGGGGCGCGGACCTGCTCGCCCGCAAACACGACAAGCGGCTGCTCGCCCAGTGGAAGCACATGCTCGTCCCGCTCGTGCCGGTCGCCTTCATGCTGCTCGGGCTGATCATGCTCGGCGGCGACATGGGGACTGCGATCATTCTCACCGCGATCCTCTTCGGCCTGCTCTGGCTGGCCGGCGCCCCGACCAGGCTCTTCGCCGGTGTGCTCGCAGTCGCCGGTCTCATCGGATTCCTCCTCATCAGGACCAGCCCCAACCGGATGTCCCGGCTCGGCTGCATCGGCGCGTCCGAGCCCGGCCCCGGCGACTCCTGCTGGCAGGCGGTGCACGGAATCTACGCCCTGGCGTCCGGCGGCTGGTTCGGTTCCGGGCTCGGTGCGAGTGTGGAAAAATGGGGTCAACTTCCGGAACCGCACACCGACTTCATCTTCGCCATCACCGGGGAGGAACTGGGCCTGGCGGGGACGCTGTCGGTGCTGGCCCTCTTCGCGGCTCTAGGCTATGCGGGTATCCGCGTGGCCGGACGCACGGAGGACCCCTTCGTGAGGTACGCAGCGGGAGGTGTGACCACCTGGATCACGGCACAGGCCGTGATCAATATCGGTGCGGTGCTCGGCCTGTTGCCGATCGCCGGTGTCCCGCTCCCGTTGTTCTCCTACGGGGGCTCGGCCCTGCTGCCGACCATGTTCGCTGTCGGGCTCATGATCGCCTTCGCGCGAGAGGATCCTGCGGCGAGAGCGGCCCTGGCCATGCGGAGGCCCGGGGTCAGATGGAAGACGATGAGACGGCGCGTCATGAAGCGTCCGTCGGGAGAGCGGTGAATTTCGGTGCATGTCGTACTCGCCGGCGGGGGGACCGCCGGGCACATCGAGCCCGCGCTTGCCCTCGCAGACGCCCTGCGGAGGCAGGACCCGGCCGTGGGCATCACTGCCCTCGGCACGGAGCGCGGACTCGAGACCAGGCTCGTACCCGAGCGGGGGTACGAGCTGGCACTGATCCCTGCCGTACCGCTGCCGCGCAAGCCCACACCTGAGCTGATCACCGTCCCGGGGCGGCTCCGCGGCACGATCAAGGCCGCCGAGCAGATCCTGGAGCGCACCAAGGCGGACTGTGTGGTCGGCTTCGGCGGCTACGTGGCCCTTCCCGGCTACCTCGCGGCCAAGCGCGCCGGGGTCCCGATCGTCGTCCATGAGGCCAACGCCAGGCCGGGCCTGGCCAACAAGATCGGGTCGCGGTACGCCCACGGGGTCGCCGTCTCCACCCCGGACAGCAAACTGCGCGGTGCCCGCTACATCGGCATCCCGCTGCGCCGCACCATCGCCACCCTCGACCGGGCACGGGTCCGTCCGGAGGCGCGTGCCGCCTTCGGTCTCGACCCCAACCTGCCGACGCTGCTCGTCTCCGGCGGCTCGCAGGGCGCCCGCCACCTCAACGAGGTGGTCACGCGGATCGCACCGCTGCTCCAGCGGTCCGGGATCCAGATACTGCATGTGGTCGGCCCGAAGAACGAATTGCCGCGTATCGACAACATGCCCGGGATGCCGCCCTACATCCCGGTACCGTACGTGGACCGGATGGACCTCGCGTACGCCGCTGCCGACATGATGCTCTGCCGCGCGGGCGCGATGACCGTCGCCGAACTCTCCGCCGTCGGGCTCCCCGCCGCCTACGTCCCGTTGCCGATCGGCAACGGCGAACAGCGGCTCAACGCCCAGCCGGTGGTCAACGCCGGTGGCGGCCTGCTGGTGGACGACGCGGCGCTCACCCCGGAATGGGTGCAGGGCAACGTCCTGCCGGTGCTCTCGGATCCGCACCGGCTGTACGAGATGTCCCGTGCCGCCGCGGAGTTCGGGCGACGGGACGCCGACGACCTGCTCGTCGGCATGGTGTACGAGGCGATTGCCGCACGCCGTCAGGCGTGAGGCGGGGCGGACCCGGGGCGTGCGCCCCGGGTCCGGCGAAGGAGCGAGCGTGGCCGGACCGACGACCGCCCAGCGCGGCGAGGCCGAGCGGGCGGACACCCCGGCCCGCCCGCCGCACATCGGCCCCGAGGGGCGACGGCGGCTGACCGGCCGTATGCGGCTGATTCTGGCCGCGGTCGGCCTCGTTCTGACCGCCGCGGCCACCGTCTGGGTGCTCTACGGCTCGTCCTGGCTGAGGCTGGAACGGGTGACGGTCTCCGGCGCCGACGTCCTGACCCGGAGCGAGGTGGAGGCAGCGGCGGCGGCTCCGGTGGGCTCTCCGCTGATCTCCGTGGACACCGACGCGATCGCGGACCGCTTGCGCCGGAAGCTGCCTCGTATCGGCTCCGTGGATGTCGTACGGTCCTGGCCGCATGGCGTCGGCCTCGAGGTGACCGAGCGGAAGCCGGTCCTGTTGGTCGAGAAGGGCGAGGAGTTCATCGAAGTGGACGCACGAGGCGTCCGCTTCGCAATCGTGGACAAAGCGCCCCCGCATGTGCCGCTCCTGGAACTGGCACCCGATCAGTCCGCGAGCCTGCGACGCTTCGGCAGTGACCGCCTACTGCGGGAATCGGTCCGTGTCGCGGGGGATGTCCCGGCAGGGGTCGCCAGGGAGACCGAGACCGTACGGGTCACCTCGTACGACTCCGCCGTCCTCGAACTGACCCGAGGACGCACCGTTATGTGGGGAAGCAGTGAGGAAGGGCCCGTGAAGGCGCGGGTACTCACCGCTCTCATGAAAGCGTCTCCCAAAGCGGGGCACTTCGACGTGAGTGCCCCCACCGCCCCTGCGGCATCGAAGAGTTGACGCACGTTTGTCCTGGCCAGCCCCCTGGTTGGTCAGCGCTACGGGTGATCACATAGGGTGAAAAGAAAAACGGGAGGTTCGGCGTGTTCGTTGAACGTGCGCCACTTGTCGACTTAGTGTCCTGTTCGGAAGAGTCCAAGAAGCAGACACACTGGTAACCCTAAACTTCAACGTTAGGGTTTGGGTCGGCGTCCGGACCGACCCAATCGGCATCCGTCGTCGCGGCGGGACTACCGCGAAGCGACGACACGTAACTCGAGGCGAGAGGCCTTCGACGTGGCAGCACCGCAGAACTACCTCGCAGTCATCAAGGTCATCGGTGTCGGCGGCGGTGGTGTCAATGCCATCAACCGAATGATCGAGGTCGGCCTCAAGGGTGTCGAGTTCATCGCGATCAACACCGATGCGCAGGCACTCCTGATGAGCGACGCCGACGTCAAGCTCGACGTCGGCCGTGAACTCACCCGTGGCCTCGGCGCCGGGGCGAACCCGGCCGTCGGTCGTAAGGCGGCAGAGGACCACCGTGAGGAGATCGAGGAGGTCCTCAAGGGGGCCGACATGGTCTTCGTCACCGCCGGAGAAGGCGGCGGCACCGGCACCGGCGGCGCACCCGTCGTCGCCAACATCGCACGTTCGCTGGGCGCCCTGACGATCGGTGTGGTCACCCGCCCGTTCACCTTCGAGGGCCGGCGACGTGCGAACCAGGCGGAGGACGGCATCGCCGAACTCCGCGAAGAAGTCGACACCCTCATCGTCATCCCCAACGACCGGCTGCTGTCCATCTCGGACCGTCAGGTGAGCGTGCTCGACGCGTTCAAGTCGGCCGACCAGGTGCTGCTCTCGGGTGTTCAGGGCATCACCGACCTCATCACGACCCCGGGTCTGATCAACCTCGACTTCGCCGACGTCAAGTCGGTGATGTCCGAGGCCGGGTCGGCGCTCATGGGCATCGGCTCCGCCCGCGGCGACGACCGCGCGGTGGCCGCCGCGGAGATGGCGATCTCCTCACCGCTCCTGGAGGCGTCCATCGACGGCGCCCGCGGCGTCCTGCTCTCCATCTCCGGCGGCAGCGACCTCGGTCTCTTCGAGATCAACGAGGCCGCCCAGCTTGTGAGCGAGGCGGCCCACCCGGAGGCGAACATCATCTTCGGCGCGGTCATCGACGACGCGCTGGGCGACGAGGTGCGGGTCACCGTCATCGCCGCGGGCTTCGACGGCGGACAGCCGCCGGCCCGTCGGGAGAACGTCCTCGGATCGAGTGCGGGCAAGCGCGAGGAGCCGGCTCCGCCGGCCCGGGCCGCCGAGCCGGCGCGCCAGACCGGCGGACTGGGTTCCGTGCCCCCGCGCGAGGAGACCCAGACGCCGGCCGAGCCGGCGCCGGTGGCGAACGAGACCGCGCTGCAGGTGTCCCCGCCGCACGTCCCGACGGCCCGGCCCTACCAGGACACCCAGGCCGAAGAGCTGGACGTACCGGACTTCTTGAAGTGATAGGTCCGCAGCACGCGGTGCAAGCCGCGGAGCCCTCGGCGGGCGGCGCCCATTTCGCCTTCACCGACAGGTGGGGCGGAGTGAGCGCCGTTCCGTACGAGGAGCTCAACCTCGGCGGTGCGGTCGGCGACGACCCCGCCGCCGTGCGCACGAACCGTGCACGCGCCGCCCGTACTCTCGGTCTCGACCCGGCCCGGGTGGTCTGGATGAATCAGGTGCACGGGCGCGACGTGGCCGTGGTCGACGGCCCTTGGGACGACACCTCCGACGCCTCGGGTATCTCGGCGGTGGACGCGGTGGTGACGGCGCGGCGTAATCTCGCGCTCGCGGTGCTCACCGCCGACTGCACGCCCGTGCTGCTCGCCGATCCGGCGGCCGGTGTCGTCGCCGCCGCCCACGCGGGACGGCCCGGTCTGGTGGCGGGAGTCGTCCCGGCCACGGTCGAGGCCATGACCGCACTCGGTGCCGAACCGTCCCGGATCGTCGCCCACACCGGACCGGCCGTATGCGGACGGTGTTACGAGGTTCCGGAGCAGATGCGCGCGGAGGTCGCGGAGGCCGTCCCGGCGTCGTGGTCGCAGACCAGCTGGGGAACACCCGCGGTCGACGTCACGGCCGGAGTCCACTCCCAGCTCGAAGAGCTCGGCGTCGTCGACCGGCACAGCTCGCCGTTCTGCACCCTGGAATCAGGCGACCACTTCTCGTACCGCCGCGACCGCACCACAGGGCGGCTCGCCGGATATGTCTGGTTGGACTGATAGGACATGACGGATCGCAGGACGCAACTCGCGGCGAACCTGGCGCAAGTGGAAAAACGTATTGCTTCCGCCTGCGCTTCGGCCGGCCGTAAGCGGGAAGAAGTGACCCTGATCGTGGTCACCAAGACCTACCCCGCGAGTGATGTGCGCATTTTGCACGAACTCGGTGTGCGCCAGGTCGCGGAGAATCGTGATCAGGACGCGGCACCAAAAGCCGAGGCTTGTGCGGATCTGTCGCTCACTTGGCACTTTGTCGGACAGCTGCAGACCAACAAGGTCCGCTCCGTGGCCGGTTACGCCGATGTGGTGCAGTCGGTGGACCGGGTGAAGCTGGTCACCGCGCTCTCGTCGGCGGCGGTCAGGGGTGAGCGTGAGCTCGGCTGCCTCATCCAGGTCGCTCTCGACGCGGGGAGCGGTGAACGCGGGGACCGGGGCGGCGTCGCACCGGACGGGATCGAGGAGTTGGCCGCGGCTGTCGAGGCGGCGGAAGGGCTCAGGCTCGACGGCCTGATGACCGTCGCCCCGCTCGCCGGTTCCTACGCCGGCCGGCAACGGGCCGCGTTCGACCGCCTGATGGAAATTTCATCCCGCCTGCGCGGGAACCATCCGGCTGCGAACATGGTCTCTGCTGGGATGAGCGCGGATCTCGAGGACGCGGTCGCGGCCGGAGCGACACATGTACGCGTCGGTACGGCGGTACTCGGAGTCCGACCCCGGCTCGGGTAACGTCGCGAAGCAAGTCGGACCACAGCAGAAAATATGGTCATTCCCGCTCGAAGCGGGCAGGCCGGAGTGGATCTCGGGCACTTGGTGACACGAATGCCGATCCACCACAGAGCGGAGGACTCGGAGCATGGCCGGCGCGATGCGCAAGATGGCGGTCTACCTCGGCCTCGTGGAGGACGATGGGTACGACGGTCCGGGGTTCGACCCCGACGACGAATTCGAACCCGAGCCGGAGCCCGAGCGGGACCGGCGGCGGCATCAGCCCGTGCATCCGGTGGAGCGGGAAAGAGATGAACCGGTGCGAGCGGTGCAGGCGCCCGCACCGCGGGAACCGGTTCAGCTCCCGGCGGAAAGCGGACGACCCGCCCGAATCGCCCCCGTGGCGTCCATCACACCTGAGCGCCCGAACATGGAGAAGAACGCACCGGTGATCATGCCCAAGGTTGTGTCCGAGCGTGAGCCCTACAGGATCACCACGCTGCACCCCAGGACCTATAACGAGGCCCGTACCATCGGGGAACACTTCCGAGAGGGCACTCCGGTGATCATGAATCTCACGGAGATGGACGACACGGATGCGAAGCGACTTGTCGACTTTGCTGCGGGACTCGTCTTCGGTCTCCATGGCAGCATTGAGCGGGTGACGCAGAAGGTGTTCCTGTTGTCGCCTGCTAACGTCGATGTCACGGCGGAGGACAAGGCCCGCATCGCAGAGGGCGGGTTCTTCAACCAGAGCTGAGAACAACAGGAACAAACCCGGCCGGGTGGCCGGGGCAACGAGAGCCAGGGGAGAGGGAAGCGCGGGACATGGGCGTCGCACTGGATGTGGTCTATATCGCGCTGATGTGTTTCCTCATCGTGCTGATCTTCCGGCTGGTCATGGACTATGTCTTCCAGTTCGCACGTTCATGGCAGCCAGGCAAGGCGATGGTGGTCGTTCTCGAGGGCACTTACACTGTCACGGATCCACCGCTGAAGCTTCTGCGGCGGTTCATACCGCCGTTGCGTCTCGGGGGCGTGGCACTTGACCTGTCCTTCTTCGTTCTGATGATCATCGTCTACATTCTGCTCAACCTCGTGGGCAAGCTTGCGAGCAGCGTGTGAACGATACGGTCTTGCCGACTGCCGACGACTACGTAGAGGTGAAGAAGAGATGCCGCTGACCCCCGAGGACGTGCGGAACAAGCAGTTCACGACGGTCCGCCTCCGAGAAGGCTATGACGAGGACGAGGTCGATGCCTTCCTCGACGAGGTCGAATCGGAACTGACCCGCCTGCTCCGTGAGAACGAGGACCTGCGCGCCAAGCTGGCCGCCGCCACGCGTGCGGCCGCGCAGAACCAGCAGCAGCAGGGAATGCGTAAACCACCGGAGCAGCAGGACCGGCCAGGGGCCCCTGTGCCGGCCGCCATATCTGGTCCGCCGGTGCAGCAGCAGCAGCCCCCGCAGATGGGTCCCCCCCAGCTGCCCGGTGGAGCTCCGCAGCTGCCTGCCGGTCCCAGCGGCCATGGCCCCCAGGGCGGCCACGGTCCGCAGGGCCCGCACGGCCCCGGACCGATGCAGGGCGGTCCCATGGGTGGCCCGATGGGCGGCCCCATGGGCGGTCACGCTCAGCAGCAGCAGCAGCAGCAGCAGCAAATGCAGCAGCAGCAGATGCAGCAGCAGCAGCAGATGCAGCAGCCCGGTCAGGGCCCCGGTGGCGACAGTGCCGCCCGTGTCCTCTCCCTCGCCCAGCAGACCGCCGACCAGGCGATCGCGGAGGCCCGTTCCGAGGCCAACAAGATCGTCGGCGAGGCGCGCAGCCGTGCCGAGGGCCTCGAGCGTGACGCCCGTGCCAAGGCTGACGCCCTGGAGCGGGACGCGCAGGAGAAGCACCGCGTGGCGATGGGCTCGCTGGAGTCGGCCCGCGCGACGCTGGAGCGTAAGGTCGAGGACCTGCGCGGCTTCGAGCGCGAGTACCGGACCCGTCTGAAGTCCTACCTGGAGAGCCAGCTGCGTCAGCTGGAGACCCAGGCCGACGACTCGCTGGCTCCGCCGCGGACCCCCGCCGCCGCCTCGCTGCCGCCGTCGCCTTCGCTGGCTCCGGCCGGTGCGGGTGCGATGGGGCACGCCATGGGCGGCAACCACGGTGGTCACGGTAACCAGCAGATGGGCGGCGGCAACCAGTCGATGGGCGGTGGCCCGTCGTACGGCGGTGGGCAGCAGCAGATGACGCCCGCGATGACACAGCCGATGGCGCCGGTGCGGCCGCAGGCGCCGCAGCCGATGCAGCAGGCGCCGTCGCCGATGCGCGGGTTCCTGATCGACGAGGACGACAACTGAGCGGTCCGCGCTCGCTGAGCGCGTAGCCGTCGGCAGGCTGAGGGCCGGGCCCCGGGGAATCCCCGGGGCCCGGCCCTTTGGCGTGAGCGTTGCTCGGGGTGGGCGGGGCGCCTGCGGCGGGCTGTCCCCCTACCCGCCCTTTCCCGAAACCGGGGCTCTGCCCCGGACCCCGCTCCTCAAGCGCCGGAGGGGCTGGGGTGGAGGGGAGGAGCTGGAGGGCTTGAGGGCTTGAGGGCTTGAGGGGTGAGGGCCGTCGGTCGGAGAGGAGGGGCTGGAGGCTTGTGGGGATGGAGGGCTAGGGCCGGGGGAGGGGAGGGGCCCGAGGTGGTCGTGAGGTGGAGGGACGGACGGGAAGGCCCGGTCGGAGCGTGGTCGACGCTGCGTGTCCGGCCGGGCCTTCCGGCCCGAGGTGGTCGTGAGGTGGAGGGACGGACGGGAAAGGCCCGGCCGGAGCGTGTCCGGCCGGGCCTTTCGGTGTGATCCGCGTTACCGCTCCGTCTTACGGAGGCGGAACGTCAGAGCCAGGCCTTCGTCCTCGAACGGGGCGCCGTACGTGTCGTCCGCCTCACCCTGCGCGAAGTCCAGGGCCAGGACCTCGTCCGCGATCAGCGTCGCGTGGCCGGTCAGGGCCTCGGCCGTCGCGGGGGACGCCGATGTCCAGCGGACCGCGATCCGGTCCGCCACGTCCAGGCCGCTGTTCTTGCGTGCCTCCTGGATCAGCCGGATCGCGTCACGGGCCAGTCCGGCGGCCCGCAGCTCCGGGGTGATCTCCAGGTCCAGGGCGACCGTCGCACCCGAGTCGGACGCCACCGACCAGCCCTCGCGCGGGGTTTCCGTGATGATGACCTCGTCGGGGGCCAGGGTGACCCGCTCGCCGTCGACCTCGACCGAGGCCGTGCCCTCGCGCAGCGCCAGGCTGAGCGCGGCGGCGTCGGCGTTCGCGACGGCCTTGGCCACCGCTTGGACGCCCTTGCCGAACCGCTTGCCCAGCGCACGGAAGTTCGCCTTCGCCGTGGTGTCGACCAGCGAGCCGCCGACCTCCGAGAGAGAGGCCAGGGAGGAGACGTTCAGCTCCTCCGTGATCTGGGCGCGCAGCTCGGGCGTGAGCGACTCGAAGCCCGGAGCGGCGACGAGCGCCCGAGACAGCGGCTGCCGGGTCTTGACCCCCGACTCGGCGCGTGTGGCCCGGCCGAGCTCCACCAGACGGCGCACCAGCGCCATCTGCGTGGAGAGCGCCGGGTCGATCGTCGCCGGGTCCGCCTTCGGCCAGGAGGACAGGTGCACCGATTCCGGGGCGTCCGGGGCGACGGGGACGATCAGGTCCTGCCAGACCCGCTCAGTGATGAACGGGGTCAGCGGGGCCATCAGCCGGGTGACCGTCTCCACGACCTCGTGCAGGGTGCGCAGAGCCGCCTTGTCGCCCTGCCAGAAGCGGCGGCGGGAGCGGCGGACGTACCAGTTGGACAGGTCGTCGACGAACGCCGAGAGCAGCTTGCCGGCGCGCTGGGTGTCGTACCCCTCCAGAGCCTTGGTGACCTCGTCCACCAGGGTGCCGAGCTCGCTCAGCAGCCAGCGGTCCAGGACCGTGCGGTCGGCGGGGGCAGGGTCGGCCGCGGACGGCGCCCATTTCGACGTACGGGCGTACAGGGCCTGGAAGGCCACGGTGTTCCAGTAGGTGAGGAGCGTCTTGCGGACGACCTCCTGGATCGTGCCGTGGCCCACACGGCGCGCCGCCCACGGGGATCCGCCCGCAGCCATGAACCAGCGGACCGCGTCGGCGCCGTGCTGGTCCATGAGGGGGATGGGCTGGAGGATGTTGCCCAGGTGCTTGGACATCTTCCGGCCGTCCTCGGCGAGGATGTGGCCGAGGCACACCACGTTCTCGTACGACGACTTGTCGAAGACGAGCGTGCCGATGGCCATCAGCGTGTAGAACCAGCCGCGGGTCTGGTCGATGGCCTCGGAGATGAACTGCGCCGGGTAGCGGCTCTCGAAGATCTCCTTGTTCTTGTACGGGTAGCCCCACTGCGCGAACGGCATGGAACCCGAGTCGTACCAGGCGTCGATGACCTCCGGGACGCGGTACGCCTCCAGCCGGCAGTTCTCGTTCGAGCAGGTGAACGTGATCTCGTCGATGAACGGGCGGTGCGGGTCCAGGTCCGACTGGTCGCGGCCGGTGAGCTCGGAGAGCTCGTCGCGGGAGCCGACACAGGTCAGATGACCGTCCTCGCAGCGCCAGATCGGCAGCGGCGTGCCCCAGTAACGGTTGCGGGAGAGCGCCCAGTCGACGTTGTTGTTCAGCCAGTCACCGAAGCGGCCGTTCTTGACCGAGTCGGGGAACCAGTTGGTCTTCTCGTTCTCCTCGAGCAGCCGGTCCTTGACCGCAGTGGTGCGGATGTACCAGGAGGGCTGCGCGTAGTACAGCAGGGCCGTGTGGCAGCGCCAGCAGTGCGGGTAGCTGTGCTCGTACGGGACGTGGCGGAAGAGCTTTCCGCGCGCGGCCAGGTCCTCGGTGAGAGCCTCGTCGGCCTTCTTGAAGAAGACGCCGCCGACCAGCGGGAGGTCCTCCTCGAAGGTGCCGTCGGGGCGGACCGGGTTGACGACCGGCAGTCCGTACGAGCGGCAGACGACGAGGTCGTCGGCGCCGAAGGCGGGGGACTGGTGGACCAGACCCGTACCGTCCTCGGTCGTGACGTACTCGGCGTTGACGACGTAGTGCGCCTCGCTCGGGAACTCGACGAGCTGGAAGGGGCGTTCGTATGTCCAGCGTTCCATCTCGCGGCCGGTGAACGTCCGGCCGGTGAGCTCCCAGCCCTCGCCGAGAGACTTCTCCAGCAGCGGCTGGGCGACGACCAGCTTCTCCTCGCCGTTCGTCGCGACGACGTACGTGACGTCGGGGTGCGCGGCGACGGCGGTGTTGGAGACCAGGGTCCAAGGGGTAGTCGTCCAGACGAGCAGCGCGGCCTCGCCGGCCAGTGGTCCGCTCGTCAGCGGGAAGCGTACGAAGACCGAGGGGTCCACGACGGTCTCGTAGCCCTGGGCGAGCTCGTGGTCCGAGAGGCCGGTGCCGCAGCGCGGGCACCAGGGGGCCACGCGGTGGTCCTGGACCAGCAGGTCCTTGTTGAAGATCTTCTTCAGCGACCACCACACGGAGTCGACGTACTCCGGGTCCATCGTGCGGTAGGCGTCGTCGAGGTCGACCCAGTAGCCCATGCGGGTCGTGAGCTCGGTGAACGCGTCGGTGTGACGGGTGACGGACTCACGGCACTTCGCGTTGAACTCGGCGATGCCGTAGGCCTCGATGTCCTTCTTGCCGTTGAAGCCCAGCTCCTTCTCCACCGCGAGCTCGACCGGCAGGCCGTGACAGTCCCAGCCGGCCTTACGCCCGACGTGGTAGCCCTGCATGGTACGGAAGCGCGGAAAGACGTCCTTGAAGACGCGGGCCTCGATGTGGTGGGCCCCGGGCATGCCGTTGGCGGTCGGCGGACCTTCGTAGAAGACCCACTCGGGGCGGCCCTCGGACTGTTCGAGGCTCTTGGCGAAGACCTTGCTGTCGCGCCAGAAGTCGAGCACGGCGTGCTCGAGGGCGGGCAGGTCGACCTGGGCGGGTACCTGGCGGTACTGCGGCGATGTCATGTGCGGGCTTCCTCCGGCGGACGTCTTCCACTTCCGTCGGAGGGACGAGAGCCGGTTCAGCTCCCGCGGTACCACCCTCCTTGGCCCCGGGCATGCACCCGTGGCCCCCTCATTGGGGTCGCGATGCCGGGTCTAGTGGCCTTGCGGCGTTCTTCCGGCGGCTCCGGGGTGATCTTCGCGGCGCGCTCGCCCCCGGGCTTCCACCGTCCCCGGGTCGCTCGTGGCTGCGTACGACGCTACTCGTCCCATCCATGCCTCTCGCTGCGGCCAGTGTACGGGCCCTTACGGGTGACGGCCGACCGGTTCGGACCGACCGGCGAACGGGAGGGGTTTGCACCCGAATGGCCAGTGGGGACGGAAGGAGTTCGTGAGCGCGCGCGAGGGCGGATTACCGCGCGGGGAGCTGGGCACAACGGTTGCAGGCGCGCCACTGCCCGGCTGCGGGGAGGGGCGAACCGGCGGCGTGCCCCGTTGCCGCGGAGCTGGGGTCGATTTATCGTCCCAGCACGATTCGCGTGCAAGATCACAATATGTGAAGGGGCCGCGGCCATGGTGGCGAAGAAGACCGCCGTATCGAGAACGGCGTCCGCGAGATCCACGGCTGCGGCTGCCGAGGAGGAGACCGGGAGCCCGGGCGAGGAGGCAGGTCCGGAGGTGGACCAGGAGAAGCCGGTCAAGAGGCCGGCGAAGAAGGCGGCCGCCGCAGCGAAGAACTCGGCGGCACATCCGCCGGAGCCGGAGCAGGCCGGCCAGGAGCCGGCGCACCACGAGCCGGTGAAGAAGAGCGCAGCCAAGAAGGGGTCGAAGAAGGCCACGGGGGCGGCCCAGGCCGCCGAGCAGACAGGAGCCCACACGGTGGTAGCCAAGAAGAGCGCGGCCCGGACCACGGCGGTAGGAGAGGGCACCGCGACAGCGGTCCCCCCGGCCAGGGCCGGAGTGGCGACGGCGCCCGGCGACCTGGCGGTCAGGTCGGGGGAGGACCCCTGGACCCCGGAGGAGGTCGACGCGGCGCAGGCCGAGCTGGCCGGTGAGGTCATGCGGCTGCGCACCGAGCTGGAGGCGTCGGGCGCGGCGTTGGCGGGCCTGATGCGCGACTCCGGGGACGGGGCCGGCGACGACGACGCGGACACCGGTACGAAGAACATCACCAGGGAGCACGAGCTGTCCCTGGCGGCGCACGCCCAGGAGACGCTGGAGCAGACCGAGCGCGCCCTCGCCAGGCTCGACGCGGGGACCTACGGGCTCTGCGAGGTCTGCGGCAAGCCGATCGGCAAGGCGCGGATGCAGGCCTTCCCCCGGGCCACGCTCTGCGTGGAGGACAAGCAGAAGCAGGAGCGGCGGGGCTGAGGGCCGGGCCCCCTTGCGCCGGATCCGGCTCGGTCAGCCCCGAGCCGGATCCTCGGCCCGATCCGATACGGCTGATCCGGCCGGACACGGCTGATCCGGCCGGACACGGCTGATCCGGCCGGACACGGCTGATCCGGCCCGAGACGGCTGATCCGGATGAAAGCCCCCCGGCGGCGGGGACCAGGGTGGTCCTGAGCCCGAGGCCCCTGATTCCCCGGGTGTGTCGTACCCTCGTCCTCAGTCAGGCACCTAGGTTGAGGGACTCACGTGGCAGAGGCGGAGCGCATCATCGGTACGCCGGATATCCCTGATGCCGAGGGGGCCGACGGGGCTGAGCCCCAGCAGCCCGACGAGGGCTCGACCCCAGCAGGGGCTGACGAGGGCGGCGGCCGGGGCAAGAAGCGGATCCTGGTTCTCCTCGGTGTGGCCGTCCTGGCCTACCTCCTGGACCTGGTCAGCAAGATGATCGTGGTCGCGAAACTGGAGCACGAGGAGCCGATCGAGATTTTCGGCGACTGGCTGAAGTTCGACGCGATCCGTAACGCGGGCGCCGCCTTCGGGTTCGGCGAGGCCTTCACCGTGATCTTCACGGCCATCGCGTGCGTCGTGATCATCGTGATCATCCGGCTCGCCCGCAAGCTCTACAGTCTGCCCTGGGCCATCGCCCTGGGTCTGCTGCTCGGCGGAGCGCTCGGTAACCTCACCGACCGCATATTCCGCGCGCCCGGCGTGTTCGAGGGCGCGGTGGTGGACTTCATCGCCCCCGCGCACTTCGCGGTCTTCAACCTCGCCGACTCCGCGATCGTCTGCGGCGGAATCCTGATCGTGATCTTTTCCTTCAAGGGCCTGGACCCCGACGGCACCGTGCACAAGGACTAGCGGGCGCAAGGCATACTCGACTGGTGAGTACGTATCCCGAGGTCCGCACCCTGCCCGTACCCGACGGCCTGGAAGGCGAGCGTGTCGACGCCGCCATCTCCCGGATGTTCGGGTTCTCCCGCACCAAGGCCGCCGAGCTGGCCGCTGCCGGGAAGGTCCAGGTGGACGGCGCGGCGGCCGGGAAGTCCGAGCGGGTGCACGGCGGTGCCTGGCTGGAAGTGGAGATGCCGCAGGCACCCGCTCCCGTCCAGATCGTCGCCGAGCCTGTCGAGGGCATGGAGATCGTCCATGATGACGACGACATCGTCGTCATCATGAAGCCGGTCGGCGTCGCCGCCCACCCCAGCCCCGGCTGGACCGGCACCACCGTCATCGGCGGCCTCGCCGCGGCCGGCTACCGCATCTCGACGTCGGGCGCCGCCGAGCGTCAGGGCATCGTGCACCGGCTGGACGTCGGCACCTCCGGCCTGATGGTCGTGGCGAAGTCCGAGCGGGCCTACACCCTACTCAAGGCGCAGTTCCGCGACCGGGTCGTCGAGAAGAAGTACCACGCACTGGTGCAGGGCCACCCGGACCCGATGAGCGGCACCATCGACGCCCCCGTCGGCCGCCACCCGCAGCACGACTACAAGTGGGCCGTCACCGCGGAGGGCAAGCCCTCCGTGACGCACTACGACCTCATCGAGGCCTACCGCGCGGCCAGCCTGCTCGACATCAAGCTGGAGACCGGGCGCACGCACCAGATCCGCGTGCACATGTCCGCGCACCGCCACCCCTGCGTCGGTGACCTGACCTACGGAGCGGACCCGACGATGGCCAAGCGCCTCGGCCTGACCCGGCAGTGGCTGCACGCGGTCCGGCTCGGCTTCGAGCACCCGGCCGACGGCAGCTGGGTCGAATTCGGAAGTGGCTACCCGGACGACCTGCGCCACGCCCTCGACACGATTGCCGCGGAGAGCGAATGACCCCCGGGCCCGCCCCGTACAGCACCCGCAGGGCTCTCGACGAGAGTGACCTCGCGGCATGCTTCCAGATCCGCAAGGACGTCTTCGTCGGTGAGCAGCAGGTGCCCGAGGAGATCGAGTACGACGCCCACGACGCCACGGCGGTGCACGTCCTCGCCGTGGCCGAGGACGGCGTCGCGCTCGGCACGGGACGGCTGCTGCACGGCGAGGACGCGGCGGACAGGACCGGCGGCGACCACACCGTCGGGTCGCTCGGCCGGCTCGCCGTGACCCGCGCGGCCCGTGGCCTCGGCGTCGGGGCCGCCCTGGTCCGCGCCGTGGAGGAGGAGGCCCGCACCCTGGGCCTGGCCGCCGTGGACCTGCACGCCCAGACGCACGCGCTCGGCTTCTACGAGCGGCTCGGCTACACGGCGTACGGTCCCGAGTTCCCGGACGCCGGGATGCCGCACCGGGCCATGCGCCGCGTGCTCTGACCGCGCGCATCGCACGGGGTGCCCCTTCCTCGCCGAGCACACCGCGGACGCCGACGACGTCCTCGGGCGGCTCACCGGCCGGTCCTTCCGGGAGATCGTCGACACCCTCGTGACCGGCGTCGCCTTCGGCCTGACCGGCCTCGAACTCCGTAACGTCTTCGGCACCGCCACGGACGCGAACCGGGCTCCTGGGCTGGGCTCGCCGTCGTCGTCGCGGACGTGTGGTCGGCATACGGCTGCTGCCCGCCACCTGTCTCTGCTCGACGCCCGCACCGAGCCGGGGGCGGATCCCGAGGTGGTGGTCCACATGCTGCGCACCCCGGACGTACGCAGCTCCGCTGACGCGCCCCGCCTGCCGGCAGTTCAGCCGCGCCCTGTGCGGGGAGTCTTGTCGAGCGTCGGCCCCTGGCCGTCGTACGGGGCGAGCCCGGTGTCCGCGCCCGTCAGTTCCCGCCAGTGGTCACCCGGCGGCAGCGCCGCGGGTGACGTCATGATGCGGGGCAGCGCGTACGGGTGATGGTCCCGGAGCCAGCCGATCATCTGCTCCCGCACGGCGCAGCGCACCGTCCAGATGTCGTCGGCGTCCTTGGCGGTGACCACCGCACGCACCTCGATCGTCGTCGGGGTGGTGTCCGTGACCGCCAGGGACCAGTCCCGGCCGTCCCAGGCGGCGCACTCGCCGAGGATGTCGCGCAGCCTGTCACGCATCGCCGCGACCGGGGCCGAGTGGTCGAGCTGGAAGAAGACGGTCCCGGTCATCTGGACCCCGCCGCGCGACCAGTTCTCGAACGGCTTGCTGGTGAAGTAGGACACGGGCATCGTGATCCGCCGCTCGTCCCAGGTCCGTACTGCGAGGAAGGTGAGGGTGATCTCCTCGACGGTGCCCCACTCGCCGTCCACCACGACGGTGTCGCCGATCCGGACCATGTCGCCGAAGGCGATCTGGAAGCCGGCGAAGAGATTGCCGAGGGTCGACTGGGCGGCGACACCGGCGACGATGCCGAGCACACCGGCGGAGGCCAGCATCGAGGTCCCGACGGTGCGCATCGCCGGGAACGTCAGCAGCATCGCCGCGACGGCGACCGTCGCGACCACGGCGGTGACCACACGCTGGATCAGCGTGACCTGGGTCCGGACCCGGCGGACCCGGGCGGGATCGCGGGTGGACGACGCGTAACGGGCGTACGAGGACTGCACGACGGTGGCCGCGATACGGATCACCAGCCAGGCCGACGCCCCGATCAGTACGAGGGTCAGGATCTGGCCGATCGCCGCACGGTTGTCCCTCACCACGTCGAACCGGAGCTGGTCGAAGCTGGCCCTCAGCAGCGCCGTGCAGAGCACCACCTGCAGAGGAGGGCGGCAGAGCCGGAGCAGGCCCCAGACGGGAGTCTCGTGATGCCGGCTGTCGGCGCGCCGTAGCAGCAGATCGACCAGCCAGCCCATCGCCAGTGTGATCACCAAGGATCCGCCCACGACCAGCAGCGGTCGCAGTATGTTCTCCATTCCCTCGTCCTCCAAGCGTCGGGGCACAGCTGGCACCATGGGCCTCATGAACATCATGCTTTTCCACTCGACCTTTGGTCTGCGGCCCGCTGTGCACGCGGCTGCCGACCGGCTGCGTGCGGCCGGGCACGAGGTGCGCGTGCCCGATCTCTTCGAGGGGCACACCTTCGACACCGTCGAGGACGGAATGGCCTTCAAGGAGGAGGTGGGCAAGGACGAGCTGCTCAAGCGCGCCGTCCTGGCCGCCGCGCCCTACTCCGACCAGGGCCTCGTCTACGCGGGTTTCTCCTTCGGGGCGTCCGTCGCGCAGACCCTCGCGCTCGGCGACGCGAAGGCCCGCGGGCTGCTGCTGCTCCACGGTACGTCGGACATCGCCGAGAGCGCCTCGGTGGACGAACTGCCCGTCCAGCTGCATGTGGCCGATCCCGACCCGTTCGAGTCGCACGACTGGCTCACCAGCTGGTACCTCCAGATGCAGCGGACCGGCGCGGACGTCGAGGTCTACCGCTATCCCGGCGCCGGTCACCTCTTCACCGACCCCGACCTGCCCGATCACGACGCGGACGCGGCCGAGCTGACCTGGAAGGTCTCCCTGGGCTTCCTCGCCACGCTGTAGCCACCGGCTCCGGCCGCGCACCTGAGGGCGCGCGGCCGAAGCGGGTCAGCGCACCGGGGCGTCGGCCCTCTCGATCTTCCGGGTGCCGTTGCGCGTGCGGTACGAGCGGACCCAGGACGCCGTCGCCTCCTTGCTGGTCCTGTCGGAGACCACGTAGTAGTCCATCTGCGAGCGCTGGGCCGTCACGTCCAGGACGCCGTAGCCTGCGAGTCCATGTCGACCCACTTCACATGACGCTTGGAGGTCACCACGAACTCGGTGGCCGCCGATGCGGACAGCGGATAGGTCGCCGCCTCCACGGGTACGTCGTTGGCCCACGCCATATGAATGTCGCCGGTCAGGAAGACCGTGTCGGTGACGGCGTGGTCCCGCAGACGCAAGATCAGCTCCCTGCGGTCGTCCGTGTAGCCCCAGCAGCTCCGCGAGCGGTGCCAGCAGATGGGCCGGAAACGCTGTGAAGGCGACCGGCGAGATCATCACCGAGGTGCCGACCAGCGGTGGCGGCGGCCTTGACGACCGTGCGCGGCTGGGTGCGGTGAAGAGGTGTCGCCTGGTCACGGACGATGACCCTGCTGACGGGTAGAGCCAACGGGCGCACGAACAAGGGAAGTTCGCCCGCCCGTTGGCCGGATGACGCCCGGAGCCGTGTCGGTGGTCCCCGCCGGGCCGTCGGTTCTCCGGTCAGCCCTTCAGGGCCTTGGTGACCGCAGTGTTGAAGTCGGCCACCGTCATGGGAGCGTTCTCGCTGCCCTCGGCGGTGAGCGTCTTGCCGTCCATCTTGAGGGTCGGCGTGCCCTTGACCCCGCTCTCGTCGAACGCCTTCGACATCTTGATCGCCCAGGCGTCGAACGTGCCGTCCTCGACGTCCTTCTGGAACGCCTTGTTGCCCTTCAGCGCTTCCACGGAATCAGCCACCTCGATCAGGTAGCTGTCCTTACCGAACTTGTCGCTCGTCTCCGCGGGGTGGTACTTCGCGGAGTACAGCGCGGCCTTGTACTCCAGGAAGGCCTCGGGGCTCACATCCAGCGCCGCGCCGAGCGCGCTCAGGGCGTTCTTCGAGCCCTCGCCGCCGGCCGCGTTGTCGATGAAGGTCGCGCCGACGTACTTGATCTTGTACTTGCCGGCTTCGACGTCCTTGTCCACGGTCTCGCCGACCGCCTGCTCGAACGTGGCGCAGACCGGGCAGCGCGAGTCCTCGTACAGTTCCAGCGTCTTCTTGGCGCCCGACTCGCCGATCACGACAGTCGTGCCGTCGTCGCCCGACGTGTTCTTGGGGGCGGTGACGTTCTTCGCGTCCGCCGCGGCCTCCCAGGCGGAGGGCTTGTTCAGCTGCATCACGCCGTAGCTGACAGCGCCGGCGACAGCGAGAACCGCGACGACCGAGAGGCCGACGACGATCTGCTTGCGTGTCTTGTCCTTCTTGGCCTGGAGCTCGCGCTCCGCGCGCAGCCGCTCGCGGGCAGCGGACTTGTTGGCCTGGGTGTTGCGCTTGCTCATGAGGGTGCTCCGTAGAAGTGGGGGCGGCTCGGAAAGGGATTACGCGTGCTCAGACAGGGGTGCAGGCCGAGCGCGGCGGGCCCCTCCGTCCCACGGAGTGCACCAGGAAGCGGACCGGGGCGAGCGGGTGCGGGCGCCCGGCGCGGCGGGCCCCGGTCTGTATGCGGTGCCGCGCCGTGCCCACCACGGCGGCCGCGGTGAGCAGCGGCCGGAAGGCGACGGCGGCCGCCGCGCGCAGCAGTCCGGCGAGCGCCGACTCGCCGCGCCGCAGCCAGGCGGCGGCCAGCAGGCCGACCGTCACATGCGCGGCCAGCAGCAGCCACGGGACAGCGGGTCCCGGTGAGGCCAGCAGGGCGGCCGCGTGGTCACCCTCGGCGGTCACGCCGGCCAGCGGTGTGCCGACCGTGGTCACACCGGCGAGACCGTCCGCTCCGCGCCCGGTCTCGCCGCCGCAGAGCACATCGACGCCGACGGAGCGCAGAGGGCCCGCGATCGGGCCGCCCGCCGCCCCGTAACAGAGGTGCTGGCCGACGGTGAACACCGTGTCGGCGGCCAGCTCCAGCGGAACCAGCAGCCCGGCGATCGCCCCGAAACCGCGTTCCCGGCCCGCCAGTGCGAACGCCACCGCGAAGACGGCCCCGGCCAGCAGCGCGACAGCGGTGACCGGCAACGGGACCCGGGAGAGCAGCACATGGGACGCGGACGAGAGCGTGACGACGAGCGCGGTGAACAGCGCCGCGCGTACCGCTCTGATCTGTGTCCCTGATACGTCCATCGCCCGAGAGTGTGCCATGCGTTCCCGTAAGTGTCCGCCAAGGGCGTACGGCGGGCCTACAGGCCCGGGATGCGGCCGTTGCGGAAGAGGTCGACGAAGATCTGGTGGTCGGCGCGGGCCCGCGCGCCGTAGCTGTGTGCGAAGCCCACCAGCAGCTCGGCGAAGCCCTCCTCGTCGGCGGCGATGGCCGCGTCGATCGCGCGTTCCGTGGAGAACGGGACCAGCGAGTGCCCGCTCTCGTCGTCCGCCGCCGAGTGCATCGTCGCCGTGGCCCGGCCGAGATCGGCGACCACCGCAGCGATCTCCTCCGGCTCGTCGATGTCGGACCAGTCCAGGTCGACGGCGTACGGAGAGACCTCGGCGACCAGCTGACCGGAGCCGTCCAGCTCGGTCCAGCCCAGCCACGGGTCGGCGTGTGCCTGGAGTGCGCGCTGCGAGATCACCGTGCGGTGCCCCTCGTGCTGGAAGTAGTCCCGCACGGCGGCGTCGGTGATGTGCCGGGACACGGCCGGGGTCTGTGCCTGCTTGAGATAGATCACCACATCGTTCTCCAGGGCGTCGCTGTTGCCCTCCAGGAGGATGTTGTACGAGGGCAGGCCGGCCGACCCGATGCCGATGCCCCGGCGGCCGACGACGTCCTTCACCCGGTACGAATCGGGCCGTGTGAGGCTCGACTCCGGCAGCGTCTCCAGATAGCCGTCGAACGCAGCGAGCACCTTGTAGCGCGTCGCCGCGTCCAGGTCGATCGCGCCGCCGTCGGCGGTGAACCGGCGCTCGAAGTCCCGGATCTCCGTCATCGAGTCCAGCAGGCCGAACCGGGTCAGCGCGCGGGCGTCGCGCAGCGCGCCGAGCAGCGGACCCTCGGCGGTGTCCAGGGTGAAGGGCGGCACCTCGCCGTTCTTGGCGCCCGTCGCCAGGGCGTGGATCCGCTCCCGGTACGCGGCGGCGTAGACCTGGACGAGCTCGGTGATCTGGTCGTCGCCCAGCGCCTTCGCGTAACCGATCAGGGCGACGGAGGCCGCGAAGCGCTTGAGGTCCCACGTGAAGGGGCCCACGTAGGCCTCGTCGAAGTCATTGACGTTGAACACGAGGCGGCCGTGGGCGTCCATGTAGGTGCCGAAATTCTCCGCGTGCAGATCGCCGTGGATCCAGACCCGGCTCGTCCGCTCGTCCAGGTAGGCACCGCTGTGCTGCTCGCGGTCCAGATCGGCGTAGAACAGGCCGGCGGAGCCCCGGTAGAACGCGAAGGCCGAGCCCGCCATCTTGCGGAACTTCACCCGGAAGGCTGCGGGGTCGGCGGCCAGGAGCTGCCCGAAGGCGGTATCGAATACGGTGAGAATCTGCTCCCCGCGCCGCTCTGCGCAGGTCTGCGTGTCCGACATCGCTGGGTGCCTCCTGATACATGGCGTTCATGACAAAAGGGACAGGTGTCCCCGGTCTTCCAACGCGCGACCGTACCTCGGAGTGCCCGCCGCTCGTCATCTCGGAGACGTAGACTTCCCCGCTGTCCCCCCAAGCCGTCATCCCGAGTTCTCCCGGAGGCACAGCGCCGTGAGCAAGCCGCCATTCACGCACCTGCACGTCCACACCCAGTACTCGCTGCTGGACGGTGCCGCGCGGCTCAAGGACATGTTCGACGCGTGCAACGACATGGGTATGTCGCACATCGCGATGACCGACCACGGCAACCTCCACGGGGCGTACGACTTCTTCCACTCGGCCCAGAAGGCCGGGGTGACGCCGATCATCGGGATCGAGGCGTACGTCGCTCCCGAGTCGCGCAAGCACAAGCGCAAGATCCAGTGGGGCCAGCCGCACCAGAAGCGGGACGACGTCTCGGGTTCCGGTGGTTACACGCACAAGACCATCTGGGCGGCCAACAGCACCGGGCTGCACAACCTCTTCAAGCTCTCCTCCGACGCGTACGCCGAGGGCTGGCTGCAGAAGTGGCCGCGTATGGACAAGGAGACCATCTCCCAGTGGTCCGAGGGCCTCATCGCCTCCACCGGGTGCCCCTCCGGCGAGGTGCAGACCCGGCTGCGGCTCGGGCAGTTCGACGAGGCGGTCCAGGCTGCCTCCGACTACAAGGACATCTTCGGCGAGGGCAAGTACTTCCTGGAGCTGATGGACCACGGCATCGAGATCGAGCGCCGGGTCCGCGACGGGCTCCTGGAGATCGGCCGGAAGCTGAACATCCCGCCGCTCGTGACGAACGACTCGCACTACACGTACGCGAACGAGGCGACCGCGCACGACGCCCTGCTCTGCATCCAGACCGGCAAGAACCTCTCCGACCCCGACCGCTTCCGCTTCGACGGCACGGGCTACTACCTCAAGACGACGGACGAGATGTACGGCGTCGACTCCTCCGACGCCTGGCAGGAGGGCTGCGCCAACACCCTCCTGGTCGCGCAGCAGATCGACACCACCGGCATGTTCGAGAAGCGCGACCTGATGCCGAAGTTCGACATCCCGGAGGGCTTCACCGAGATCACCTGGTTCCAGGAGGAGGTCCGGGTCGGGATGGACCGCCGCTATCCCGGAGGCGTCCCCGAGGACCGGCAGAAGCAGGCCGAGTACGAGATGGACATCATCATCCAGATGGGGTTCCCGGGGTACTTCCTCGTCGTCGCCGACTTCATCATGTGGGCCAAGAACAACGGCATCGCGGTGGGCCCCGGCCGTGGTTCCGCCGCCGGCTCGATCGTCGCGTACGCCATGGGCATCACCGACCTCGACCCGATCACCCACGGGCTGATCTTCGAGCGCTTCCTCAACCCCGAGCGCGTGTCCATGCCCGATGTCGACATCGACTTCGACGAGCGCCGGCGCGTCGAGGTGATCCGGTACGTGACCGAGAAGTACGGCGCCGACAAGGTCGCCATGATCGGCACCTACGGCAAGATCAAGGCCAAGAACGCGATCAAGGACTCCGCGCGCGTCCTCGGTTACCCGTACGCCATGGGCGACCGCCTGACCAAGGCCATGCCCGCCGACGTCCTCGGCAAGGGCATCGATCTCAACGGCATCACCGACCCCAAGCACCCGCGCTACAGCGAGGCGGGCGAGATCCGGGGGATGTACGAGAGCGAGCCGGACGTCCGGAAGGTCATCGACACCGCGAAGGGTGTGGAGGGCCTGGTCCGGCAGATGGGTGTGCACGCGGCCGGCGTGATCATGTCCAGCGAGCCGATCGTCGACCACGCGCCGATCTGGGTGCGGCACACCGACGGCGTCACCATCACGCAGTGGGACTACCCCCAGTGCGAGTCGCTCGGCCTGCTCAAGATGGACTTCCTGGGCCTGCGCAACCTGACGATCATGGACGACGCCATCAAGATGGTGAAGGCCAACAAGGGTGTCGACCTGGAGATGCTCTCGCTCCCGCTGGACGACCCCAAGACGTACGAGCTGCTCTGCCGCGGTGACACGCTCGGGGTTTTCCAGTTCGACGGCGGCCCCATGCGCTCGCTGCTGCGCCAGATGCAGCCCGACAACTTCGAGGACATCTCCGCCGTCTCGGCCCTCTACCGGCCGGGCCCGATGGGCATGAACTCGCACACGAACTACGCCGAGCGCAAGAACGCCCGGCAGGAGATCACCCCGATCCACCCGGAGCTGGAGGAGCCCCTCAAGGAGGTCCTCGGGCTCACCTACGGCCTGATCGTCTATCAGGAGCAGGTGCAGAAGGCCGCCCAGATCGTCGCCGGCTACTCGCTCGGCGAGGCCGACATCCTGCGCCGCGTGATGGGCAAGAAGAAGGCCGACGAGCTGGCGAAGAACTTCGTCCTCTTCGAGGCCGGCGCCAAGAAGAACGGCTTCTCCGACGCGGCGATCAAGGCCCTGTGGGACGTCCTGGTGCCCTTCGCCGGATACGCGTTCAACAAGGCGCACTCCTCGGCGTACGGCCTGGTCACCTACTGGACCGCCTACCTCAAGGCGAACTACCCCGCCGAGTACATGGCGGCCCTGCTGACCTCCGTCAAGGACGACAAGGACAAGTCGGCGGTCTACCTCAACGAGTGCCGCCGCATGGGCATCAAGGTGCTCCCGCCGAACGTCAACGAGTCCGAGTCGAACTTCGCCGCCCAGGGTGACGACGTGATCCTCTTCGGGCTGACGGCCATCCGCAACGTCGGCCAGAACGTCGTCGACTCGATCATCCGGTCCCGCAAGGCGAAGGGGAAGTACTCCACGTTCCCCGACTTCCTCGACAAGGTCGAAGCGGTCGTCTGCAACAAGCGCACCGTCGAATCGCTCATCAAGGCCGGCGCCTTCGACGAGATGGGACACACCCGCAAGGGACTCGTCGCTCACCACGAGCCGATGATCGACAACGTGGTGCAGGTCAAGCGCAAGGAGGCCGAGGGGCAGTTCGACCTCTTCGGCGGCGGCGAGGAGGACAGCGACGAGCCGGGCTTCGGGCTGGACGTGGAGTTCTCCGACATCGAGTGGGAGAAGTCCTATCTGCTCGCGCAGGAGCGGGAAATGCTCGGCCTGTACGTCTCCGACCACCCGCTCTTCGGCCTCGAACACGTCCTGTCCGACAAGTCGGACGCGGCGATCTCGCAGCTCACCGGCGGTGAGCACTCCGACGGGGCGATCGTCACCGTGGGCGGCATCATCTCCGGCCTCCAGCGCAAGATGACCAAGCAGGGCAACGCCTGGGCCATCGCGACCGTGGAGGACCTCGCGGGTTCCATCGAGTGCATGTTCTTCCCCGCGACCTATCAGCTCGTCTCCACCCAGCTCGTCGAGGACACCGTCGTCTTCGTCAAGGGACGTCTCGACAAGCGTGAGGACGTGCCGCGCCTGGTCGCCATGGAGATGCAGGTCCCCGACATCTCCTCGGCCGGGACCAACGCTCCCGTCGTCCTGACCATCCCCACGGTCCGGGTCACCCCGCCGATGGTCAGCCGGCTCGGCGAGGTCCTCAGCAACCACCGCGGCGACACCGAGGTCCGCATCAGGCTCCAGGGCCCCCGCAAGACCACCGTGCTCCGTCTCGACCGGCATCGCGTCAAGCCGGACCCCGCCCTCTTCGGTGACCTGAAGGTGCTGCTCGGCCCGTCCTGCCTGGCCGGCTGACGGCCGGCACCGTACCCGCGAGAGGGGCGCCCCGCCGGCCGGCGGGGCGCCCCTCTCGGCCTGCGGGCCCTGTGGGCCGTCAGTTGTGGCCGAAGCGCTTCTGGTGCTTACGGGCAACATCGGCCGGGCTGCCCTGACTCTGCGACTGAGGCTGGGTCCGTGACTCGTACGCCGTCGACTTGGCCTCCTCCGCGCCACGCTCCGCGTCGGACGCGCGGTCGGGCCGGCTGCCCTGCTTGCGGTTCTTGTTCTTCGCCATCGTGATGCCTCCTGTGAGCGATCTGGGGTCCAGAACCGCTGTCAGACTCACATGTCACCACGAAAGCCGCATGTTGGATCATTACGGAGCGTAGTGGGCGAGGTATCATGCGCCGTTCTCCGATCCGCCACGCCGATGATCGAGTTCCGGACCTCAACCCCCGCACCGTCAGGCAGACTCGAAGGAAACCCTGAGTAGGTAAATCCCGGGTCGGCGGACCCACCCCCGGTCCGGTCCCGCTGATCCGCTCCTGAAGTGGAAGAGGGTGGAACGCGTGGACCGTTGCGTCGTCCTGGTGGACGCCGGCTACTTGCTGGGCGCAGCCGCGAGCCTGCTGGCCGGAGAGCCCGCCCGTTCCCGCATCACCGTCGACCACGCTGCCCTGATCCAGGGCCTGCGTGAGCGCGCCGTCGCCGACACGGAGCAGCCCCTGCTGCGCATCTACTGGTTCGACGGAGCCCCCGACCGTGTGCCGCAGCCCGAGCACCGCAGGCTGCGGGTCATGCCGCGGGTGACCGTTCGGCTGGGCGCCCTCACCCGCAGTGACGGGCGGTGGGCGCAGAAGGGCGTCGACGCGGCCATGCACGCCGAACTGACCGAGCTCGCCAGGAACCGGGCCTGCTCCGACGTGGTGCTCGTGACCGGTGACGGCGATCTGCTGCCCGGGCTGATGTCCGCCAAGGAACACGGCGTCGCCGTCCACCTCTGGGCCGTCCAGGCCGCCGACGGCGACTACAACCAGTCCGAGGACCTGGTGGCCGAGGCCGACGAACGACGGGTGCTCGACCGGGCCTGGATCACCAAGGCCGTACGGGCCAAGGAGACGGGCGGCGTGTGCGCGCCCCCGGCCGGCCCGCGCCCCGAGATCGCCGCGATCCTGTCCGCGCCGCTGCCCGAGGCCGCACCCGCCGCCTCCACCGAGCGGGCGTCGGAGGCCCGGGCCACCGATGCCCCCAACGGCACGGCCGCGCCGGACGAGGACGCCGCCCCGCACACCCGGCCGGCGCCCGGCCCCAGGGGCGTCCCCACCCCCAAGGACCTGGCGAGCCTGCGCACCCCCGGGACCCAGGCCGCGCAGCACGTGCCGCAGCCGCCGGCCGCCAACGCGACCCTGCGCTGGTCCTCCGACAGGGGCTGGGTCGAGCGCGGCGGACCGCTCGGCGAACCCGCGGAGACCGCGTCCCTGCCGACCCTGGCCCAGCTCACCAGCGCGGAACAGCGCTGGGCGGACCGGGAGGAGGACATCACCACCGTCGGCGGTGACCCCTTCGAGGTCGGTCAGGTCTTCGCCCGGCGCTGGATGGAACGCCTGCCGGAGACCGTCCACCTGCAGAAGCTGTCCACGATGTACCCCCGCATTCCGCACCGCATCGACGGCGAACTGCTGCGGTACGCGGCCCGCTTCGGGCTGCTCGCGCACAAGGACGACCAGATCGACGAGCACGACCGCTATGCCATCAGGGCGGGGTTCTGGCGCGAGATCGACGTACGGGCCGCCGCCGAACACGCACCCGTGGGGGAGTGAGCGGGGCGGCGCTGCCCGGCCCCGGACGCCATACGGGGCATCCGACCCCGTAGTCTCATCCCTCGTGAGTACGGGCACAGCACAGGCTACGGGCACAGCGCAGGCTACGGGCACAGCACAGGCACAGTCCGTCTGTGCGGTGCGTGACCTGGTCAGGACCTACCCCGCCGTCCGCGGCCGACGCGGCCGCGCCGCCACTCCCGAGGTGCGCGCCACCGACGGGGTGTCCCTCGATGTCCGGCGCGGTGAGATCTTCGGACTCCTCGGGCCCAACGGCGCCGGAAAGTCCACGCTCGTACGCCAGCTCACCGGGCTGATGCGCCCCGATGCCGGGAGCGTCGAGGTACTGGGACACGACCTCGTGCGCCACCCCGAGCGGGCCTCGCGGCTCATCGGCTACCTCGGCCAGGAGTCCACCGCCCTCGACGAACTGACCGTGTCGCTCGCCGCGGAGACCACCGGGCGGCTCAGGGGCCTGCCGGCACGGGAAGCCCGGGCCGCGCGCGACGACGTACTGGAGGAGCTCGGGCTCACCGCGCTCGCCGGGCGCCCGCTGAAGAAGCTGTCCGGCGGACAGCGGCGGCTCGCCTGCTTCGCCGCGACGCTGGTCGGTGAGCGCCCCGTCCTTGTACTGGACGAGCCGACGACCGGGATGGACCCCGTCGCCCGGCGGTCCGTCTGGTCCGCCGTCGACCGGCGGCGGGCCGAGCACGGGGCGACGGTGCTGCTCGTGACCCACAACGTCATCGAGGCCGAGACGGTCCTGGACCGGGTGGCCGTCATGGAACGCGGGCAGGTCATCGCCTGCGATACCCCGTCCGGGCTCAAGGAGCAGGTGGCCGGTGAGGTCCGGGTCGAGCTGGTGTGGCGCGAGCGTGCACCGCTGGAGGTTCCCGAGGTGGCCGCGCTCCGCGAGCTGGCGCAGGAGTCGGGGCGCAAGTGGGTCCTTCGGCTCGGACCGGACGAGGCGCGGGCCGCGGTGGCCGCCGTGACCGGCGGGTCGGCCTTCTCCTCGCTGGACGACTTCACGTTGGCCACGCCCAGCCTGGAGGACGTCTATCTGGCGCTCGGCGGGGACGCTGCCAGGGCCACCGAGGGGCTGGTGAAGGCGTGATCAGGACGGTGAGCGTGTCGGGATGCGTGTCGCATCACATGTCGGAGTCGAACGGGAGCACTGCCAGGTGACGAGCATCGTTCCCAGGGAGTCCGCGAAGGTGTCCGGGCCGAAGGTCCGGACCTCCGCCGCCCGGCCCGGCCCGCCCGCCCGTACGGCCCCCGCGGCTCTCGCGCCGCGGGCCAGACTGCTTCCCTCGCTCGCCGCCGTCTACCGGGCGCAGCTGTCGCGGGCGAGGGTCGCGCGGATTCCCCTGCTGTTCGTCGCGACCTTCCAGTCCGTCGGGATCATGGTGCTGATGCGCGGGGTCGTCGACGGCGGTGCCGAGGCACGGGCCGTCGTCGCCGGGTCCAGCGTGCTGGTCGTGGCCTTCGTCGCACTCAACCTGCTCGCCCAGTACTTCGGCCAGCTCCGGGCCGGCGGGGGGCTCGACCACTACGCCACGCTGCCGGTGCCCCCTGCCGCGGTGGTGCTGGGGGCGGCGGGGGCGTACGCCTCGTTCACCGTGCCCGGCACGATCGTCACCGCGGTGGCGGGCAGTGCGCTGTTCGGGCTGCCGATGACGCATCTGTGGGTACTCGTCGCGGTCATCCCGCTCTCCGGTGCCGCGCTCTCCGGGCTGGGCGCCGCGCTCGGGCTGCTGGCGCCTCGGCAGGAGCTGGCGACGCTGCTCGGGCAGCTGGGCATGTCGGCCGCGCTGCTGCTGGGCGTGCTGCCGGCCGAGCGGCTGCCCGCTCCCGTCGGGTGGGCGCGCGATCTGCTTCCTTCGACCTACGGAGTCGAGGCACTGTCCCGGTCCTTCGACACCCACCCCGACTGGGCCGTCGTCGCCCTCGACCTCGCGGTGTGCGCGGCGGTCGGTGTGCTCTCGCTGGCCGTGGCCACGTGGGCGTACCGGCGGGCGGCGGTCCGGTGAGGCGGTGCACGCGTCGGCCTGGCACGATGGCACCGTGACCGCACCGTTGACGCCGCCGGACCAGCCCCAGCCGAACGACCCGTGGCAGGCTCCGCCCTCCGGGTCGCATGTCGAGCCCGGCGGGGAGCCGGGCGCGGACGAGCGGCGGGCGGAGCTCCGGCAGGGCGCGGTGATCGCCGCGGTGCTGACCGTGACGGGTGTCGTCCTCGGGCTGCTCTGGCTGTGGCTGGCGCCCCGGGTACCGCTCGTCTCCGACGACACCGCCGTGTTCCTCAAGAACAGCGAGGGCGAGGAGGCCATCGGGGCCGACGGCACGTTCGTGCTGCTGGGGCTCGCCTGCGGTCTGGTCTCGGCTGTCGCCGTCTTCCTGTTCCGCCGGCGCGGAGGCATCCCGCTGGTGGTGGGGCTCGCCCTGGGCGGCCTGCTCGGCTCCCTGCTGGCGTGGGGGATCGGCACCTGGTTCGGGCCGGCGTCCGACGTGGTGGCCCATGCCAAGGAGGTCGGCAAGGGAGTCACCTTCGACGCGCCGATGGAGCTGCACGCGGTGGGGGCGGCGATGCTCGCCTGGCCCGTCGCAGCGATGATCGTCCACCTGGGGCTGACAGCGCTGTTCGGGCCACGGGATCCTGAGCCCGAGTGGGGCGTCCCGTACGGCGTGCCCCAGGCGGAACCGGGGGCCGGGACCGCGTTCGGGCCGGCACCCGATGTCGCCGGGGCGCCGGGAGCCGAGGGCGGCCGGCCGGCGGACGGGCCGGGCCCGGAGCGGCCGTAGCGGTTCCAGGAGTCGGCCGCATTCCGCCTCGTCGGCCGGGCAACCGGGATCTGCGGCCCCAGGCCTCGTCCGGGCCCTCTCCGGCGCCTTTCCCGTTCCCGTCCGGGGCCGTTCCCGCGCAGGGGCGTTTCCGCTCAGGCCGTTTCCGCTCAGGCCGTTTCCGCCCCGGGGAGAGGGGCAGGCGACTGGATGAGCACCTACGAAAGGACCGACATGAGTGCCGGAGAGAAGACCAAGGCCAAGACCGAGCAGATCGTCGGAAAGGCCGTGCGCAAGGTGGCCCACGCGGTCGGCAACGACACCACCGCGGCCAAGGGGGCGGCACTGGAGGCCCGGGGCAAGGGCCGGGAAACCAAGGAGAAGTCGAAGGACACCTTCAAGCACTGACCACGTGCCGGTGGAAGGGGCTTCCCCGGACCGGTGCGGACCGCGTCAGAGGGGTGCGCCCGCAGCGCAGCGCACGCAGGTCGTCGCTGCCGGACGCACCTCCAGACGGCCCGGCGGGATCGGCTCGCGGCAGCCTTCGCAGCGACCGTAGTCGCCTCGCTCAAGCCGCTCCAGCGCCTTGTCCACCCCCTCCAGCTGGTCCCGCGCCTGAGCCAGCAGCGAGGCGATGTGGGCCCGCTCGAAGGCGGTGCTGGATCCCTCCGGGTCGTGCTCGTCGTCGACCGCCACCAGCGCGTTCGCCTCGACGATTCCGTCGAAATCGCTGTGCAGCGCGGCGATCCGGGCCTGCGTGTCCCGGCGTTCCGCCTCCAGCCGCTCGCGGACGGCGGCGCGGTCACCCGGCCCGGCACCCACAGGGGAAGAAAAATCGTTCACCTGGGCGCCAACGGTCGAACCCCGGCCCCGCATTCCGCGCCCCTCCCGCAGGCCGTCCCACGCAGGCGTATTCCGCGCTACGCCCGGCCGATCGGAGCCAGGGCGGCGTCGGTCAGGGCGGACAGGTCCGTGGGGGAGAGTTCCACCTCCAGGCCGCGACGGCCCGCCGAGACGCAGATCGTGGCGTGCGACCCGGCCGAGGCGTCCAGCACCGTACGCAGGCGCTTTCGCTGGCCCAGGGGGGAGATGCCGCCTCTCACGTAGCCCGTGGTGCGTTCCGCCGCCGCCGGGTCCGCCATGGCCGCCCGCTTGCCGTTCACCGCCGATGCCAGTGCCTTGAGGTCCAGTGATCCCGCGACGGGCACCACGGCGACGACCAGTTCGCCGTCGACGTCGGCGACCAGCGTCTTGAACACGCGGTCGGCGGAGACCCCGAGGGCCGCCGCCGCCTCCTCGCCGTAGGACGGGGACGAGGAGTCGTGCTCGTACGAGTGAACCGTGAAAGTGATGCCCGCCCCGGTCAGGGCGACCGTGGCCGGGGTGCCGCCGGGCTGCTGTTTCCTGGACTTCTTCGCCACCTGGCAGGTCCTCGGGTCAGTTGGGGTACGTCGGGTCGCGCGTCAGGTCGGCCGCCGGCAGCGACGGCAGGTGCCGGATGACGGCCGTCTCCTTGCGCAGGAGGGCCAGCTCCTCGCGCAACCGGGTCGCCGTGTCCGGGGCCTGGAGCAGCCGCTGTTTCGTCGGCACGTCGAGCACGGCGGCGGCGGCCACCAGATACGAGACGACGGACGGGTCGTCCGGCAGGTCCGCGCCGGTCGTCAGGGAACGCTCGCTCGCCCCGGCCAGCCGCTTCTGGTAGCTGCGGAAGGCCCGGAGGACACCCTCCGCCAGAGCCCCCGCTTCGTCCTTGGGCGAGTCCTGGCCCTCGGCGGCCCCCGGATCCTCGGGCAGTTCCTCGACCTCGGCCGTCAGGAACGGGCCGCTCGCGTCGACGGAGAGCAGCCGGACCCGGGTGGTGCCGGTCGCCAGGACCTCGTAGCTGCCGTCCGCGCGCTCACGGATCTTCGCCGCGTCCGCGACGCAGCCGACACGGTGGAAGGTCTGGAGGGGATCGGGGCCGAAGCCGTCGGCCGGCGCCCGTTCCGCCGGAGGCGCGGCGGCGATCGTGTCCGGCATCCCGGTGGCCGTCGGGGCGGTCTCGCGGCCGTCGCGGATCGCGACCACGACGAAGCGGCGCAGTTCGTCCTCGTCGATCGCGAGCAGCTCGCGCATCATGGCGCGATAACGCTCCTCGAAGACGTTGAGCGGCAGCACGAGGCCGGGGAACAGCACCGCGTTCAGCGGGAAGAGGGGCAGGCGAGCGGTGGTCACAACCGCCAAGCCTAATGGCCGCGACGCCCGCTGTGTTCCGGCCTCCCGCACAGAGGCGTGGAGGAGGCCACTCGGAGCCGGACATCCGCCCGCGCGTCGAGGAATCCCCCGAGCGCCTCCCCGGTCACGGACGCCCAGGGGAACGAGGTCGCGTACGGGCCGATCAGCCGGAACTGCTCCAGCGCCTCGCCCGCGCGGCCCCGGGCGACCAGGACGTAGGCGAGGAGGTTGCGGACCTCGGCCGGCCAGGGGTCACCGGCGGGGAAGCCGGCCGAGAGGCTGATCGCGAGGTCGGCGGCCGCGTCGATCCGGTCCCCCTGCACGGAGGTCGCCCGTACGACCGCCTCCTCGTCCCGCAGCAGGGCGAAGGCCGCCCGTAAGGGGAGTGCCTGCACCAGGGAGTCACCGGCGGCGTCCTCGGCCGCCCGCTCGGCGAAGTCGAAGCATTCGCTGTGGGAGCCGTACCACTCTGCCGAGAGGTACCGGAGCGCGGCGACATGGCTGCCGTAGTGGTGCGGGGAGCGGCGCACCGCCTGCTCCCACAGCGATTCGAACACCGTGTGCGTGGCATGCGTGCCGCGGGCGTGGTCGAGCGCGAGCCGCCACGGCACCGGGTCAAGGGGATCGGCCTCGGTCGCCGCCGTGATCAGCGGGCCCACCTCGCGCAGCAGCTCGGCGTGGGCGGGGGACTCCCAGGCGCGGCGCATCGACAGCGCGGCTTTGACGAGCAGGGCGTCCGGGTCCCGCGGGGCGGCGGCCAGCCAGCCGGTGAGCCAGTCGTCGCGATTGCGGGCGAAGGCGACCAGCCGGGCCAGGGCGCGGTCGCGGGTCTCCCAGTCGGCGTCGTCCCGGGTGGTGGCGAGGAGTTCGGCGGCCGGTTCGAAGTCACCCATGGCCGCGGCGACCAACGCGGGGGAGAGCCGCCTGTCGGGGGCGTCGAGCAGCACCGCGTCGTCCGCCGGCAACCCGGCCGACAGCCCGGGGCCGTACCGGAACGTGCGCGCGGAACTCAGCAGTACGCGGAGGAAAGCCATGGTGCAGACCATTGAAAAGCCCTGGTGGGGGCGGCGCCAGAGGGGCTCTGTGAAGCTTCTGTAGCGAGTGGAAGGGTTGCCCTGGGCTAGGTCAAGAAACGGCAAAGGAAGCGCGTGCGGCTGGCGCGATTCCGACCTTCCCGGTGCCGTTGACCGCTCGTCCTGCCGGGCTTCGAGCGCCCTTTCGATCACCGTGCCGACAGGGGGCGCGACGGACGGGGCGCCCCCTGTCGGTCAGCCGCGCCGCAGCAGCCGGGACGCGCCCGCCGCCACCGTGGTGGCCAATATCCACCCCACCAGCACCAGAGCCGCCGCCGTCCACTGCCATCCCCCCTCCAGCAGCCAGTAACCGTCCTGCCCGAGATCGATCACCGGCACCAGCAGATCCAGCGCGTACAGCGCGGGATTCCACTGCGGATGTTCGTCCCCCTTGATCGACTCCGGGTGGTACTGCGAGAAGGCCACCGCCCCCGCCGCCCACAGCACCGCCATCCACACCAGGGCCCGCCCCGGCCGGTAGCCGTAGGCCACCGTCCAGTCCTGCAGATAGCCCCAGATCCTTCCCGCGGGCGGCAGCGTCTCGCGCCGGCGCCGCTGCTTGGCCAGCAGCACCTCCCGGGCGTCGGCGTCCTCCCCGCAGCTGCGGAGCACCATCGCGAGTCGCTCGTACGGCTCCGGGACGTACTCCGGGGTCGCGGCCAGCACCCACTCCAGACGCCGGGACAGCGGGAAATGGCCGTACGGGACAAGGTTCTCGTACACGAAGCCGCCCATCGCCAGGCCGCCCGGGCCCGGCCAGCTGGTCGACACGTCGATCAGGGTGACGACCTTCGCGCCGTTCAGTACGACCCGGCCCTCCCGCGGGCGCTCCGCGTTGAACCGCAGTTCGGGGGCGACGATCCGGCGCAGCGACAGCTCCTCGCGGTCGGCGAGCACGAACCGGGCCTTGTGCAGGTCCACCGCGTCCCCGAACCGCCCGTCGTCGAGCCGCACCGCGCCCCGGCACTCGAAGGCCTGCGCGCGCGTCCCGCGCGCCGGGCCGCCGCCGCGCGCGACACCGAACGGGGGAGTGGTGCCCTGGTTCCCGGTGGCGATGCTCACCCAGGCCTCCGTCATGTACAGAGTGCGCTCCACGCTGAGCTGCGGGGCGTTCAGCGCCCGCCGCCCGTCCGTGGCGCGCAGCCGGCTGCCGCGCAGGCTCAGCGAACCGCCGACCTTCGCCCCGCGCAGGCTCAGCTCGCCGAGGGTCTCGATCATCTCCGCCTGCAGGTCCTGCGCCACCGACATCCCGTCGCCCACGAAGGCGCGGCCTCGCCGGTCGGGGCCGACACGGATCTGGTTGATCAGCAGGTCCGTACCGATCTGGGCGTCGGTCAGCCGGATACCGCGCTCGATCCGGCAGCGCGGCAGATGCAGATCGCCCTCCGTGTGCAGCCGGGCCGCGTCCAGCCTGGGCACCGCGCAGCCCACCATCCGAAGTGTCGTGAAATGGCACTCGGGCAGCACCACCTCCTGTTCGAAGCGGCAGCCCGTCAGCTCCACGTAGGGCGAGACGCGCCCGCCCGCCAGATCCAGTTTCCCCGTGATGCGGACGCCCCGGAGCTTCAGCGCGGCCACCCGCCCCGGCCGCGCCGCCGGCCCGCTGAGCAGCAGCCGGGCCACCGTCCGGGCGCCGACGCTCCGCTCCGGTCCCCAGCTGTGCGGGGCGAACGGATCGTCGCGCACCGGATCGTGGGAGCGCAGATCGTAGGTGGTGCCGTTCCGGAAGGACTGCCACATACCCAGCTCCGCGGCGCTGAGCCCGTCGGGGATCTCGCCGTCGTGCGGTTCGGTCACTGCCTCACCTCCGCCTGCGCGTTCTGTCCCGCGCTTCGTACAGTCGTTCTTCCCCTCTGTGTGACGAGATGAACGCTCATGGTCAGCAGTGACAGCCGGGACATGTATCAGCCAGTGATACGGGCGACCGGAGGCCGGAAACGGTCTGAGAGAATTGCGGTGTGATCTCTCGAATCGATCTGCGCGGTACCGCCCTCCCCGAGGGCGGCGCCCTGCGCGACCTGCTGCCCCGTGCCGAGTTCGACGTGGAAGCCGCCCTGGAGACGGTGCGGCCCATCTGCGAGGACGTACGCCATCGTGGCTCCGCGGCAGTGATCGAGTGGGGGGAGAAATTCGACGGCGTACACCTCGACGCGATCCGCGTCCCGGCCGACGCGATCACCGCGTCGCTGGAGCGGCTCGACCCGGCCGTACGGGCGGCCCTGGAGGAGTCGATCCGCCGCTCCCGTCTCGTCCACCGCGAGCAGCGCCGCACCACGCACACCACCCAGGTCGTCCCCGGCGGTACGGTCACCGAGAAGTGGGTCCCCGTCGAGCGCGTCGGGCTGTACGTCCCGGGCGGCCGCTCGGTCTACCCCTCCTCCGTCGTGATGAACGTCGTCCCGGCGCAGGAGGCCGGCGTCGAGGGCATCGCCGTGTCCTCACCACCCCAGAAGGAGTTCGGCGGTCTGCCGCACCCCACGATCCTCGCCGCCTGCGCCCTCCTCGGTGTCGACGAGGTGTACGCCGCCGGCGGCGCGCAGGCCGTCGCGATGTTCGCGTACGGAACCGAGGACTGCCTGCCCGTGAACCTCGTCACCGGTCCCGGCAACATCTACGTCGCCGCCGCCAAGCGCCTCCTCAAGGGCCGCATCGGCATCGACGCCGAGGCCGGCCCCACCGAGATCGCGATCCTCGCCGACGCGAGCGCCGACCCGGTGCACGTCGCCGCCGACCTGATCAGCCAGGCCGAGCACGACCCGATGGCCGCCGCCGTCCTCGTCACCGACTCCGAGCAGCTCGCCGCCGCCACCGAGGCCGAGCTGAAGCCGCAGGTCGCCGCGACCCGGCACGTCACGGACCGGATCGAGCCCGCGCTGGCCGGCCGCCAGTCCGCGATCGTCCTGGTCGACGACCTGGAGGACGGCCTCAAGGTCGTCGACGCGTACGCCGCCGAGCACCTGGAGATCCAGACGGAGAACGCCGCCGCCGTCGCCGAACGGGTCCGTAACGCGGGAGCGGTCTTCGTCGGGCCGTGGTCGCCCGTCTCCCTCGGCGACTACTGCGCCGGCTCCAATCACGTCCTGCCCACCGGCGGCTGCGCCTGCCACTCCTCGGGCCTGTCCGTGCAGTCCTTCCTGCGCGGCATCCACATCGTCGACTACACCCGCGACGCACTCGCCGAGGTCACCCACCACGTGGTCACCCTCGCCGAGGCGGAGGATCTCCCCGCCCACGGCGCCGCACTCAAGGCCAGGTTCGGCTGGAAGGTTCCGCAAGCGTGAGAGACGACAGCACCACCGGCAACGCCTGGGACGACCTCCCGATCCGCGACGAGCTGCGCGGCCAGTCCCCGTACGGGGCGCCCCAGCTCGACGTACCGGTCCGGCTCAACACCAACGAGAATCCGTACCCGCTGCCCGACGCGCTCGTCGCCCGCATCGCCGAGCGGGTCCGCGAGGCCGCCCGCGACCTCAACCGCTACCCCGACCGTGACGCGGTGGAGCTCCGCACCGAGCTGGCCCGCTACCTCACCCGCACCACCGGCCACGAGGTCGGCCAGGCCGACGTCTGGGCGGCCAACGGCTCCAACGAGGTGCTCCAGCAGCTGCTGCAGACCTTCGGCGGACCCGGGCGCACCGCGATCGGCTTCGAGCCCTCGTACTCGATGCACGCCCTCATCTCCCGCGGTACCGGCACCGGATGGATCTCCGGGCCGCGCAACGAGGACTTCACCATCGACCTCGACGCCGCGAAGAAGGCCATCGCCGAGCACCGCCCCGACGTGGTCTTCATCACCTCGCCCAACAATCCGACCGGCACCGCGGTGGACGCGGAGACCGTCGTGGAGCTCTACGACGCCGCCCAGGCAGCCCGGCCCTCGATGGTCGTCGTCGACGAGGCGTACGGCGAGTTCAGCCATCACCCCTCGCTGCTGCCGCTCATCGAGGGCCGCCGCCACCTGGTGCTCTCGCGCACCATGTCCAAGGCCTTCGGCGCGGCGGGCCTGCGCCTGGGTTACCTCGCAGCCGACCCCGCCGTCGTGGACGCGGTGCAGCTGGTGCGTCTGCCGTACCACCTGTCCTCCGTCACCCAGGCCACCGCACTCGCCGCCCTGGAGCACACCGATACGCTGCTCGGGTACGTCGCGCAGCTCAAGAGCGAGCGCGACCGGCTGGTCGCCGCACTGCGGGAGCTCGGCTTCGCCGTCACCGACTCGGACGCCAACTTCGTCCAGTTCGGCCGCTTCGCCGACAGCCGCACCGCCTGGCAGCAGATCCTCGACCGGGGCGTCCTGGTCCGGGACAACGGCGTACCGGGGTGGCTGCGGGTCACCGCGGGAACCCCGGAAGAGAACGACGCGTTCCTCGATGCGGTGCGCGAACTGAAGAAGGAGCACGACGCATGAGCCGCGTAGGCAGGGTGGAGCGGACCACCAAGGAGACCTCCGTGCTCGTCGAGATCAACCTCGACGGCACCGGCAAGGTCGATGTCGCGACCGGGGTCGGCTTCTACGACCACATGCTCGACCAGCTCGGCCGGCACGGGCTCTTCGACCTCACGGTCAAGACCGAGGGCGATCTCCACATCGACTCGCACCACACCATCGAGGACACCGCCCTCGCGCTCGGCGCCGCCTTCAAGCAGGCGCTCGGCGACAAGGTCGGCATCTACCGCTTCGGTAACTGCACCGTCCCGCTGGACGAGTCGCTCGCCCAGGTCACCGTCGACCTCTCCGGCCGCCCCTACCTGGTGCACACCGAGCCGGAGAAGATGGCGCCGATGATCGGCGAGTACGACACGACGATGACCCGGCACATCCTGGAGTCCTTCGTCGCCCAGGCGCAGATCGCCCTCCATGTCCACGTCCCGTACGGCCGCAACGCCCACCACATCGTGGAGTGCCAGTTCAAGGCACTGGCCCGCGCCCTGCGTTACGCCAGCGAGCACGACCCGCGCGCAGCCGGAATCCTTCCGTCCACGAAGGGCGCGCTGTGACCGGCCTCAACACCGTTCTGATCATCGTCGGCCTCTTCCTGGCCGGCGGCGTCTACTCCTTCTGGAAGCAGGGCATGCCCAAGGGCGTCGCCGTGCTCCTCGGGATCGGCTCCGTGATGTGCCTGGTAGCGGGCATCATGCGGATCCAGGGACTCTGGGACTGAGGTAGCACTGTGAGCGACAAGAAGAAGATCGTCGTCTTCGACTACGGCTTCGGCAACGTCCGTTCCGCCGAGCGGGCCCTCGCCCGCGTCGGCGGCGACGTGGAGATCACCCGCGACTTCGACACCGCGATGAACGCCGACGGGCTCCTCGTCCCCGGCGTCGGCGCGTTCTCCGCCTGCATGGCGGGTCTGAAGCAGGCACGCGGTGAATGGATCATCGGCCGCAGGCTGGCCGGGGGCCGTCCGGTCATGGGCATCTGCGTCGGAATGCAGATCCTGTTCGAGCGCGGCATCGAGCACGGCGTCGAGACGGAGGGCCTCGACGAGTGGCCCGGCACCGTCGGACCGCTGAAGGCCGACGTCGTGCCGCACATGGGCTGGAACACCGTCGAATCCCCCGGGGGCTCCCAGCTCTTCGCGGGGACGGACCCCGAGGCCCGTTACTACTTCGTGCACTCCTACGCGGCGCACGACTGGTCCCTCGAAGTGACCAACGCCAAGATCCGTGCCCCCAGGATCACGTGGTCCACGCACGGAGAGCGGTTCGTGGCCGCCGTCGAGAACGGCGCGCTGTGGGCCACCCAGTTCCACCCCGAGAAGTCCGGCGACGCCGGCGCCCAGCTGCTGACCAACTGGATCGAGACGCTGTAATGCCGAAGCTTGAACTGCTCCCCGCCGTAGATGTCCGCGACGGACAGGCCGTCCGCCTCGTGCACGGCGAATCCGGCTCCGAGACCTCCTACGGCTCCCCGCTCGAGGCGGCTCTCGCCTGGCAGAGCTCCGGCGCCGAGTGGCTGCACCTCGTCGACCTGGACGCCGCCTTCGGTACCGGCGACAACCGCGCGCTGATCGCCGAGGTGGCCGGTGCCATGGACATCAAGGTCGAGCTCTCCGGCGGCATCCGCGACGACGACTCGCTCGCCGCCGCCCTCGCCACCGGCTGCCGCCGGGTCAACCTCGGCACCGCTGCCCTGGAGAGCCCCGAGTGGGTCGCCAAGGTCATCGCCGAGCACGGAGACAAGATCGCCGTCGGCCTCGACGTCCGGGGTACGACCCTGCGCGGCCGCGGCTGGACCCGCGACGGCGGCGACCTCTACGAGACTCTCGCCCGCCTCGACTCCGAGGGCTGCGCCCGCTACGTCGTGACCGACATCGCCAAGGACGGCACCCTGGAGGGCCCCAACCTGGCTCTCCTGCGGGACGTCTGCGCCGCCACCGACAAGCCCGTCGTCGCCTCCGGCGGCGTCTCCTCGCTCGCCGACCTGCGCGCGATCTCCCTGCTCGTCCCGGAAGGCGTCGAGGGAGCCATCGTCGGCAAGGCGCTGTACGCGAAGGCGTTCACCCTCGAAGAGGCGCTCAAGGCGGTCGCCGCATGACGGACTCCGTACGCCGCGTCTCCTCGGGCGGCCCGTGGGAGGAGAAGTTCGGCTACTCCCGCGCGGTACAGCTCCCGAACGGACTCGTCCTGGTCTCCGGCTGCACGTCGGTGGTCAACGGCCAGATCTCCGCGGGCAGTCCGTACGAGCAGGCCGCCGCCTCCTTCCAGGTCGCCTTCGACGCCCTGAAGCAGGTCGGACTCGGCCCTGAGGACGTCGTCCGCACCCGGATGTACATCACTCACGCCAGGGACGTCGACGAGGTGGGCCGCGCCCACAAGGAGCTGTTCGACGACGTCCGCCCCGCAGCTTCCATGATCATTGTGTCCGGCTTCGTCGACCCCTCCCTGGTCGTCGAGGTCGAGGTCGAGGCGTACCGGGCAGGTGAGCGATGACGCTCGCCGTACGGGTCATCCCGTGCCTGGACGTCGACAAGGGCCGCGTCGTCAAGGGCGTCAACTTCCAGAACCTGCGCGACGCGGGCGACCCGGTCGAGATGGCGAAGCTGTACGACGCCGAAGGCGCCGACGAGCTGACGTTCCTCGACATCACCGCCTCCAGCGGTGACCGCGAGACGACGTACGACGTGGTGCGCCGCACCGCCGAGCAGGTCTTCATCCCGCTCACCGTCGGTGGCGGGGTCCGCACCCCCGACGACGTCGACAGGCTGCTGCGCGCCGGGGCCGACAAGGTCGGGGTCAACACCGCCGCCATCGCCCGTCCGGACCTCATCCGGGAGATCGCCGAACGCTTCGGGCGCCAGGTGCTGGTGCTCTCCGTCGACGCGCGGCGCACCCCCGAGGGCACCTTCGAGGTGACGACCCACGGCGGCCGCCGGGGCACCGGCATCGACGCCGTCGAGTGGGCGCACCGGGCGGCCGAGCTCGGCGCGGGCGAGATCCTGCTCAACTCGATGGACGCCGACGGAACGAAGGACGGCTACGACACCGAGATGATCAAGGCGGTACGGGCCCACGTCACCGTCCCCGTCATCGCCTCCGGAGGTGCGGGCCGGCTCGCGGACTTCCCGCCGGCCATCGGCGCGGGCGCCGACGCGGTCCTCGCCGCGTCTGTCTTCCACTTCGGTGACCTGCGGATCTCCGAGGTCAAGAGCGCTCTGCGCGAGGCCGGACACCCCGTTCGCTGACCCGGTTCGGGAGATCGCCGGTCGCGAAGACCGGTGATCTCGCCGATGTCCGCCCGGAGGGCGGCCGTCAGAGTGGCGCCGTCAGTACATGACGGCGCCACCCACGCGGTGCTCCCCCGAAGGCCCTGAACGACGGGCCGCCGGCTGCCGCGGTGTGGTGCGCCACAACCGAGAGGATCCCCCCTCGTGCAGCAGCACCTTTCCTCCGGCGACACCTCCCCCCGCCGCCACCGCATGTCGAAGAGCCGCTCCCGCACCATCAAGCTCGCCGTCGCCGCGGCGGCCGCGACGGCCGGTCTGGTCACGGCGCTGATGCCCGGTGCCCAGGCCGCCGACAACCCGTACGAGCGTGGTCCGGCCCCGAGCAACTCGAGTATCGAGGCCGGTCGCGGTCCGTACGCGACGTCCCAGGCGACTGTTTCCTCGCTGAGCGTCAGGGGCTTCGGCGGCGGGACGGTCTACTACCCGACGTCCACGTCCGACGGGACGTTCGGCGCGGTCGTCATCTCGCCCGGCTTCACCGCCTACCAGTCGAGCATCGCCTGGCTGGGGCCGCGTCTGGCGTCGCAGGGCTTCGTGGTGTTCACCATCGACACCAACACCACCTCGGACCAGCCGGCCAGCCGCGGTGACCAGTTGCTCGCCGCTCTGGACTACCTCACCGAGGACAGCTCGGTGCGCGGCCGGGTCGACTCCTCCCGGCTCGGTGTGATGGGTCACTCCATGGGCGGCGGCGGCACACTCGAGGCCGCCAAGGACCGGCCGGCCCTCCAGGCGGCGATCCCGCTGACCGGGTGGAACACCGACAAGTCCTGGCCCGAGGTGAAGACCCCGACCCTGATCATCGGTGCCGACGGCGACACGATCGCCCCCGTCGGTACGCATTCGAAGCCGTTCTACAACTCGCTGCCGAGCTCGCTGGACAAGGCGTATCTGGAGCTGCGGGGAGCGTCCCACTTCACCCCGAACACGTCCGACACGACGATCGCGAAGTACAGCATCTCGTGGCTGAAGCGCTTCATCGACAACGACACCCGCTACGAGCAGTTCCTCTGCCCGCTGCCGTCGACCAGCCTGACGATCGCCGAGTACAAGGGCAACTGCCCGCACACCTCCTGACCGAAAGGACCAGGGGCCGGGCCGCGATACGCGGTCCGGCCCTCCGTGCTGCCCGTCCCCCGCTCACGGGGGCCCGGGGCGAAGACCGGCGATCTCGCCGATGTCCGCGCGGGGGACCCACCGCGAAAGTGGCGGCAGGCCCAACGAGCGACGGCGCGACCGACACGGTGCACCCCGAAGGCCCCCGGACGACGGGGCCGCAGGCTGCCACGGCGCGCTTTTGCCACTACCGAGAGGAATCCCCGTGCAGCAGCACCTCCCCTCCGGCGACATCTCCCCGCGCCGCCACCGGGTGTCGAAGAGCCGCTCCCGCACCGTCAAGGGCGCCCTGGCAGCCGTGGCGGCGACCGCCGGCCTGCTCACCGCACTCGTCCCGGGCGGAGCGCAGGCCGCCGACAACCCGTACGAGCGTGGTCCGGCCCCGAGCAACTCGAGTATCGAAGCGAGCCGCGGGTCGTATGCCACCTCCCAGACCTCCGTGTCCTCGCTGAGCGTCAGAGGCTTCGGCGGCGGCACGATCTACTACCCGTCCTCCACCTCGGACGGGACGTTCGGCGCGATCGCCATCTCCCCCGGCTTCACCGCCTACGAGTCGAGCATCGCCTGGCTGGGGCCGCGTCTGGCCTCGCAGGGCTTCGTGGTGTTCACCATCGACACCAACACCACGCTGGACCAGCCGGCCAGCCGCGGTGACCAGTTGCTCGCCGCTCTGGACTACCTCACCGAGGACAGCTCGGTGCGCGGCCGGGTCGACTCCTCCCGGCTCGGTGTGATGGGTCACTCCATGGGCGGCGGCGGCACCCTGGAGGCCGCGAAGGACCGTCCCTCGCTGAAGGCGGCGATCCCGCTGACCGGCTGGAACACCGACAAGACGTGGCCGGAGGTGCGGACCCCCACCCTGGTCGTCGGCGCGGACGGTGACACCGTCGCGTCCGTCGCCACACATTCGAAGCCGTTCTACAACTCGCTGCCGAGCTCGCTGGACAAGGCGTACCTGGAGCTGCGGGGAGCGTCCCACTTCACCCCGAACACGTCCAACACGACGATCGCGAAGTACAGCGTCTCGTGGCTGAAGCGCTTCATCGACAACGACACCCGCTACGAGCAGTTCCTCTGCCCGATTCCGTCGGCGAGCCTGACGATCGCGGAGTACCGGGGTAACTGCCCGCACTGATCCGGGCGGCCGGGGCCGGACCGCGCGTACCGCGGTCCGGCCCCTTCGTGCTGCCGAGGCCGTTCAGCCCTCGTCGAAGAACCGGGTGAGGGACCCGGCGAAGCCCGGGTCGCGTACAGCGGTCAGATGGTCCCCGGGCAGCACGACCAGCTCCGCCCCCTCGATCGCGTCGGCCAGGACTCGGGGGCGTACCGCCAGGGGGTCGTTCTCGCCGGCCAGCACCAGCGTGGGCACCGTGATCCGGTCCAGCGGCAGCGCGCCCCGGTGCACCGCCCGGATCTGCGCGGCCAGCGCATGACGATCGGCGCCCGAGGCGTCGGCCAGCAGCCTGAAGCCCCGGGCGCGCTCGGGTACGTCCGCCGGGTCGTCGGCCGTCAGCGCGGCCGAGACCAGCTCCGGTGGCATCGCCCGGGTGTCCAGGCCGCCCACCTCCACCGCGCCGGCGCCTATCCCGCCCACCACCAGGCGGCTGATCCGCGTGTCCTCCGCCGCGGCAAGGACCGCCACCACGGCGCCCATGGAGTAGCCCGCGACATGCACGTGGTCCGCGCCGATACGGTCGATGAGCAGCCGGACGTCACGGGCCATCAGGGACTCGCCGTAGTGCGTGTCGTCGTGCGGCCGGTCGGACTCGCCGTGGCCGCGCGCGTCCAGCGCGTACACCCGCCGGCCCCGCGTCACGAGCGCCTCGACGACACCGGGGCCCTCCCAGTTCAGCCGGGCGTGCGCGGCGAAGCCGTGCAGCAGCACCACCGGGGGCAGGGCGTCGTCCGGGTCCCGCGACCAGGACCGGTAACGCAGGGTCAAACCATCGTGTGTACGCAATTCATCAGTCATACGCCGACGTTACGGGTGGCCGTCGTGCGTCGGGCCCGGACTGTGCCGCCGCACAGCGCGAACGGCCTACCGTTGGGAGGTGGCACCGCTCCGGGCCGGCCGGGAACAGGGAGCGGACGCGAGCCTTCCGGCGCTGTTTACGTGGAAGTAATGTGAGAGCGTGACCCCATCGACGACCGTGCACAGTCCCCTCCGGCTGTACGGCCGCAGCGGTGAACTGGCCATCCTGGAAACCCTGTTGAGTGGGCTGCGGGCGGGGGACGGCGGAGCCCTCGTGCTGACCTCGCCGCCCGGCCTCGGCCGCACCGCCCTGCTGCGGCAGGCCGCCGCCCACTACCTCGGAGGACACGGCGGCCCCGTCCTGTACGCCTCCGCGGCCCCCACCGAACAGCGATTGCCCTACAGCGGGCTGCACGCCCTGCTCTGCTCCGCTCCCGGCCCGCTGCCCGTCACGCCCGACACGATCCTGCGCTCCGGGATCACCCCTGGCGGACTGCTCGGTCTGCTGCGGGGTCTGGGGGCCGAACAGCCGCTGCTGGTCTGCGTGGACGACGCGCATGTCTGGGACCCCGACTCCCGCGCCGCGCTCGGCTTCGCCGCCCGAAGACTCGGCGCGGGCAGCCGGGTCGCGGTGGTCATCGGGGCGGCCGACGAGGCCGCCTTCGCCGGACTGCCCGCGCTGCGCCTCGGCCCGCTCGACGACGACGCGGCAGCCGCGATCCTGGAACGGCTCACCGACGGCACGGCCGATGTCGACCCCGTCGTACGCGGCGAACTCCTGCGCGAAGCGGCCGGTAACCCGAGGCTGCTGGCGGGGCTGGCCGGCCGTCTCACCCCCGGCCAGCTGGCCGGGCGCACCGCCCTGCCGTACCCGCTTCCCGGGGCCGAGAGCGTCCTCGACGCCCACGCCGAGCACTTGGACGGCCTGCCCCCCGAGACTCACACCCTGCTCCTGCTGGCCGCGGCCGCGGAGGAGCACGAGCCGGACGGGGCCGGTGCCGACGCGGCCCTGCTGCTGCGGGCGGGAGCCCGGGTGGGGCTGGCCGCCGCGCATCTCGACCGGGTGCTCTTCGCGCCCGCCGGAACCGCCGGAGCCCTGCAACGCGCGGGCAGCCGCGTGCACTTCAGTCACCCGCTACTGCGCCGCGCGGTCCTGCACCGGTCGCCGCCGGGTCGCCGCCGGGCCGTGCACGAACTGCTGGCCGGACTGCTCGCCGGGCCCGGTGCGGCCCCGCTGCCCGCCCTCGTCCAGCGGGCCTGCGCCGCATCCGGACCCGACGCCGCCCTCGCCGGACAGCTGGAGGCGGCGGCCGCCGCGCCGCGGCCGCACGGCGAACGGTCGGCCGCGCTGGCCCGTGCCGCCGCGCTCTCCAGCGACGACACCCTGCGCGCCGCCAGGTTCACCGCCGCCGCCGAGCAGGCACGGCTGGCCGGCGACACCGGCCGGGCCCGCGCCATGCTGGCCCGGGTCGGCCCTCACCTCGCCGGGGGCGCCGCGCCCTACGTACGCGGCATGCTCGCCCTGCGCGACGGACCGGCGGCCGACGCCCGCGAGGCGCTGCTGACCGCGGCGGAGCTGCTCGCCCCGCACGACCCGCGCCGCACCCTGGACGCCCTGTTCGGCGCGGCGGAGGCGGCGTGGGACATGGGGGACGCCATCGCGTATCTGGATGCCATGAACCGCATTCCCGTCGCCACGGCAGACCGGCCCATGGCGCAGTACCGCGCCGGGATGTGCGCCGTGCTCGCCGGGCACCCCGACCGGGGCCATGCCCTCCTGCGGTGCTGCCTCGACGCCGTCGACCGCGCCGAGGACGCGGGCGAGCTCCTGCGGGCGGGCGCCTCGGCCCTGGTGCTCGGCGAGGTCGACGCGGCCTGCCGGGCAGGGGCCCGCGCCCTCGCCGTCGTACGCACCCGGGGGCCCGAAGTCCTGCTGCCGCACGCCCTGGAGCAGCTGGCGTACGCGGAACTGCGCGCCGGGCGGCACGCCCGGGCCCGGGCCCACGCGCTGGAGGGGCTGCACGCTTCCCGCCGTACCGGGCAGCGGAACTCCGCCACCCATCTGCACGCCGTGCTCGCGCTCGCCGCCTCCGTGGAGGGGCCCGCCGAGGCATGCGCCGCCCACGCCGACGCGGCACTGGCGGGGGCGGGTCCGCACGGCCTCGCCCAGGCGGCCATGCTCGCCACCTGGGCGGTCGCCCGTGCGGACCTGGCGGCCGGGCGGCCGGGTGAGGCGGCGGCCCGGCTCGGACCGCTGGTCAGACCGGGTCCCGGGACGGGGCACTTCGCCACCCGAATGCTCGCCGTACCGTGCTACGTCGAGGCGATGGCGCTCTCGGGCCGTGCGGACGAAGGTGCCGGTGAACTCGCCGCCGCCGTCGAGGAGTTCGCCCTGTGGACCGCGCGGACGACCGACCCCCAGGTCCCCGCCCAGCTGGCCCGCTGCCGCGCCCTGCTCGCGCCGCCCGGGGAGGCCGCCGCCCGGTACGAGGAGGCGCTGGCCCACCACGACCGTGCGGGCGGTGACTTCGAGCGGGCCCGCACCCAGCTGCTCCACGGCCAGCTGCTGCGCCGTCTGCGCCGCACCCGCGAGGCCCGCGGCCCGCTGCGCGACGCGCTGGTCGCGTTCGAACGCTGCTCCGCCCGCGTCTGGGCCGAACGGGCGGGAGGGGAGCTGCGGGCCGCCGGGGAGGCGGTGGACGTGCCGGACCAGAGCGGCCCCGGCCCGCTGGCCGGACTGACCCCGCAGCAGCAGCGGATCGCCCGCTGCGTCGCGGAGGGCGCCACCAACCGTGAGGTGGCGGTGCGGCTTTCGGTGAGCCCCCGGACCGTCGACCACCATCTCCGCAACGTCTTCGCCGCTCTCGGTGTCCGGTCCCGGACCGAGCTCGCGAGGCTGCTGGACCGCGGTGGCGGGACGAGGTTGCAGGACCGTGATGAGAAGAAGCGCGCAGACCTCTAGGTACCGACCGGGCGGTATGCCATTCTGCGGTCGTCAGGATCAGTCGGTGTGCGCCCGCCCGATGCGGGCCGGGCGCACACCGGGGCCGGCCCAACCGCAGCCGGCCGATTCCCGGTGGAGGCCGCCATGCCGCAGGTCGTACGTTCACGGATCAGGGCGCTGCACGGCCCGCCCCCCGTAGCGCCGTTGCCGCACCGAGTCCGCTCCCTGGCCGACCGGGAGGCCGTTGCGGTGCTCCACCGGGCAGCCCGTGTGCTGTTGGAGGCGCTGCCGGAGCTCACGGACCGGCTGGTCGAGGCGCTGAGGGAGCAGGAGCCCGCCTATCGCGCCGCGATGGAGACCGAGCCCACCGAGATCTGGCAGGAGGTCCACCACTCGCTGCGGTACAACGTCGCCTCCCTCATCCAGCCCCGGGAATTCCGGGAGGCCGCCCACCGCACCTCCCGGTGGATCGGCGAGAGCCGGGCCGAGCAGGGCGTACCGCTCGACGCGGTCATGCACGCCTTCCGGATGGGCGGCGCGATGGTCTGGCAGGACCTGGTCGACGACACCGCCAGGCGCCACCCCGAGGACACCCGGCTGCTGGTCCATGTCGCCGCGGACGTATGGAACTTCGTCGACGAGCACTGCGGTGTGGTGGCCGAGGCGTACCGGCAGGCCGAGCGGCGGCTCTCCTGGCGCCGCGAGAACCAGCAGCGCCTGATGACGGCGGCCCTGCTGGACGGCACCGCCCGGATCGCGGACCTGCCGGACGCCGCGGCGATGCTGGGGCTTCCGGTGCAGGGGCGGTACGCGGTACTCGCGGTCGCCGGCGACCGCCGGGCCCCGCACGGCGCCGGACGCCCGCCGCTGGAGCTGGCCGAGGGGACGCTTGCGCTCTGGCACTCGGCGGGGGGCGTGGAGCTCGCCATTCTGCCGCTGGGGGCGGTCCCGGTGGTGGTCGAGCCGGAGCCGGGGGGCGACACCGGGGCCGCACCCGCCTCCGGTGGCGCTGTGGACACCGACGGTCGACTCGCCGCACTCGCAGCGGACCTGGCGATGTCTCAGGGAACTCGCGTGGGGGTCAGCTCCGTGGTCGAGGGGCTCGCCTCCGTCGGTGACGCACGACGCCTCGCCGAGACGGCACTGCGTGCCTGCCCCATGTCCGGCGGCGCGATCCTGCTCGACGAGCACCTGCCCGCCGCACTCGTCGTGTCCTCGCCCGGCCTCGGTACGGCGCTCGCCGACCGGGTCCTCGGTCCGCTGGGCCGGCTCGACCCGTCGGACCGGGACGTGCTCATCGAGACGCTGACCGCGTGGCTCGACTCGGACGGCTCGGCGCAGCGGGCGGGGGCGAGGCTGTACTGCCACCGCAACACGGTACTGAACCGGCTGCGGCGCTTCGAACAGCTGACGGGGCGCTGCCTGACCAGGCCGTCGGATGCGGTCGAGGTGTCTCTGGCGCTGGCGGCGCGGAGGCTTCTGACGGGCTGAGCGGGGTGTCTGCGGCGGAGGGGGACGGCGGCCCGCGAGGGCACGGGGCCTTCTGCTCGCACCCTTCCCGGTCCGGGGGGTGCCGCTCTCCCCGTCGTTCACGGCGGCGGCCTCGATCCTGCCGCCTGTTCTGCTGTACGCGCTGTTCCGGCCGCGCTTCGACGCCCGCGGGGCGCGGTGGACCGTCTACGGGACGATTCCGCTGATCGCCGCCCTGATGGTTCCGTCACCGGCGTTCTCCGGCACGCCCGTCGCGCTCTTCCCTGAGTGGGACTTCGTCGACGTCTTCCTCGGACTGCAGGCGCCGAGGCGGGACCCGGAGGCGGCGCCGGACGAGCGGCACCGCCACCGGGCCCGCCGGGTACCCGTACGCGCACGGGGCGGGGCGTGAACGGCCCCGGAGGGCTACAGGCCGAGTTCGGCCGTGTGCAGCCGGGCAAGCGCGTCCTTGTCGCCGTCCAGCTCCACCCGGGCGGCGTCCTGCCGACCCGCCGCGAACAGCAGCAGCTCACCCGGCTCCCCGGTGACCGTCACCACCGGGGTGCCCTTGTGGGCCACCGCCGTCTGGCCGTCCGGGCGCCGCAGCACCAGGCCCACCGGAGCCCGGCGGCCCAGCATCCGGGCCGTCTTCTCGGTGCGCGACCACAGGACATCGGCGAAGACCGGATCGAGGTCCCGCTGCGACCAGTCGGGCTGGGCCCGCCGCACGTCCTCGGCGTGGAGGTAGAACTCGACGGTGTTGGCCGCCTCGTCCAGCTGTTTCAGGCCGAAGGGCGAGAAGCGCGGCGGACCCGTACGGATGAGCTGGATCAGCTCCTCGTACGGCTTGGCGGCGAACTCGGCCTGGACCCGTTCCAGCCGGTTCTTCAGAGCACCCAGCATGATCCCGCCCGCCGCGTCCGCACGGCGTTCGCGCACCACGACATGGGCGGCCAGGTCACGGGTCTTCCAGCCGTTGCACAGGGTTTGGGCTTCCGGGCCCGCCGCTTCCAACAGGTCGGCGAGCAGAAGACGTTCACGCTTCGCATGGGTCGACATGCCCGCCAGCGTACGACCGCTGCCCGCGGTCCGCCCAGTGGACGCCCGGCCGGGTGGCCCCGACCGGCGCGGCACAATGGGGCGCATGACCAGCACGCCCGGCACCACGCCCGCCAGTAATCTCGACCCCGCCGTCGCCGCCCGCCTCAGGCGCGGCCCCGACGGCCTGGTCCCGGCCATCGCCCAGCAGTACGACACGGGCGAGGTGCTCATGCTCGGCTGGATGGACGACGAGGCGCTGCACCGCACCCTCACCACGGGCCGCTGCACCTACTGGTCCCGCAGCCGCCAGGAGTACTGGGTCAAGGGCGACACGTCCGGCCACACGCAGCAGGTCGTGTCCGTCGCCCTGGACTGCGACGCCGACACGGTCCTGGTGAAGGTCGACCAGACCGGTGCCGCCTGCCACACCGGCGACCGCACCTGCTTCGACAAGGACGTCCTCCCGCTCACCGCGCCCCGATAAGGTCAGCCGCCATGGATCTCGAGACCTTCCGCAAGCTCGCCGCCGACCGGCGTGTCGTCCCCGTCAGCCGCAGGCTCCTCGCGGACGGTGACACCCCCGTCGGGCTCTACCGCAAACTCGCGGCCGAACGCACCGGCACGTTCCTCCTCGAATCCGCGGAGAACGGCCGCACCTGGTCCCGCTACTCCTTCATCGGGGTACGCAGCGCCGCCACCCTGACCTCCCGCGACGGACAGGCTCACTGGCTCGGCGCGCCGCCCGTCGGCGTTCCCCTCGACGGCGACCCGCTGCAGGCCCTGCGGGCCACCGTCGAAACCCTGCACACTCCCCGCGACCTGGTGGGCGACAACGGTCTGCCGCCGTTCACCGGCGGCATGGTCGGCTACCTCGGCTACGACGTCGTGCGCCGGCTGGAGCGGATCACCGAGCACGGCGGCGACGATCTGAAGCTCCCCGAGCTCACGATGCTGCTCACGTCGGACCTCGCCGTACTCGACCACCGGGACAGCACCGTCCTGCTGATCGCCAACGCGATCAACCACAACCACCTGGACACCGGGGTCGACGAGGCGTACGAGGACGCGGTCGCCCGGCTCGACGCCATGGAGCGCGACCTGTCCCGGCCCGTGGAGAACGCCCCCACCGTGCTGCCACCCTCCGAGCTCCCGCCCTACACCGCGCTGTGGGGCGGCCAGGCCTTCATGGACGCCGTCGAGGACGTCAAGGAACGCATCAGGGCCGGCGAGGCCTTCCAGGTCGTCCCCTCCCAGCGCTTCGAGACGCCGTGCACGGCGAGCGCGCTGGACGTCTACCGGGTCCTGCGCGCCACCAACCCGTCGCCGTACATGTACCTCTTCCGCTTCGACGGCTTCGACGTCGTCGGCTCCAGTCCCGAGGCGCTCGTCAAGGTCGAGGACGGCCGGGCGATGGTCCACCCGATCGCCGGGACCAGGCACCGCGGCGCCACCCCGCAGGAGGACCAGGAGCTCGCCGACGAACTCCTCGCCGACCCGAAGGAACGCGCCGAGCACCTGATGCTGGTCGACCTCGGCCGCAACGATCTGGGACGGGTCTGCGAACCCGGCAGCGTCGAGGTCGTGGACTTCATGTCCGTCGAGCGGTACTCGCATGTGATGCACATCGTCTCCACCGTCACCGGCCGTGTCGCCGAGGGCCGCGGCGCCTTCGACGTCCTCACCGCGTGCTTCCCCGCGGGCACCCTCTCCGGTGCGCCCAAGCCCCGCGCCCTGCAGATCATCGAGGAGCTCGAACCCACCCGCCGGGGCCTGTACGGAGGCTGCGTCGGCTACCTCGACTTCGCAGGGGACTCCGACACCGCCATCGCCATCCGGACCGCCCTGCTCCGCGACGGCACCGCGTACATCCAGGCCGGCGCGGGCATCGTCGCGGACTCCGACCCCGCAGCCGAGGACATGGAGTGCCGCAACAAGGCCGCCGCCGTCCTGCGGGCCGTGCATACGGCGAACCGCCTGGGGGCCGGCTGAGCCGGTAGGGGATAGTGGAGTACGTGAGTGCCGTCTCCGTACCCCAGCCCCGTGCCCGATCCGCCTCCGCGCCCGACAGCGCAGGAAGCCGCCGAAGCCTGGCCGCCGGCCTGCTCCTCGGCGCGGCCGGCGCCACCGTCGTCCTCCTCGCCTCCGGGCAGACCTGGGCCGAGGGAAAGACGGCCGTCGGCGGTGGCATCCTCCCGCTCAGCGCCGACGGCCGGGACGTCACCGGCCTCCCGGCGGCCCTGGCCGTCGTCGGCCTGGCCGCCCTCGTCGCCGTCTTCGCCGTCCGCGGCGCCGGCCGGCTGCTGGTCGCCGGACTGCTGGCTCTCAGCGGCCTCGGCGCCGGACTGAGCGCCTACGCGGGCGCCTCGGACAGCACGGCCCTGGACGAGCAGGCCGCGCAGACCACAGGCAACACCTCGGCCATGATCCACGCCCTCAGTCACACCGCCTGGCCCTACGTCACCGCGGCCGGCGGACTGCTGATCCTGCTCGCCGGACTGCTCGCACTGCGCTACGGCAGCCGCTGGCCGGCCATGTCGGGACGCTACGAACGCGACGGGACTCCCCGCCCCCGCAAGGCCCCCCCCACCGCCCCGGACCCCGACCGGCCCGAGGATCTGTGGAAGGCCCTGGACCGCGGCGAGGACCCGACGCGCGAGGCATGACCCCCAGGGCCACGTCCACCGGCACGTACGGGACAATGGCAGCAAGCTTTCGTAAGCGCGACACCTTCGGCGCAACACCAACAAGGAGCAACTCATGGCGGGCAGCAGCCACGGACACACCCCGGCCGCCTGGACCGGTGTCATCATTTCCTTCATCGGCTTCTGCATCGCGGGCCTCTTCATGGTCGCGGCGAACACGCTCGGCTTCTGGGCCGGCATCGCCGTGGTCCTCCTCGGCGGTGTCGTCGGTCTCGCCATGAAGATGGCCGGCCTCGGCATGCCGAAGGAGTCCGACGAGATGGCGGCCGCCCGGGCCCGCGCCTCACAGGCGCAGATCACCGCCTAGAGGACTCATGAAGATCTTGCTGAGGGGCCGTCCGGCCGCAGGCCGCCCGGCCCCTCGGTCTATGCGGTGGCCGGGTCGATCGTCCGGATGCCGTCGGTGCGGGTGAGTCCGGGTCGATCAGTCGGCTGAGGTTGGGGGCGGCCGCTCGGGTGTGGAGCCAGGTGTCCGCGGCGATGGTGCCGCGATAGCGCAGGCGGCGGTCGCCGTGGTGGACGAGCCGGGCGACGGCCGGTTCGAACGGTGATCTCCAGGGGCGATGGGCGGCCTGCCGGTCGAAATCGGAGGCGGTCCGGTCGCGGGCGGCGGCGAGAAGGCCGTGATGCGTGCGGATGGTCAGGAGGCGCCCGGCCCTGGCCTTGGTGCACCGCCGGCGCGGGGGAGATGGGGTGCACGGGTCCTTGAAGGATGCTTTGCGCCGGTGATGCTGTCCGCCGGGGAGGGGACGGTGTGTCCGGCCGGCCGGGCGACTCACCGTGGCGAGGGTGGTGTCGATACGGAAGCCGTCGAGACAGAAGCCGTCCGGGACAGCCGCCCGCAGCGGGGCGGGCTCGAGGAACAGCCGGTGGCCTGCGTCTTCACGGGCCTTGCGGTGGACGGTGGAGTAGGCGGTGTCGCCGAAGGCGTCCACCTGTTCATGCTCGGCGGCGAGCAATGCGAAGCCGACGGTGGCTTCATGGTGCCCGGCTCCGGCACCGGTGGTGAGGGCGACGGCGGTGTACACCCCGTCTTTGGCTCGACGGCGAGGCGAGCCTTGTAGCCGGTTCCTGGACCACCTCAAGGCCGGACAGCCCGCGCAGGGCTTGCAGCGTGACCGCCGGGCCGGGATCTGCGGCGCCATCCTCGGCCGCCCGTTCGCCGAGGGGTGCACGTCCGCGAACAAGTCCGCGGGAAGCAGCGCACCACGGTGCTCGGCCAGGAACGCGAACACATGCTCGGCAGGGATCGACTCCCGGCAGTTCTCCCACACACCCGGCCCGACCGTCTCCCCGGCCCGTTTCCCCCCGTCACCACACCAAGGAGTCCGGGCCCCGAGATCCTCGTGAGTCTTCCAGAGGTCCCGACGTGATGCCGTGCTCAGCAGCAGCGCTGACGCTGCGTCACGCAATCGTGACATTGATCATATTGCCAATCCTTTACTTCTTCATTGCCTTCCGTGTTTCGATGGAAAGGTCAATTCCTGTTACCGACCCGCCACATCCGACGGCAGTCGTCGGCGCATGCCGGCATGACCGACAAGGATGCCTGTTCTCATGCCCGAAAACGGCCCCTTCCTGCACCTTTCCGACGCTCAGCTCGGGGTCTGGCTCGCGGAGCGCGCCGGACTCAGTCGGCCCGGCGCCTATCAGCAGGCGGAGTACCTCGTCCTGGACGGTGCCGTCGACACGGGTCTCCTGGCCGCCGCGGTCACCAGGGCCGCGGCCGACTGCGAGGCGGTCAACGTCCGCATCTCCGGGACGACGGATCTCTCGCCCGTGCCGCGGCTCCTGCCGGACAGTCACGAGCACACCACCGAGGTGGTCGACCTCCGGGGAGCGCCCGATCCGGACGCCGCCGCGCTGGAGTGGATGCAGGCCGACGTGGACGCGGCCGGGGGCATCGACGACGGACCGTTGTTCCACGGGGCCGTGCTGCGCGTCGCCGACGACCGCTCGCTGGTGTTCCACCGCATTCACCACATCGCTCTGGACGGCGCGGGCATGGCGTTGTTCGCCGAGCGCGTCGCCGAGGTCTACAGCTGTCTGCACGACGGCCGTGCCGTTCCAGGGAGCGGCTGGAGCGGACTCGGTCCCCTGGTACACGCCGAGGCCGCTTACCGGAACGCCGCCGAACACGCCGCGGACCGGGACTGGTGGCGGGACCGGCTGGACGGGCGCCCGGACTTCCTGAGCCTGGGTACGCATCCCGTCCCGGCCTCGGACCGTTCGCTGCGGGTGACCAGGGTGCTGTCCCAGGAGGAATTCGCGAGGGTGCGGACCGGTGCGCAGCGGCTCGGGCACCGCTGGACCCGGCTGCTCACCGCGGTGACCGCGTCCTGTCTGCACGCGGTGACCGGCAGCCGCGACGTCGTGCTGAGCCTGCCGGTCGCCGGCCGTCCGCCCGAACTCGCCCGGACCGTGCCCGCGATGACGGCCAACGTCCTCCCGCTGCGGCTGCACGTCGATCCTGCGGCCACCGTCGGCGGGCTTCTCGACCAGGTCGCCGAGGAACTGCGGCTGGTGCGCCGGCACCAGCGGTACCGGGGTGAGCACCTGCGGCGTGACCTGGGACACCCCGAGGACGGCCGGAGGTTCTTCGGTCCCGTGCTCAACATCCAGCGCTTCGACCGGCCGCTGCGGTTCGGCCGCGTGACGGCGACCGTCCACAATCTGCAGGCTCCGCCGTCGGAGGACCTCTCGATCGTCGCGTACGACCGCGGTGACGGCGGGCTGCGTCTCGACTTCGACGCCAACCCCGCCAATCACGGCGAGGAGTTGCTGCGCGACGTCGCCGACCGCTTCCTCCATGTGCTGTGGCAGGTAACGGAAGCGGAACGGGGCACCCCTCTGGCGCGGCTGGCGGCGACGACCGCGAGCGAACGCCGGCTCAGCGCGGCGCTGGGCACCGGCCACCGCACGTCCGCCCCGCCCACCGGTACGGCCGTCGACCGGTTCACCGAACAGGTGCGCCGCTTCCCCGACGCGTACGCGGTGCGCTCGGTCGCGACCGGTGAGCGGCTCACCTACCGCGAACTCGACACGTGCAGTACGGCACTGGCCGCCGAACTCGCGGCGGCCGGCGCGGGACCGGAGCGGACCGTCGCGCTGCTGCTCGACCGGTCGGTGGACCTGGTCGTCGCGGCGCTCGGTGTGGTGAAGGCCGGCGCGGCCTACGTCCCCCTGCAACGGGACGACGCGCTCGTCCGGCAGGAAGCCGTACTGTCCGACGCGGGAGCCCGGCTGCTGCTCACCGACGGGGGGACCGGGGGTGACCCGATCGTCGCGCGGGCGCGTGACCTCGGCGTGCGGCAGCTGGACGTGCACGCGTGTGACACCGGAGACGCCGTGCCGCCTCGGCCGCGGGTCACGGCGGAGACGCTGGCGTGCGTCATGTCGACCTCCGGGTCCACGGGGCGGCCCAAGGGGGTCGCGATCACCCAGGGCAACCTCGCCGGGCTCGCCGCCGACCGGTGGTGGGCCGAGGGCGGCACGGACCGGGTACTGCTGCACTCACCACACGCCTTCGACGCGTTCAACCTCGAACTGTGGGTGCCGTTGCTGACAGGTGGCGAGGTGGTCGTCGCCCCACCGGGGCGGCTGGACCCGGCCGGGTTGTCCCGGATCACCGCAGACACAGGTGTCACCGGCCTGTGGTTGACCGCCGGGCTGTTCAACGCGATCGCCACGGACGATCCCGCCTGCTTCGGTGGCCTGCGCCAGATCTGGACGGGCGGGGACGTCGTGTCGCCTGCGGCGGTGCGCGCCGTGCGGTCCGCGCTGCCGGAGCTGACCGTCGTCAACGGGTACGGGCCGACCGAGACCACGGTCTTCGCGACCAGGTTCGCCGTCGCCGCCGAGGACATTGGCGAGGACAACGGTTCCGTTCCCATCGGGGCTCCGCTGGACGGCAAGCGGGTGCTGCTGCTCGACGACGCGTTGCGGCCGGTACCGCCCGGTGTGGTGGGGGAGTTGTACCTCGGAGGTGCCGGCCTCTCCCGCGGCTACCTCGGCCGGGCGGCCGCGACCGCCGAGCGCTTCGTGCCCGATCCGTCCGGCCCGCCGGGCGCACGTGTCTACCGTACGGGCGACCTGGCTCGCTGGAACCGCGACGGGCGTCTGGAGTTCGTCGGACGCGCCGACGGGCAGGTCAAGCTGCGCGGCTTCCGGATCGAACCGGGGGAAGTGGACGCCGCGCTGCTGGCCGAGCCCGGGGTGCGGCAGGCCGCGACGGTCCTGCGGGAGGACCGGCCGGGAGTACGGCGGCTGGTGGCTTACGTGGCCACATCCGGTGACACGGCACCGCTGCTCGACGCGGTGGCGGACCGGCTGCCCCCGTACATGGTGCCGTCGGCCGTGGTGGAGGTGGACCGGCTGCCGCTGACCCGCAACGGCAAGCTCGACCGGGCCGCGCTGCCCGCGCCGGACACCGGGGACGCCGGCACCGGGAACGCCCCGGACACCGGAAGCCCGGACGTGGCCGGTGCTCCCCGCACTCCCGCCGAGCACCGGCTGGCCGAGCTGTTCGGCCAGGTCCTCGGGCTGGAGACCGTCCCGCTCGACAGGGACTTCTTCCAGCTCGGCGGCGACAGCATCAAGGCGATCCAGCTCGCCGGCGCGGCGCAGCGGGCCGGTCTGGCCATCACCACGCCGGACGTGTTCCGCACGCCCACCGTCTCCGCCCTGGCCGATGCCGTCGGCGTGGACGCGGGGAGGACTCCGGGGCACCGGATCGCGCTGGGTGACCCGGACGACCCCACGGTGCCCTTGACACCCATCATGCACTGGCTGCGCGAGCGCGGCGGGCCGATCGACGGCTTCGTGCAGTCCTTGACGGTGCGCACTCCGGCGGGCATGACCGAAGCGCAGGTGCGCGCGGTGGTGCAGGCGCTCGTCGACCACCACGGCATGCTGCGGCTCTCGCTGACCGTCGTGGACGGGCTGTGGGCACTGGAGGTGCTGCCCCACGCCACGGTGGAGCTGAACCACCCGGACGCGGTGCTCACCCCCGAGCGCGGGCGGACTGTGCACGCCGACTGGCGGGACGCCGGACCGGCGGAGCAGGGCGAACTCACCCTCACGGTGCACCATCTCGGCGTCGACGGCGTCTCCTGGCGCATCATTCAGGACGATCTGCGGGCCGCCTGGGAAGCCGTACGGCGGGGGCGCACCCCCCGGCTGCAACCGACCGGAACTCCCTTCCCCCAGTGGGCGAGAGCACTGGTCCAGCACGCGCATCACCCGTCCGTGCTCGAGGAGTTCCCCCGGTGGCGGGTGGCGCCCGAGGACCTCCCGGTCGCCGGCCGTGCGCCGGACGGCGCGGTGGACACCGAGGACACCCGCCTCTGGCACTCCGTCACCCTGCCCGGCCCGCTCACCGAGCGTCTGGTGACCGACGCGGCCGCGGCCTTCGACTGCTCGGTGCACGAACTGCTGCTGACCGCGTTCGCCCTGGCCGCCGCCGACTGGCGGGAGGGACCGGACACGCTCCTGGTGGACCTCGAAGGCCACGGGCGTGAGGAGTTCGCCGCCGGCCTGGACCTGTCCCGTACGGTCGGCTGGTTCACCACCCTGTTCCCTGTGGTGCTCGATCCCGGGTGCTCCTGGGCGGACGCCCGTACCGACCCGACCGCGCTGGACGGCGCGGTGGCCATGGTGCGGTCCTGCGTGCGGGACGCCTCGCGCGTGGGCCTCGCCCACGGTCTGCTGCGCCACCTCAACCCGCAGAGCGGGCCGGTGCTGGCAGCCCGTCCGTCACCGCAGTTCGCGTTCAACTACCTGGGCCGTTTCGACGTGGGCGGGAACGAGGACTGGGCGGTGCGCGCCGATGCCACGGTGGTCGGGGCGCCCACCGGGGGCGGACTGGCGATGAGTCACATCGTGGAACTGGACGCGGTGATCACCGATTCCCCGGACGGCCCCCGGCTGGTGGCGAACTGGTCCTGGCCGGGCGGACTGCTCGGCGACGCACGGGTCGCCGACCTCGCGCGGCGGTGGTTCGACGTGCTGGAGGCGCTGGCGCACCGGGCCCGCGCCCGGGCGACCGGTGAACTGCCCCTGCCCCCGCTGGCACAGGGGCTGCTGTTCCATTCCCTCTACGACCACGACGGCGCCGACCCCTACCTCGTCCAGTTCGTCTTCGAACTCGGCGGGGCGCTGGACCCCGCGGCGCTCCGCGACGCGCTCCACCGCCTGTTGCGGCGCCATCCCCAGCTGTCCGCGGGCATCCGGCAGAGCCCGTCAGGCCGTCCCGTACAGGTCGTCGTCCCCGACGCCACCGTGGAGTGGCAGGAGCTGCCCGCGCACGAGGACCTCGAACGATTCCTGGAGTCCGACCGCAGGCGGCGCTTCGACCTCGCCACCCCTCCCCTGGTCCGCGCGGCCCTGCTGCGCCGGGCCGGCGAGCGGCACACCTTCGTGCTGACCACGCACCACCTCCTGCTGGACGGCTGGTCCATGCCGATCCTGGTCAAGGAGCTGTTCGCGCTCTACGCCGGTCACGCGCTCCCGCCCGCGACGCCGTACCGCGACTTCCTCGACTGGCTGTCCACGAGGGACTCCCGTGCGGACGAGGCCGCCTGGCGCGCACTGCTGTCCTGCCTGGACGGTCCGACGCTGGTCGGCGGGCCGGGACGGCGCGGTTCGGCCGCGGCCCGGAACCGGCTCACGGCCGAGCTGGACGAGGCCACGAGCGTGCGGGTCGATGCCGTGGCGCGGCGGTACGGGCTGACCGCCAACGTCGTCGTGCAACTGGCGTGGGCGGTCCTACTGGGTGCCCTGACCGGGCGGGACGACGTGGTCTTCGGCGCGACGGTCTCCGGCCGCCCGGCGGAGCTGCCGGGCGCGGAGCACATCGTCGGCCTGCTGATCAACACCATCCCCGTGCGGGTCCGTCTCGATCCGCACCGGTCGGTCGCCGAGTCCCTCGCGGAGCTGCGCGCCCAGCAGCTGTCCCTGCTGGACCACCAGCACGCCGACCTGACGCGGCTGCAGTCGATCGCCGGACATGCCGAACTGTTCGACACGGTCGTGGTGTTCGAGAACTACCCGGTCGACGAGGACGGACTGCGCGCTCTCGTGCCCGGTCTGGAGCTCCGGGACGTGCAGGGCCGGGACGGCACGCACTACCCGCTGACGTTGATCGCCGTACCGGGCGACCGGTTGCGGCTGGATCTGGATCACAGCACAGACCTGTTCGAGGAGGATGCGGCCCGTCGTCTGCTCGACCGTCTCGGCGCGCTGCTCGACCGGATCACCGAGCGTCCCGACGCGCGGCTGGGGCAGCTCGACCTGCTGCTGCCCGACGAGCGGGAGACTCCGGCGGACACCCCGGCGGGCTCCCCGGCGGACGCCGCAGGGGAGCCCGCCTCTGGCTCCCTGCCCGCACTGTTCGAGGCGCAGGTACGCCGGCGGCCGACGGCACCGGCTCTCACCTGCGAGGACACCATGCTGTCGTACCAGGAGCTCAACGCGCGGGCGAACCGCCTGGCCCGGCTCCTCGTCGCGCGCGGGGCCGGGCCGGAACGTCTGGTGGCCCTCGTGCTGGAACGTTCCGCCGATCTGGTGGTCGCGGTGCTGGCCGTACTGAAGTCGGGGGCCGGCTATCTGCCCCTGGACCCGGCGCACCCCGAGGAGCGGATACGGCAGGTGCTGACCACCGCCGAACCCGTGCTCGTCGTGACCAGCACCCCGCTCGCGGTGCCGCACCCCCAGATCGTGCTCGACGGCACCGACCCGGCCGCCTCCCACCCGGCCGACGACCTCGGCCTGGCCGTGGACCCGCACAGCGTCGCCTACGTGATCTACACGTCCGGGTCCACCGGGGTCCCCAAAGGCGTCGTGGTGTCGCACCACAATGTCGTGCGACTGCTCACGGTGACCGACGTCCGGTTCGCTTTCGGTGATGACGACGTGCACACGTTGTTCCACTCGTACGCCTTCGACGTCTCGGTGTGGGAACTCTGGACGGCGCTGGGCCGTGGCGGCCGCCTGGTGGTCGTACCGGACGACGTCGCCAGGTCGCCACGGGAGCTGCTGGCACTGCTGTCCCGGGAGCGGGTCACCGCGCTGAGCCAGACCCCTTCGGCGTTCTACCAGCTCATGCGGGCCGAGGCGGAGGCGGAACCGGGCGGGCTGCCCGCCCTGCGGGTCGTCGTGTTCGCCGGTGAGGCGCTGGAGCTGTCACGTGTCCGCTCCTGGCACGGCCCCGGCCGTCCGAGGCTCGTCAACATGTACGGGATCACCGAGACCACCGTGCACGCGACCTACGCCGAGCTGACCGATCCGGACGAGACCGCCGGCGTCGTCGGCACCGCGCTGCCCGATCTGCGCCTGCACCTGCTGAACCACGCGCTGCGGCCGGTCCCGCCCGGCTGCCCCGGCGAGATCTACGTGGCGGGCCCCGGAGTGACACGGGGGTACCTGGAACGGCCCGGGCTCACCGCGAGCCGTTTCGTCGCCGACCCGTTCGGCGCGCCCGGGGCCCGGATGTACCGTTCCGGGGACCTCGCGCGGCGGCGGGCCGACGGCCGGCTCGAGTACCTGGGCCGCACGGACCAGCAGGTGAAGATCCGCGGCTACCGGATCGAGCCCGGGGAGATCGAGCGGGTCCTCGAACGGCACCCCGCCGTGGCGCGTGCCGTGGTGCTCGCCGACGACACGGACCCCGACGGCGGGCGACTGCTCTGCTACGCCGTGACCGCTGGGGGGACGACGCCCGCCGAGCTGCGCGAGTACGCCCGGACGGTACTGCCCGCGCACATGGTGCCCGCGTTCGTCCTGCCGGTCGACGAGATCCCGCTGACCGTCAACGGCAAGCTGGACCGCGGGGCCCTGCCGCGACCGGAGACCGCGCTGCCGGTGAGCCGCCCGCCCGCCGACGAGCGGGAACGGCTCCTGTGTGCGCTGTTCGCCGAGACGCTGGGGGTCCCCGAGGTCGGCGCGGAGGACAGTTTCTTCGATCTGGGCGGACATTCGCTGCTGGCCACCCGGCTGATCAACCGGGTGCGCGCGGAGACCGGCCGCGAGTTGAGCATCCGCACCCTGTTCGACGCGCCCGTCGTCGCCGACCTGGCGCGGCGCCTGCCGGAACCGGTGGCCGGCGCGCCGCGCGGCCGGTTCGTCGTGTCCGCGCGCCCTGAGCGCATCCCGCTCTCCCCCGCGCAGCGCAGGCTGTGGTTCTTCAGCCGCTTCGCCGGGCCCAACTCCGTCTACAACATGTCTTTCGCACTCCGGCTGACCGGTCCCCTGTCGGCCGGGCACCTGCGCGCGGCCCTCGGTGACGTGCTCGTCCGGCACGAGAGTCTGCGCACCACCGTCACCGAGTCCGACGGCGAGCCCTACCAGTGCGTCGGTTCGGCGCAGGAGTTGCCGTTCGAGGTGGTGACCGCCTCGGAGGCCGAGCTGCCCGGCCTGCTCGCCGACGCGGCCGCGCACGTCTTCGACCTCGCGACCGAACTCCCGGTCCGGGTCCTGCTCTGCGAGACGGCGCCCGAACAGCACGTCCTGCTGATCCTGCTGCACCACATCGCCGCGGACGGCTGGTCACTGGCTCCCCTGGCCCGCGACCTGTCCACCGCCTACCGGGCGCGCGTCGCGGGCGGGGCCCCGCAGTGGGCCAACCCGCTCGTGCAGTACGCCGACTACGCGCTCTGGCAGCGCGGACGCGACCTCGGCGACGAACTCGCGTACTGGACGGAAACGCTGCGCGGCGTCCCGGAGGTGCTGCCGCTGCCGACCGACCACGCCCGGCCGCCGGTGTCCGCGCACCGCGGAGAGACCGTCGAGTTCTCGCTGGACGCCGGGCTGCACACGCGGCTGACCCGGCTCGCCCGGTCCACCGGGACCAGCCTGTTCATGGTGGTGCACGCCACGATCGCGACCCTGCTGTCACGGCTCGGCGCCGGGGAGGACATCCCCGTCGGCACACCCGTGGCAGGGCGCCACGACGCGTCGCTGCACGAGACCGTGGGCTGCTTTGTCAACACGGTGGTGCTGCGTACCGACCTCAAGGGCAGCCCGATGTTCACCGAACTGCTGGAGCGCGTCCGCACCACCGACCTCGACGCCTTCGCCCACCAGGAGGTGCCGTTCGAGCAGGTGGTCGAGGCGATCAACCCGCCCCGCTCACTCTCCGCCCACCCCGTCTTCCAGGTGATGCTGGCCTTCCAGGACACTCCGTCCGCCGACTTCGACCTGCCCGGGCTGCGGGTCGAGCCGGTCGCCTCGCACGGCGGCGCCTCCCGCATGGACCTGCTGTTCAGCCTGCGTCAGCGGCACACGGACCACGGGACGGAAGCCGGTGTCGAGGGCCTGTTGGAGTACGACTCCGAACTGTTCACCCCCGCTTCAGCCCGCCTGCTGCTCGCGCGGCTGCAACGGCTGCTGCACGCGGTGGCGGCGGAACCGCACCGCCGGATCGCCGATCTCCCGGTCCTCGTCCCCGGTGAGTACGAGCAGCTGACCGTGCGATGGAACGCCACCGCCCACGACGTGCCCGACACCACCGTGGCCGACCTGTTCGCGGCACAGGCGCTCCGTACTCCCGACGCACCGGCCGTACGGCACGGGGACACCGGGCTCACCTATCGGGAGCTGTCCGCACGGGCGGACCGCATCGCGGCGGAGCTCCGCACCCGCGGGGCCGGCCCCGGCAGCCTGATCGCCCTGCAACTCCGACGGAACCCCGACCTGCCCGCCGCCCTCCTCGCGGTCCAGTCGGTGGGCGCCGCCTACCTGCCCGTCGACCCCGCGCTGCCGCCGCGGCGGATCGCGGCCCTGCTGGCGGACGCCCGCCCCCTGCTGGTGCTCCACCATGACGACGGACTCACCGTCACCGCCGGACCGGAGGAACCGGCGCCCGTGCCCGCGAACACGGCGTACGTGACGTACACCTCGGGCTCCACCGGCCGGCCGAAGGGCGTCGTCGTGCCCCACAGCGCGCTGACGAACCTGGTGCTCGCCCTGCGCGAGAGGCTGGCGGTCGGCGGGGACGACCGTGTGCTGGCCGCCGCGCCCGCGAGCTTCGACATGTCCGTGCCCGAGCTGTATATCCCGCTGGTCACCGGTGCCGCGATCGTGCTCGCCGACCAGGAAGCGCTGCGGGACCCCGACGAGCTGTCCGCCCTGCTCGACAAGCACCGGGTCACCGTGATGCAGGCGACCCCGTCGCTGTGGCAGGCACTCGCGGCCCGGCGCCCGGACCGGCTGCGGCACGTTCGCGCGGTCGTCGGCGGCGAGGCCGTACCGGCGGAACCGGCCGGGGAGCTGACCGGTCTCACCGAGTCGCTGCTGGCCTGCTACGGCCCGACCGAGACCACGGTCTGGTCCACCGCCCACCCGGTCACCGGCCGGACGACGGCGGCCACGGTGCCGCTCGGGCGTCCGCTGTGGAACACCCGGTGTTACGTGCTGGACGCCGGGCTGCGACCGGTGCCGCCGGGCGTGACCGGCGAGCTGTACGTGGCCGGGGCGGGCGTGGCCACGGGCTATCTGCACCGACCGGCGCTGACCGCGACCCGCTTCGTCCCCGATCCGTTCGGCCCGGCGGGGCAGCGGATGTACCGCACCGGCGACCTCGCGTCCTGGACCGCCGAGGGGATCCTGCGCTTCCACGGCCGGACCGACGACCAGGTGAAGATCCGCGGTCACCGCGTCGAGCCGGGTGAGATCGAGGCCGTGCTCACCCGCCACGAGGACGTCGACGCGGCCGCGGTGGCCGTGCACGACCGCGGCACCGACGACCGCAGGCTGGTCGGCTACGTCGTACCCTCGGGCGCCGACCTGCACTCGGTGGGCGCGCATCTGGCCCGGCACCTGCCGGACTACATGGTGCCCAGCCGCCTGCTCGCGCTGGACCGGCTCCCCCTCAGCGCCAACGGGAAGCTGCTGCGCGACCGGCTGCCCGAACCGGACTGGGCCGCCGCGGGCGACTCGCCACCGCCGGAGAACCTGCGCGAGCACCTGATGTGCGCACTCTTCGCCGAGGTGCTGGACGTGCCCCGGGTCGGCCCCGGTGACCACTTCTTCGAACTGGGCGGGCACTCGCTCCTGGCGGCCCGGCTGACCGACCGGGTGCGGACCGTGCTCGGACTGGAACCCACGATCCGGAACGTCTTCGAGGCGGCCACCCCCGCCGCGCTGACCCGGCTCCTGGACCGCGCACCGTCGCAGGACGCACCCGCGCACCTCGTACCCTTCCGTACCGGCGGCCCGGCGGCACCGGTGTTCTGCCTCCATCCGCTCAGCGGGATCAGCTGGCTGTACTCGGGGCTGCTGCGGCACATCGACCGCGACCACCCGGTGTACGGCATCCAGGCCGAGGGGCCCGGCGGGGTGGCGGATCTGCCCGGCACCGTGGAGGCGATGGCCGAGCGGTACCTGGAGTTGCTGCGGTCGGTCCGCCCCGGCGGCCCGTACCACCTGGTCGGCTGGTCCTTCGGCGGACTCGTGGCGCACGCGATGGCGGTGCGGCTGCGCGAACTCGGCGAGCCGGCCGGGGCCCTGTTCCTGGTGGACACGCTCACCGGCGCCGCGGCCGGACCGGAGGAGCCCGTCGACGACCGGCGCGTCCTGAGGGTGCTGCTGACGGCCGCGGGCCTCGACGACCGGCGGTTCACCGCCGCCGACCTCGACTTCGAGACCGTCTCGGCCCTGCTGCACCGCGAAGGGAGTCTGTTCGCCCGGTTCACCCCGGACGACATCGACCGTGTCATCACGGTGTCGCGCCACAACGACCAGCTCGCGCGGGCCTACCGGCCGCCGCGCTACCCGGGCGACACCACGTACATCGAGGCGGGTGCGGACGCGCCGCGCCGCGTACCGCATTACGAACTGTGGCGGCCCCACGTCGGCGGCGACCTGACGGTCGGTCACGTCGCGGCGCGCCACCACCAGGTGATGCAGCCGCAGCACGTGGACGACATCGGAGTCCAGCTCCGTGACCTGCTGAGGAGGCTGCGTTGACCGGCACCGGCACGAGCGCCGGCACCGGAGCCGGTTCCGGCTCCCTGGCCGAACTGCCCACGGGCGCACGGGTGGTGATCCGGCTGCCCAACGGCCCCCACCTGGCGGACGTCCTGCTCACCTGCTTCGACACGGGTCTCGTCGCGGTCCCGCTGCACCCGCGCGCCACCGACCGGGAGGTGACGGGCATCGCCGAGCGCGTCTCCGCGACGGCCACGGTCGACGTCCACGGCCTGCACCGCACCGGCCTGCCCGACGTGCACCGGAACACGGTCCCGGACGACCTCGCCCTCATCATGTTCACCTCGGGCTCCACCGGCCCGCAGAAAGGGGTCATGCTCAGCCGGTCGGCGGTACGGGGCAACGCCGCGAAGACCGCGGCACTGCACGGACTGGCACCGGACCGCCCGCACGGGACCTGCCTGCCGCTGTACCACTGCAACGCGCTCGTCATGTCGCTGATCGGCACCCACCTCAGCGGCGCTCCGCTGACCCTTCAGGCCGCCTTCGACCCGGCCGGCTACTTCGCCGCGCTGGACGCCGCCGGGGCCAGGACCGCCTCCATCGTGCCCGTCCTGCTGGCGGACCTGCTGGAGGCCGGGCCCGACTGGCCGGATGGCCTGGAGTATCTGATCACCGCGGCCGCCCCGCTGACCAGCGACCTCGCCCGCCGTTTCCACCGACGGTACGGTCCGCGCCTGCGGCAGGGCTACGGTCTGACCGAGGCGGTCAACTTCAGCTTCACCATGCCCCGGCTCGACGACGCCGAGTTCCGCGACCAGTACCTGGAGCACACGCCCCCGGTCGGGGCACCGCTGCCGGACACCGAACTGCGGCTGGAGTCCGGCGAGGTGTGGATCAGGACGCCGGACCTGATGACCGGTTACTGGCAGGACCGCCGCACCACCGCCGCCACGGTCACCGAGGACGGCTGGATGCGCACCGGCGACCTGGGCGAACTGCGCGACGGCCTGCTGGTGCTGCGCGGCCGCGCCGGTGAGCGTGTCAACCGGGGCGGGGAGAAGTACTACCCACTCGACGTCGAACACAGCTGGCGCCGGGCGGGCCTCACCGGCCGGTTCGCGGCGGTCGCGGTGGACGAGCCCACGCTCGGCCAGGACTTCGGGCTGGTCGCCACGGAGCAGCCGGTCGCCGCCGTACGTGACCTCTACGAGCGGACGTCGCTGCGCCCGGCGGCGGTCCAGTTCGGCGGCTTCCGGGCGACGTCCACCGGCAAGCCGCAGCGCAGGGCGATGGGCCGGGTCCTCAGCGCGCGGCGGCTGGCCCCCGCACGGTACGAACGCCTGCTGCGCTACGCCGCGGCCACCGCGCACGACCTGCTGCGCTCGGGCGCCGAGGACCCGGCCCTGCGCGCGCTGGCCGCGCAGGCCGACGACCGTCCCCGCGGAGGCGAGGAGGAGGCCGTCTTCGGCGCCTTCGACTTCCTGCGGGAGCACTGGCACGACGCGGACGACACGGAACTGTCGCCGGCCAGGGCCCGTTGGCGGCGGACGCTGCTCACCGAGTGGCCCCTGGCGATCCACACCGAACTCGCCGCGGACGTGGCGGCCCGTCACGGGTTCGACGGGCCGCCGGTGCCGTGGGGGACCGAAACCCGCTTCGGCGACGGTCCGCTGCTCGTGCTCCCGCACGGGCCGGCGGCCGACGGCCCCGTCTGGCCGCTGGGCCCGCTGCTGTCCTTTCTGGACGGCGAGGGCGGTCGGGCGGACCGCTGGGCGTGGCTGACCCGGCTGCGCCGCAGCGGATACCCGACCACGGGCTGCTCGGTGCTGCGTGCCGGGCGCCACGACCTGGGCGGCGTGCTGTGGGCACGGCGGCCCGACCCCGAATCGACCGAGCCCTGATTCCGAACCGAACGAGCACGCGGGAGCGACCGGATGAGCCACGAGACCACCCAGACGACCGGCCGTATGAAGCAGTCCCCCGACCACGAGGACGAGATCCTCGACCTCCGGCGGCACCAGGACCCCGGCCGCAACCGGCTGACCCCGGTGGTGCAACTGCCGCCGGACGTCGCCCTGACCGTGGTCGAGGCCCTCGCCGGTCTGGTCCGGTCGGCGCACCGCGAGGAGCGGGCGCACCCCACGCCGGCCGGCCGTCTCAAGCAGGCGCAGGAGTTCGAGGAAGGGGACGTCTACATGCTGGAGCCCCCCTTCGAGGGGTACTTCGCCGACCGCTACCTGATGGACTTCTACGACACCACCGAACGCGGCATCTGCTCGCGCATGCACCTGCACACCGGGCTGCGGTTCGTCCGCATGATGACCGGCCCGGAGACCACGATCCGGGTCTCCAGCCTGTCCCCGGTCACCGTGCGTTCCGCGGCGCCGGGCTGGACCGGGTCGCTGGACACCTTCACCGACGTACTGCCCGACACACCCGCCGGGGTGCACCGGGACCGGCACAACGTGATCGTGCCGCCGAACTCCTGGGTCGACATGCAGATACCGCGCGGCGTCTCGCACCAGTTCAACGCGGTGGGCCCGCACGCGGTGATCGACTCGGTGCACCCGGAGGAGTCCATCGAGACCCTGCGGGAGGAGATGTCCGGGTACCGGATGATGGCGCAGACCATTTTCCTCGCCAGGGACAAGAGCCCGGCCGGCACCTGCGCCGACATCACCGCACCGGACGACAGCACGCCCCGTTGACCATGCCGCGCGCCGACTCACGGTCGTCTCTCTTCCGCGTCAGCGGTACGCCCGGCGCTTCCTGGCCCGAGGCGGTCGCCCGGTGCAGCCTGTACCGACGTGTCCCGCCGGCGCGACCGCGTGATGCGGCTCCGAGCAGTGACCGAGGGAGACCGGTACCGGCATGGCGCCGCTTCCCACCTGACTCGTCCGGCGTCCGAGCCGCGCGAGCCTCACGACAACCACGGAGTGGAACAGCATGTCGAATCCCTTCGACGACCCGAACGGCACGTTTCTCGTCCTGGTGAACGAGGAGAACCAGCATGCACTCTGGCCCGAGTTCGTACTGGTGCCCGATGGGTGGCGCGTGGCACATCCAGCCGGTTCCCGGGACGCCTGTCTTTCCTTCATCGAGGAGAACTGGACGGACATGCGCCCCGCGAGCCTGGCCCGTGCCATGGACAGGCCGGATGCCGTGCAGTAAGTGGACGACCAGGCCGAGTCCGTTCCAGGACCCGACGCGGGCCACAGCCCGGGCCGGGCTGCGGCTTTTCGCGTGAGCGGGGACAATCGGCGCGTGGACGCCTCAGCCTCTCCCGCAGCCGCCGCCCCGGACCCGGCACCCGTACCCGGCCCCGGGCTCGGGCCGGCCCCCGCTCCCGTCTCCCGGCTCCGTCGGCTCGCAGGTCCCCTCGGGGTCATGGCCGGCGTCGGCGGAGCCTTCGGCTACGTCGCCGCGGTCGACCCCAACGAGGCCGGGCACTACCCGGTCTGCCCCATGCTCCGGTTCACCGGACTGCTCTGCCCCGGATGCGGCGGGCTGCGCAGCGCCCACGCCTTCGCCCACGGAGATGTCGCCACCGCGCTCGGCTCCAACGCGCTGGCCGTCGTCGGCTTCGCCGTGTTCGCCGTGGTCTGGCTGCTCTGGACGGTCCGCGCGAGCCGGGGCAGGCCCCTGCGGATCGGTGTCGCGCCCGTCTACTGGTGGGGCATCGGCGCGGTGCTGCTGGTGTTCTCCGTGGTCAGGAACCTGCCCGTCGGCTCGGCGCTGGCGCCGTGAATGACCAGGTACTGGGACGCGAGGACGCCGGATGCGAGCCATGAGCCCTCCTGCGGATACCATCGAAAGGGTTGATCCTGTACCTGTTACCGCTTCGGAAGGGGGCCGCTCGCGTGAGTGTGCTCGACGAGATCATTGACGGCGTTCGCGCCGACCTCGCGGAGCGGCAGGCGCGCGTCAGCCTCGACGAGCTCAAGGAACGCGCCGCGCGCGCTCCCCAGGCCAAGGACGGAGTCGCCGCCCTGCGCGGCGAGGGTGTGACCGTCATCTGCGAGGTCAAGCGTTCCAGCCCCTCCAAGGGGGCCCTTGCCGCCATCGCCGACCCGGCCGCGCTCGCCGCGGACTACGAGGCCGGCGGGGCATCCGTCATCTCGGTCCTCACCGAGGAGCGCCGCTTCGGCGGCTCGCTCGCCGACCTGGAGGCCGTCCGCGCCAAGGTCGCCATCCCGGTCCTGCGCAAGGACTTCATCGTCACCTCGTACCAGCTGTGGGAGGCCCGGGCCTACGGCGCCGACCTCGTGCTGCTGATCGTCGCCGCCCTCGACCAGGAAGCCCTGGTCTCGCTGATCGAGCGCGCCGAGTCGATCGGCCTCACGCCGCTCGTCGAGGCGCACGACGAGGAGGAGGCGGAGCGTGCCGTGGACGCCGGGGCGAAGATCATCGGTGTCAACGCGCGCAACCTCAAGGACCTCAAGGTCGACCGTTCCACCTTCGAACGCGTCGCCCCCGAGATCCCCGGCCACATCGTCAAGGTCGCCGAGTCCGGCGTCCGAGGCCCGCACGACCTCATCGCCTACGCCAACGCCGGCGCGGACGCGGTGCTCGTCGGTGAGTCCCTGGTCACCGGCCGCGCCCCCCGGGCCGCCGTCGCCGACCTGGTCGCCGCCGGTGCCCACCCCGCGCTCCGGCACGGACGGGGCTGACACCCGCCCCATGACCGCCGACCGTCCCGCGTCCCGCATACGGCCGGGCCTGCGTCCCGCCGGGGCCGTGGCCGTCCGGGACCCGCACGCGCCGCTGGCGCGCGGCTGCCGCCCCCGCGGCTGCCGCGCCCCCGCCCGGCGTGTGCGGGGGCGGCGCGTGCGCTACGTGATCGGCGACGAGCCGGGACAGGTCAACGGCATGCGATGGCGCACGGGGTCCGCGCCGTAGCGAGCCCCGCGCGTCCCACCGCACCGACCGTCCACCGGCCGGCGTGGCGCTCAGCTCACGGCGCATACGGTGACATCACCCGTTTGTGATTCGAGGAGCACGTCGCATGTCGTCCGACTTCTTCATTCCGGACCCCGAGGGTCTGATCCCCAGCGCCGAAGGCTATTTCGGCGCGTTCGGTGGCAAGTTCATCCCGGAGGCCCTGGTCGCCGCCGTGGACGAGGTGGCCGTCGAATACGACAAGGCCAAGGCGGATCCGGCCTTCGCCGCCGAACTCGATCAGCTCATGGTCGACTACACCGGCCGTCCCAGCGCACTGACCGAGGTCCCGCGCTTCGCCGAGCACGCCGGAGGTGCCCGCGTCTTCCTCAAGCGCGAGGACCTCAACCACACCGGCTCGCACAAGATCAACAACGTGCTCGGTCAGGCCCTGCTCACCAAGCGCATGGGCAAGACCCGGGTCATCGCGGAGACCGGAGCGGGCCAGCACGGGGTCGCCACCGCGACCGCCTGTGCGCTCTTCGGCCTCGAGTGCACCATCTACATGGGTGAGATCGACACCGAGCGGCAGGCGCTGAACGTGGCGCGGATGCGGATGCTCGGCGCCGAGGTCGTCGCGGTGAAGTCCGGTTCCAGGACCCTCAAGGACGCCATCAACGAGGCGTTCCGTGACTGGGTCGCCAATGTGGACCGCACCCACTACCTCTTCGGCACCGTCGCCGGGCCGCACCCCTTTCCGGCGATGGTCCGCGACTTCCACCGGGTGATCGGCGTCGAGGCGCGCCGCCAGATCCTGGAGCGCACCGGTCGGCTGCCGGACGCTGCGGTCGCCTGTGTCGGTGGCGGCTCCAACGCGATCGGCCTCTTCCACGCCTTCATCCCGGACGCGGACGTCCGGCTGATCGGCTGCGAACCCGCCGGGCACGGTGTGGAGACCGGCGAGCACGCGGCGACCCTGACCGCGGGCGAGCCCGGGATCCTGCACGGCTCCCGCTCGTACGTCCTCCAGGACGAGGAGGGCCAGATCACGGAGCCGTACTCGATCTCGGCCGGGCTCGACTACCCGGGCATCGGCCCGGAGCACGCTTACCTGAAGGACGTCGGCCGCGGCGAGTACCGCGCGGTCACCGACGACGCCGCCATGCAGGCGCTGCGTCTCCTCTCCCGCACCGAGGGGATCATCCCGGCCATCGAGAGTGCGCACGCGCTGGCCGGGGCCCTGGAGGTCGGCAGGGAGCTCGGCAAGGACGGGCTGATCCTGATCAACCTGTCCGGCCGCGGTGACAAGGACATGGACACGGCAGCGCGGTACTTCGGGCTGTACGACGGTGCCGACGCGGTCGTCGAGGCCGATGTGGCCGACGGAGAGGAAGAGGTCACCAAGTGAGCGGCAACCGAGAGCTTCTCGAATCGACGTTTGCCAAGGCGGCATCCGAGGACCGGGCGGCGCTCATCGCCTACCTGCCCGGTGGCTTCCCGAGCGTCGACGGCGGCATCGCGGCCGTCAAGGCGGCCGTCGCGGGCGGCGCCGACGTCATCGAGGTGGGACTCCCGCACAGCGACCCGGTGCTCGACGGGCCGGTAATCCAGACCGCCGACGACATCGCGCTGCGCGGTGGCCTCAAGATCGCCGACATCATGCGGACGGTCCGTGAGACGCACGAGGCGACGGGCGCGCCGATCCTCGTCATGACGTACTGGAACCCGGTCGACCGGTACGGCGTGGAACGCTTCACCGCCGAGCTCGCAGAGGCGGGCGGCGCCGGGTGCATCCTGCCGGACCTTCCGGTCCAGGAGTCCGGGCTGTGGAGGGAGTACGCCGAGAAGCACGGGCTCGCCACCGTCTTCGTCGTCGCCCCGAGCAGCCGGGACGCGCGTCTCGCCACCATCACGGCGGCCGGCTCCGGCTTCGTGTACGCCGCCTCGTTGATGGGGGTCACCGGTACCCGTGAATCGGTCGGCGAGCAGGCCCAGGACCTGGTGCGGCGCACCCGCGCCACCACGGACCTGCCGGTCTGCGTCGGTATCGGCGTGTCCACCGCCGAGCACGCCCGGCAGGTCGCGGGCTTCGCCGACGGAGTGATCGTCGGCTCGGCCTTCGTCAAGCGGATGCTGGACGCCCCGGACGAGGCCGCGGGCCTCGCCGCCGTCCGCGCGCTTGCGGGCGAACTGGCCGAAGGCGTTCGAAAGCGCTGACAGCGCTCGTCACCCGTACGGGTGAACATCGAGGCGGGGAGGCGCTCGCGGGCCTCCCCGGTTCGTTCGCCCGGTGTGAGCGAGAAGAACCAAGACCGAAGAAGAGCCGCGCGTGACCAGCTCGTCCAGCAGCGTGAGCAGGAGCGGGCGCGCGAGCGCCGGCGCCGCACGCTGATCGTCGCGACCGCCGTGGTGGGGGTGCTGGCGCTGGCAGCCGTGATCGGCGTGATCGCCGCCAACGCCGGCAAGAACGACAAGGACAGCGAGGCCGGGCCCGCCGTCACCCCGTCCGGGGCGGTGGGGGAGGACGGACTCGCCCTCCAGGTCGGGGCCGACGACGCGCCGTCCACGCTCACCATCTGGGAGGACTTTCGCTGCCCGGTCTGCGCCCAGTTCGAGAACGCCTTCCGCGACACGATCGCGGAGCTCGCGGACAGCGGGCAGCTCAAGGTGGAGTACCACCTGGCCACGATCATCGACGGCAATCTCGGCGGCAGTGGATCGCTCCGCGCGGCCAACGCGGCCGCCTGTGCCCAGGACGTCGGCACGTTCGCGCCGTACCACGACGTCCTCTACCGCAATCAGCCCGCGGAGACCGACGACGCCTTCGGTGAGAACAGCAAGCTGATCGAGCTGGCCGGCAAGGTGGACGGCCTCGACACCCCGGCCTTCCGCAGATGTGTGGAGGACGGCACGCACGACAGCTGGGTCGAGAAGTCCGACAAGGCCTTCGCCGAGGGCGGGTTCGAGGGCACGCCGACCGCGCTGCTCAACGGCGAGTCGGTCTTCCCGAAGAAGGGGAACGAGCAGATCTCCGTGGCCAACCTGAAGAAGTGGGTCGCGGCGGCGAACAAGGGCAAGAAGCCGGGCACCGTCGGGGCGACGCCGTCGTCGTAGGTGTCGTGGACCAGGAACGCGCTCCGGCGGCGGATGCTCCGCCGGGGGTCCCGTTACCCAGAAGTTGCCGGACGGCTTGCCGCACGGACCGTCCGGCAGGGTAGCGTCGACCCCGTCATGAACCTTGCCTTCATTCCCAGCCCGTCGACCGGCGTGATCGAGCTCGGCCCGATCCCGCTCCGCGGCTACGCGTTCTGCATCATCATCGGTGTCTTCGTCGCCGTCTGGCTCGGCAACAAGCGCTGGGTCGCCCGGGGCGGCACAGCGGGCACCGTCGCCGACATCGCCGTGTGGGCCGTGCCCTTCGGCCTGGTCGGCGGCAGGCTCTACCACGTGATCACCGACTATCAGCTGTACTTCAGCGACGGTGAGAACTGGGTGGACGCCTTCAAGATCTGGGAAGGCGGCCTCGGTATCTGGGGCGCGATCGCGCTCGGCGCGGTCGGTGCCTGGATCGCCTGCCGCCGCCGCGGGATCCCGCTCCCGGCCTGGGCGGACGCGCTGGCCCCCGGTATCGCCATCGCCCAGGCGATCGGCCGCTGGGGCAACTGGTTCAACCAGGAGCTGTACGGCAAGCAGACGGATGTGCCCTGGGCGCTGAAGATCAGCGAGGGCACGAACCGGGTCGCGGGCACCTATCATCCGACGTTCCTGTACGAGTCCCTGTGGTGCGTCGGCGTCGCGCTCCTGGTCATCTGGGCGGACCGGCGCTTCAAGCTCGGACACGGCCGGGCCTTCGCGCTGTACGTCGCGGCGTACTGCGCGGGCCGCGGATGGATCGAGTACCTGCGCGTCGACGAGGCGCACCACGTACTGGGCCTCCGGCTCAACGTGTGGACCGCGATCATCGTGTTCGTGCTCGCCGTCATCTACATCGTGATCTCGGCGAAGGTGCGCCCCGGCCGCGAGGAGGTCGTCGAGCCCTCCGCGGTGAACCCGGCGGAGGACGGCGGGAAGGCCACCGACGCCGACTCCTCCGAGAACACCCCCTCCGACGCCGGCCCCGCCGAGGACGCCCCCGAGGCGCAGGCGCCGGAGGCCGACGAGAGCCCGCAGAAAGCCGACAGGAGCTGACACTCCACCCCGCATGTGCGAAAGGGCCCCGGACCACAGACACAGAGGTCCGGGGCCCTTCGCGCACGTACGGGTCTCAGCGGCGCCGCGCCAGCGAGAGAGTGCGTTCCGCGGTCGCCGCCACCGCCGCGTCGACGAACCGGCCGTCCGGCAGGGCCTGCGCCCCCGCCTCGGCCCGGGACGCGTCCAGAATCTGCTCCGCCGCCTCGACCTCACGTGCCGTGGGCCGGAACGCCCGTTCGATGACGGGCAGCTGCCGGGGATGGATCGCCGCCCGGCCGAGCAGACCGAGACCCCTCCCGTGCGCACAGGACGACCGCAGCCCGGACAGATCCCGGACATCGAGGTACACCGACATCGCGGGCGGATCGAGCCCGGCCGCCCGGGCGGCGATCACCACACGGCTGCGCGGCCAGTCGAGACCGGCATCGTCCCGCACCCCCAGATCCGCCCGGAGGTCCGCCTCGCCCAGCGCGATACCCCCCACGGCGTGATGCGCCCCGGCGATCGAGTACGCGTGCTCGATCGCCAGTGCCGACTCCAGCAGCGGATACAGCGGCACCCCCGGTGCGAGAGCCGCGACGTGGTGCACGGACGCCGCATGGGTGATCTTGGGAAGCCGCATCCCGGACAGCCCCGGCAGCCCCACCAGCGCCCTCACATCGTCCTCGCCGTGAACCCGGACATGGACCGGCACCGCCATCGGGTCCGCCGTGACCGGATCCGCGAGGAGTTCCGCCGTCGCCGCCCGTGCGTACTCCTTGCGGTCCGCGGCGACCGCGTCCTCAAGGTCGACGATCACCACGTCGGCGCCCGAGCCGAGCGCCTTCCGAACCACCTCGGGCCGGTCCCCGGGGGCGTACAGCCAGGTCAGCGCCACCGCCGGGCTGTTCACAGCGCGCCCTCGCCCCGCAGCGCCGCGATCGTCGGCGCGGGGAGCCCGAGCTCCGCCAGGATCTCGTCCGTGTCCGCTCCGTGCGGCCGGCCGGCCCAGCGGATCGCCCCCGGTGTCTGCGAGAGCCGGAACAGTACGTTCTGCATCCGCAGCGGCCCCAGCTCGGGGTCGTCGACCTCGGTGATCGTGCCCAGCGCCCGGTACTGGGGGTCCTCCATCACATCCCGTACGTCCTGGATCGGTGCGATCGCCGCCTCGGCCTTCTCGAACGCGTCCACCGCCTCCTCCCTGGTGCGCCGGGCGATCCAGTGGCCCACCGCCTCGTCGAGCTCGTCGGCGTGCTCGGCGCGTGTGGTCCCGGCGGCGAACCACGGCTCCTCGATGAGATCCGGGCGCCCCACCAGACGCATCACGCGTTCCGCGACCGACTGGGCGGAGGTCGAGACGGCCACCCAATGGCCGTCGGAGGTGCGGTAGGTGTTGCGCGGGGCGTTGTTGCGGGAGCGGTTGCCGGTCCGCGGCTGGACGTACCCGAGCTGGTCGTACCAGAGCGGCTGCGGCCCCAGTACGGTCAGGATCGGCTCGATGATCGCCATGTCCACCACCTGGCCGCGCCCGGTGCGGTCACGTCCGGCCAGTGCCGTCATCACCGCGTACGCCGTGGCGAGCGCCGCGATCGAGTCGGCGAGCCCGAACGGCGGCAGGGTCGGCGGCCCGTCCGGCTCCCCGGTGACGGCGGCGAATCCGCTCATCGCCTCGGCGAGCGTGCCGAAGCCCGGCCGGTGCGCGTACGGGCCCGTCTGCCCGAAGCCCGTGACCCTGGTCAGCACCAGCCGCGGATTGACGGCGGACAGCTCCTCCCAGCCGAGTCCCCAGCGCTCCAGAGTGCCGGGCCGGAAGTTCTCGATGATCACATCGGTGTCGGCAGCCAGGCGCAGCAGCACGTCCCGGCCGCCCGGGGCGGACAGGTCGAGGGTCAGGGTGCGCTTGTTGCGGCCGAGTAGCTTCCACCACAGGCCGACCCCGTCCTTCGCGGGGCCGTGCCCGCGCGCGGGGTCGGGCTTTCGAGGGTGCTCGACCTTGATGATCTCGGCCCCGAAGTCCCCGAGCATGGTGGCTGCGAGCGGTCCGGCGAAGAGCGTGGCGAGGTCCAGGACCCGCAGGCCGGTGAGGGGAGCGGTCGTCGTGTTCATGTGGCCCCGATCTCGCTGCGGTACGGCATGGACGTCGAGGCGCCGGGGCGCTGCACGCAGAGCGCGGCCGCCGCCGAAGCCCGGGCCGGCGCCTCCGGTACGGCCCGGCCCTCGACCAGCGCCACGGCGAGCGTCCCGACGGAGGTGGGCCCGGCGCCGGTCGTGTCGACGGCGGTGACCTCGGGGGCCGGGAACAGGACCGGCTCGCCGTTCCGGGCGGCGTACAGGCAGCCCTTCCGGCCGAGCGTGGTCTCCCCGCGCCCGGGTGCCCGGGCGACGTAGGTGGCCAGGTCCAACCTGGTGCTGCCGAGCACCGCGATCGCTGTCATGGGCGGCGTACCTCCTGATGAGTCAGTTCCGCGAGGGTGTCGAAGCCGATGGAGTCGAAGCCGGGTACGGATGTGGCGAGGCGGTTCTTGAGCGGGGCGGTCCAGCGGTCGGGCAGTGCGGCGGCCCGCCCGGCCAGCAGCCCGGCGAGCGAGCCGGCCGTCGCGCCGTTGGAGTCGGTGTCCCAGCCGCCGGACACCGCGCAGCCGATGGAGCGGCCGAAGTCCCCGTCGGCGTGGGTGAGGGCGGCGGCGAGCAGCGCCGCGTTAGGCAGGACGTGCACCCAGTGGTGGGTGGACCCGTAGGCGGCGTGGAGACGGTCCACGACCGTGTCGAAGTCCGGTTCGTCGCGGGACGCCTGAATTCCGAGGCGTACCGCGCGGGCGTACCGGGACCGGGGCGGTACCACGCGCAGCCCGGCCGCCAGGCAGCCGTGCACATCCGTCCCGCCGCCCGCCGCCTCGGCGAGTGCGGCGGCGGTGAACATCGCCCCGTACACCCCGTTGGCCGTGTGGGTGAGGACCGCGTCCCGGTGGGCCTGCTCCGCCGCGGCTCCCGGGTCGCCGGGGTGGGTCCAGCCGTGCACATCGGCCCGGATCTGGGCGCCGATCCACTCCCGGAACGGGTTGCGGTGGCGTGCGGTGTCCGGCGGCTCGATGCCGTCGAGCAGATTGCGGTACGCGATGCGCTCAGCGGTGAAGACACGGCCTGCGGGGAGCTCGTCCAGCCATAGCCGGGCGAGGTCGGACGTACTGAACCCGCGACCGTACCTCTGGAGCAACAGCACAGTCAGTAACGGGTGGTTGAGGTCGTCGTCCTCCGGCATCCCGTCAATGTTCTCGGCGAGGGAGGTGGGCGCCGAGCGGCGGTTCCATGGATACTCGGCGGTCAGCTCGGCGGGCAGCCCGCGGGCGGTGAACCAGGTGGTGAGCGGCCAGTTTCCGGTGGCGCGGGCCAGTGCGCGGATGCCGTCCAGCGGCAGCTTCTCGACCGGTTTGCCCAGCAGACAGCCGGCGGCCCGGCCCAGCCAGGCCGCGTGCAGACGGTCGGGCCCGGGGGCTACCGTACGGGTGCCCGGGGCGGGCCAGTGCGGGCAGGCGGCCCGGATCCGGTCCAGGCCGGTCGGCTCTTCGTCGGCCAACGGGCTGCGCCGCAGGGCGAGTTCGTCCAGCAGCTGCTCGGCGAGGGCGCGCAGCCGGCGCGGCGCGGCCAGCTCCGAAGCCCCCGCGCGTTCCGGGGCGGAGGCGCCGCCCGCCGCGTACCACCGCTGCCCGATGTCACCGGCGTCCCGGCCGTCCTGTGCTGCCTGGCACAGCTCATGGCCCACCAGGTCCTCCGGCTGGACCCATGTCAGACGTACGGTCACCTGCCGTCGCCCGCCAGCACGGCGAACGCCGCCTCGTGCGCGCGGCGCCGAGCCGTGTCCCGCGCGAAGATCTCCCGGGTGACCTCCGCCAAGGCCCGCGCCGGTGCGTGCAGATCGAGGCGGCTGGCCTCGCCGACCGTCTTCACCCAGGCCGCGGGGATCGCCTGCTCGCCGTGGAGCGCACCCGCGAGCGCGCCGCTCATCGTGGCGATCGAGTCGCAGTCGCGGCCGTAGTTGACCGAGCCGAGCACCGTGTGCCGGTAGTCGCCGCCGCCGACGAGCAGCATGCCGAGCGCGACCGGCAGCTCCTCGACGGAGTGCAGCCGGGAGGGCCGCCGGGCGCCGAGCGAGGGATCGCGGTAGTGGGCTCCCACCGTGTCGAACGGGGCGACGGCGGCGCGCAGCGGCACCAGCGCGGACTCGAAGTCCGTGCAGCGGGAGGCCGCTTCGCACACCGACTCGATCGCCGACCGGGTGCCGTCCTTGGCCAGGGTGAGAGCGGCCTCGACGACGGAGGCGGGAGTTGCGTCCGGGGCGCACGCGGCGGCGACGGCGGCCGCCAGCACCCCGGCCGCCTCCCGGCCGTACGAGGACTGGTGGGCCCCCGCGACATCCAGCGCCTCCGCGTATGCCGCCTCCGGATGGGCGGCGTTCACCAGTCCGACCGGCGCCATGTACATCGCCGCCCCGCAGTTGACGATGTTCCCCGAGCCCGCCTCGCGGGGGTCGGCGTGCCCGTAGTGAAGCCGCGTGACGATCCACTTCTCGGCGAGGAAGATCCGCTGCAGGGGAAGTGCCTCGGCCTCCAGCTCCGGGATCCAGCGGGGCCGTGACATCAGGTCCGGTACGAGGTGGTCGGCGACGGCGTACGCGTCGAGGTGGCTGCGCACCGTCTCGTACACCCGGACCAGCGCATGAGTCATCAGGGTGTCGTCGGTGACGTGTCCGTCCCCCTTGTGGTAAGGGGCGATGGGGCGCGCGGTGCGCCAGTCGTCGCCGTACCAGGGTCCGACGACGCCGGTCACCCGGCCGCCGTGACGTTCGGCGATCTGCTCGGGTGTCCAGCCCTCGACGGGGCCGCCGAGCGCGTCCCCCACGGCCGCGCCGACGAGGGCTCCGGTGATGCGTTCATCCAGGGTGAGCGTCGTGGTGATCGTGCCGGCCGCGAGCGGTGCGGATGTTTTGTGTGCCATGCCGGAATTGTCCCCCCGGGGTGACCGGTTCCGTGGCTGCGAGCAGTCCGGCGAGTTCGACGAGATCCGTGCCCGCCAGCCTGGGAAGTGCGCACCCGGCCAGCGTCCGGCAGGCCTCCCGCCAGCCCGCGGGCACGGTCGCCGCCCCGCCCAGCACCCCGGTCAGGGACCCGGCGAGCGCGGGCGCCGAGTCGGCGACCCTGGACAGACAGGCGGCGGCGGGGACGGCCTGGGTGAACGCGCCCCGGGCCGCGGTCGTCAGGGCGAGGGCGACCGGCACGGTCTCGGCCGCGGCGATCCCGTAGCTGTAGACGTGGTCCACGATCTGATGCTCCAGCACGGGGACGAGTGCGAAGGCGCCCGCCGCCTCGCCGGCGAACTCCCGGGCCAGCCGGACGGCATGGACGGCGTTGCGGGCGATTTCGGTACCGTCCGGAAGCTGGTCGAGCGCGGCGTCCACCACCGTGTCGACGTCCGCCCCGGCCAGAGCCTCGGCGACCGCGGCGGCGATGGCGCGCGCGCCGTGCACCCCGTCACCGTCCTGGGTGTAACGGGCGTCGAACTCGGCGAGCCCGGCCGCTGCCGCCGGGTCGCCGGGGTGCATCACCGCGAGCACGGCGGCCCGCACACAGGCCGCGTCGTCGAAGTAGTGCGGATTGTCGTGGCCGGTGGCGGGCGGGCGCAGTCCGGCGGCCAGATTGCCGAGGCCGGCACGTACGGAGATCCGGGCCCGCAGCGGCAGGACGGCGGACTCGACCTCGGGGGCCCGGGCGCTCGCGGCGGCGACCTTCGCGGCCAGCGCGTTCCACGACCGGTCGATCGCGTCCCGCACCCGGTGGCCGGGGGAGAGGCCCGGGGCGTGGTCGGCGGCGGCGGCCAGCACGGTCCGGGCGGCGAACGCGGCCCACTCCGCGTCGTCGGACGGGCCGAGCCGCAGCGGTTCCGGTGGCTGGTTGAGGGCGATGGGCACGGGCAGCGTCGTCGTCGCGTTCTGTTCCGCGAAGGTGTCCAGCTCCCGGGTGAGCCGCCGCGTCCACTCCGGCATCCGGGCCGCCCGGTGCCGCGCGGCGGGCCACCCGGCGGCGTCCCCGGCGGCCAGCCCGAGCAGCAGCCCCTCGATCCTGGACTGCCTGCCCGGAGCGCCGTGGCCCCCGGCGCCGGTCGCGGCCGCCGGTTCGGCGGTGATCCGGATGGCCACGTGCGGGGCGGACTCCGCCGGGGTGGCGGGCGCGCCCTGCGGGGCGCGGCCGGCGGCGGTCACCGGGTGTCCAGCCGGTCGCCGGAACCGGTCGCGGCTGCGGGCTCCCGGCCCGGTGCGCGCGGCACCCCTGGATCGTCCCCGTCGTCCGGGGTCAGCAGTTCCGCGATGTCCAGGACGTGATAGCCGCGCATCGACGGCAGACAGCTGCCGTGCACCGGGCCGATCGCCGCCGCCCAGTCCGAGGGGATCGCCGACGCTCCGTGCAGGGCGCCGGCCAGCGCACCCGTCACGGCGGCCGTGGTGTCGGCGTCCCGGCCCATGTTCACGGCCGTGAGTACCGCCGTACGGAAATCACCCCGCGCCGCCGTGAGTGCGCCGAAGGCCAGGCCCACCGCCTCCGGCGCCAGATCCGTCCACGGGTAGCCGCCGATCACCACTGCGGAGCGCACCGCGCGCTCCGCGGTCAGTGGGTCCGGATACGAGCGCTGCGCGGCCGTGACCGCGCGGCGCAGCGAGCGGGCCGTCCAGGAGTCCATCGGTACGACCGAGAGTGCGGCGGCGATGACGGAGGCGAGCCCCGCTCCCACCATCGCGGCCGCCACCCCCGCCGCGACCGCCTGCCCGCCGTAGATGCCCTCCCCGTCATGGCTGACCCGCCCGTCCACCGCCACCAGGCGCGCGGCCTCGGCAGGCCGGCCCGCCGCGAACACCCCGAACGGCGCCGCCCGCATCGCGAGACCGTCACTCCAGGCGTGCCGGTGCTGGGCCGAGATGGGGGCGGCGAGGCCACGCCGCAGATTCTCCAGCGTGCCGCGCTCGCTGAATCCGGCGCCCCGGAACGGGCCCTCGTCCAGATCGGCGATCCAGTGGTGCCAGGCCCGTTCGACATGCGAGACGGTGAGCGCCGAGCCGTGCCTGGCCAGCAGCAGCCCGGAGAAGATCGCGTACTCGGTGTCGTCGGTCCCGGCCGGATCGTCGCTGACGAAGCCCTCGATGCGGCCCCAGCGGCGGCGGATCTCGGACGGACGCATGTTCTCCGCCGGGGCGCCGAGCGCGTCGCCCACCGCGAGCCCCAGCAACGCCCCCCGGGCCCGGTCACCCGTGCTCGCCATCGGGCTGTCCGCCATGAGCTCCATCGTGTCGACCCTTCGCTCGCACCCGGAAAGACCGGATACGCGAGGTATCCCCGATCACGCCGAAGAGAGGCTCGCATTTCGTACAGATCGGCCGCCCGGGTGAAGCCCTCACAGCAGGTAAGTTCGGCCTTCCTTGCTGGCGGGAGGCCATTTTCGTGCGTACTTTCGATGATGTGGGGTGGGAGAGGGCAAGGGCCCGCTCCCGGAAAAAGGGGAGAGCTGTGTCCATCATCGAGACCGACGCCGTACTGCACGAGGCGCACCGGGACAACCACACCCACCGTGACGTCAACGGCGGCTGGCTGCGGCCCGCGGTGTTCGGTGCCATGGACGGCCTCGTCTCCAACCTCGCCCTGATGACGGGCGTCGCCGGAGGAGCGGTGTCCCAGCAGACCATCGTCATCACGGGACTGGCCGGGCTCGCCGCCGGTGCGTTCTCGATGGCGGCGGGGGAGTACACCTCCGTCGCCTCGCAGCGCGAGCTCGTCGAGGCCGAGCTCGCCGTCGAGCGGCGCGAGCTGCGCAAGCACCCCGTGGACGAGATGCGGGAGCTCGCCGCGCTCTACGAGTCCCGCGGAGTCGAGCCCGCGCTCGCCCGGGAGGTCGCGCGGCAGCTGTCCAGGGACCCCGAGCAGGCTCTCGAAATACACGCCCGCGAGGAACTGGGCATCGACCCGGGCGACCTGCCCTCGCCGCTCGTGGCCGCCTTGTCCTCCTTCGGCGCCTTCGCGCTGGGCGCCCTGCTGCCCGTGCTGCCCTTCCTGCTCGGCGCCACCTCCATGTGGCCCGCCGTGCTGCTCGCCCTGGCCGGCCTGTTCGGCTGCGGAGCGGTGGTGGCCAGGGTGACGGCACGCACCTGGTGGTTCAGCGGGCTGCGCCAGCTCCTGCTCGGCGGAGCCGCCGCGGCGATCACGTACGGACTGGGCGCGCTGTTCGGTGTGGCCGTCGGCTGAGCCCTCCCGGGGCGGCGAGGTTACCTTGGTGTGACGTACGTCTTGACTCACGTCGCTGGGCGGATCCGGTATGTCCACCGTAAAATGGGACGCTATGCGGCACTGCACATAAGTAGCCGTTACTCCGCGGTTTCGATTCCATGACCACCGGGCAAGAGCCGTAGACACTCGCGGGCAACGACGCCTGCTCTCTGCGGTCTCCCCGGACGGTGATCCACAAGGATCCCTCCGATCATGACCCCACCAGCACCACGACTCCGTGGTGTCCGCATGCTGGAACAGTCTTTCCGCTTTTTGAGAAGCGTTCCATCATGTAACCTGCACGAAATTTCGCAGAGGGCCAGAGTCGTCCCTCGGCACAGCACATGCCACGACGACGACGGGAGAGCCAATGCGTTCCGACGCCTGGTCGCCCATGGACGGTCGCCCTGTCCAGCAGGGGATGTACGACCCCCGTAACGAGCACGACGCCTGTGGCGTCGGGTTCGTGGCCACTCTGACCGGTGTGGCCAGCCATGAGCTGGTCGAGCAGGCGCTGACCGTACTGCGCAACCTCGAACACCGCGGCGCCACAGGATCCGAGCCCGACTCGGGTGACGGCGCCGGCATTCTCCTTCAGGTTCCGGACGCCTTCCTCCGCGAAGAGGCCGCGTTCGAGCTCCCCGAGGCCGGCTCATACGCCGTCGGCATCGCCTTCCTGCCCGCGGACGACTCCACCGACTCCGTCAAGCAGATCGAGAAGATCGCCGCCGAGGAGGGCCTCGACGTCCTCGGCTGGCGCCAGGTCCCGGTCACGCCGGACATCCTCGGCAACGGCGCCCGCGCCGTCATGCCGGAGTTCCGCCAGCTGATCGTCGCCGACGGCACGAGCACCGGCATCGCGCTGGACCGCAAGGCATTCGTCCTGCGCAAGCGCGCCGAGCGTGAGGCCGGGGTGTACTTCCCCTCGCTCTCGGCACGCACGATCGTCTACAAGGGCATGCTCACCACCGGGCAGCTGGAGCCGTTCTTCCCGGACCTCTCCGACCACCGCTTCGCCACCACGGTCGCGCTGGTCCACTCCCGCTTCTCCACCAACACCTTCCCGAGCTGGCCGCTCGCCCACCCGTACCGCTTCGTCGCGCACAACGGCGAGATCAACACGGTCAAGGGCAACCGCAACTGGATGAAGGCCCGGGAGTCCCAGCTCGCCTCCAGCCTCTTCGGAGAAGCGCAGCTCGACCGGATCTTCCCCGTCTGCACCCCCGACGCCTCCGACTCGGCCTCCTTCGACGAGGTCCTGGAGCTGCTCCACCTCGGCGGCCGCTCGCTGCCGCATTCGGTGCTGATGATGGTCCCCGAGGCGTGGGAGAACCACGCGTCCATGGACCCGGCCCGCCGCGCCTTCTACCAGTACCACTCCACGATGATGGAGCCCTGGGACGGCCCGGCCTGCGTCACCTTCACCGACGGCACCCAGGTCGGCGCGGTCCTGGACCGCAACGGACTGCGCCCCGGTCGCTACTGGGTCACCGACGACGGCCTCGTCGTCCTCTCCTCCGAGGTCGGCGTCCTGGACATCGACCCGGCCAAGGTCGTCCGCAAGGGCCGCCTCCAGCCCGGCAAGATGTTCCTCGTCGACACCGCCGAGCACCGCATCGTCGAGGACGACGAGATCAAGGCGTCCCTGGCCGCCGAGAACCCGTACCAGGAGTGGCTGGAAACCGGCGAGATCGAGCTCGAGGACCTCCCCGAGCGCGAGCACATCGTCCACACCCACGCCTCGGTCACCCGCCGCCAGCAGACCTTCGGCTACACCGAGGAGGAACTCCGCGTCCTCCTCGCCCCGATGGCCCGCACCGCCGGTGAACCGCTCGGCTCGATGGGTACCGACTCGCCGATCGCCGCGCTCTCCGAGCGCCCCCGGCTGCTCTTCGACTACTTCACCCAGCTCTTCGCCCAGGTCACCAACCCGCCGCTGGACGCCATCCGCGAGGAGCTCGTCACCTCGCTGCGCTCCACGCTCGGCCCCCAGGGGAACATCCTGGAGCCGAGCCCCGCCGCGTGCCGCGCGGTCACGCTGCCCTTCCCGGTGATCGACAACGACGAGCTGGCCAAGCTCATACACATCAACGCCGACGGCGACATGCCGGGCATGAAGGCCGCGACCCTCTCCGGCCTCTACCGTGTCAGCGGAGGCGGCGAGGCCCTCGCCACCCGGATCGAGCAGATCACCACCGAGGTCGACGCCGCCATAGAGGACGGTGCCCGCCTCATCGTCCTGTCCGACCGGCACTCCGACGCCGAGCACGCGCCGATCCCCTCGCTGCTGCTCACCTCCGCCGTCCACCACCACCTCATCCGCACCAAGCAGCGCACCCAGGTGGGCCTGCTGGTCGAGGCCGGCGACGTCCGCGAGGTCCACCACGTCGCGCTGCTCATCGGTTACGGCGCCGCCGCCGTCAACCCGTACCTCGCGATGGAGTCCGTCGAGGACCTCGTCCGCGCCGGTACGTTCATCGAGGGCATCGAGCCCGAGCTGGCCATCCGCAACCTGATCTACGCCCTCGGCAAGGGCGTCCTGAAGGTCATGTCCAAGATGGGCATCTCGACCGTCGCCTCCTACCGCGGCGCCCAGGTCTTCGAGGCCGTCGGCCTCGACGAGGCCTTCGTCGCCCAGTACTTCAACGGCACCGCCACCAAGATCGGCGGCGCCGGACTCGACGTCGTCGCCAAGGAGGTCGCCGCCCGGCACACCAAGGCGTACCCCGCCTCCGGCATCTCCGCCTCGCACCGCGCGCTGGAGATCGGCGGCGAGTACCAGTGGCGCCGTGAGGGCGAGCCGCACCTGTTCGACCCGGAGACGGTCTTCCGCCTCCAGCACGCCACCCGTAACCGCCGGTACGACATCTTCAAGAAGTACACCGGCCGGGTCAACGAGCAGTCCGAGCGCCTGATGACGCTCCGCGGACTGTTCGGCTTCAGGAGCGGCCGCGAGCCGATCTCCATCGACGAGGTCGAGTCCGCAGCCGCCATCGTCAAGCGCTTCTCCACCGGCGCCATGTCGTACGGCTCCATCTCCCAGGAAGCGCACGAGACGCTCGCCGTCGCCATGAACCAGCTGGGCGGCAAGTCCAACACCGGTGAGGGAGGCGAGGACTCCGAGCGTCTCTACGACCCGGCGCGCCGCTCGTCCATCAAGCAGGTCGCCTCCGGCCGCTTCGGTGTCACCAGCGAATACCTGGTCAACGCGGACGACATCCAGATCAAGATGGCGCAGGGCGCCAAGCCCGGCGAGGGCGGTCAGCTGCCCGGCCACAAGGTCTACCCGTGGGTCGCCAAGACCCGGCACTCCACCCCGGGTGTCGGCTTGATCTCGCCCCCGCCGCACCACGACATCTACTCCATCGAGGACCTGGCTCAGCTGATCCACGACCTCAAGAACGCCAACCCGGCGGCCCGCGTCCACGTGAAGCTGGTCTCCGAGGTCGGCGTCGGAACGGTCGCGGCGGGTGTCTCCAAGGCCCACGCGGACGTCGTCCTCATCTCCGGCCACGACGGCGGCACGGGCGCCTCGCCGCTCACCTCGCTCAAGCACGCGGGCGGCCCCTGGGAGCTCGGCCTCGCCGAGACCCAGCAGACCCTGCTGCTCAACGGCCTGCGCGACCGCATCGTCGTCCAGACCGACGGCCAGCTCAAGACCGGCCGCGACGTCGTCATCGCCGCGCTGCTGGGCGCCGAGGAGTTCGGTTTCGCGACCGCGCCGCTCGTCGTCTCCGGCTGCGTCATGATGCGCGTCTGCCATCTCGACACCTGCCCGGTCGGCATCGCCACCCAGAACCCCGTCCTGCGTGACCGGTTCTCCGGCAAAGCCGAATACATCGTCAACTTCTTCGAGTTCATCGCCGAAGAGGTGCGCGAGATCCTCGCCGAGCTCGGCTTCCGCACGATCGAGGAGGCCGTCGGCCACGCCGAACTCCTCGACACCGAGCGGGCCGTCACCCACTGGAAGGCGCAGGGCCTCGACCTCGAGCCGCTCTTCTACGTGCCCGAGCTCGCCGAGGGCGCGGTGCGCCACCAGATCGCCGAGCAGGACCACGGGCTGGCCAAGGCCCTCGACAACGAGCTGATCAAGCTCGCCGCCGACGCCCTGGGCGCCGACAGCGCCGAGGCGGCGCAGCCCGTCCGGGCGCAGATCGCGATCCGCAACATCAACCGCACCGTCGGCACCATGCTCGGCCACGAGGTGACCAAGAAGTTCGGCGGTGCGGGCCTGCCCGACGACACCATCGACATCACCTTCACCGGTTCCGCGGGCCAGTCCTTCGGCGCGTTCGTACCGCGCGGTGTGACGCTGCGACTGGAGGGCGACGCCAACGACTACGTCGGCAAGGGCCTCTCCGGCGGCCGCGTCATCGTCCGCCCGGACCGCGGCGCCGACCACCTCGCCGAATACTCCACCATCGCCGGTAACACCATCGGCTACGGCGCGACCAGTGGGGAGCTGTTCCTCCGCGGCCGGACCGGCGAGCGCTTCTGCGTCCGCAACTCCGGTGCCACGGTCGTTTCGGAAGGCGTGGGCGACCACGGCTGCGAGTACATGACCGGGGGCCACGCGGTCGTCCTCGGCGAGACCGGGCGCAACTTCGCCGCAGGTATGTCCGGCGGTGTCGCGTACGTCATCGACCTCGACCTCCACAACGTCAACACCGGCAACGTCGGCGCCGTGGAGAACCTCGACGACACCGACAAGCAGTGGCTGCACGACGTCGTGCGCCGCCACCAGGAGGAGACCGGCTCCACGGTCGCCGAGAAGCTGCTGAGCGACTGGGACTCCGCGGTCGCCCGCTTCAGCAAGATCATCCCGTCCACCTACAAGGCAGTGCTCGCCGCCAAGGACGCCGCTGAGCTCGCCGGTCTCTCCGAGCAGGAGACCACCGAGAAGATGATGGAGGCGGCGACCAATGGCTGACCCCAAGGGCTTCCTGACCACCGGACGCGAGGTCGCCAAGACCCGCCCCGTCGGCGAGCGCGTCAAGGACTGGAACGAGGTCTACGTTCCGGGATCGCTGCTCCCGATCATCAGCAAGCAGGCCGGCCGCTGCATGGACTGCGGCATCCCGTTCTGCCACAACGGCTGTCCCCTCGGAAACCTCATCCCCGAGTGGAACGACTACGCCTACCGCGAGGACTGGTCGGCGGCCTCCGAGCGCCTGCACGCCACGAACAACTTCCCGGAGTTCACGGGCCGGCTGTGCCCCGCTCCGTGCGAGTCGGCGTGTGTCCTCGGCATCAACCAGCCGGCCGTCACCATCAAGAACGTGGAAGTCAGCATCATCGACAAGGCGTGGGACAGCGGCGACGTCACCCCGCAGCCGCCCGAGCGCCTCTCCGGCAAGACCGTCGCCGTCATCGGCTCGGGCCCGGCGGGTCTCGCCGCCGCCCAGCAGCTGACCCGGGCCGGCCACACCGTCGCCGTCTTCGAGCGCGCGGACCGCATCGGAGGACTCCTCCGCTACGGCATCCCCGAGTTCAAGATGGAGAAGTCGCACATCAACCGCCGCATCGAGCAGATGCGTGCGGAAGGCACCAAGTTCCGTACGGAGGTGGAGATCGGCAAGGACATCGACGCCGCCAAGCTCCGACGCCGCTACGACGCGGTCGTCATCGCCGCCGGTGCCACCGTCTCCCGCGACCTGCCCGTGCCGGGCCGCGAACTGAACGGCGTGCACTTCGCGATGGAATACCTCCCGCTCGCCAACAAGGTGCAGGAGGGCGACCTGACGGTCTCCCCGATCACCGCCGAGGGCAAGCACGTCGTCGTCATCGGCGGCGGCGACACCGGCGCCGACTGCGTCGGCACCGCCCACCGGCAGGGCGCGGCCTCCGTCACCCAGCTGGAGATCATGCCGCAGCCGGGCGAGGAGCGGAACGCCAACCAGCCCTGGCCGACCTTCCCGATGCTCTACAAGGTCACCTCCGCGCACGAGGAGGGCGGCGAGCGGCTCTACTCCGTCTCCACCACCCACTTCGAGGGTGACGAGAACGGAAACGTCCAGTCCCTGCACCTCATCGAGGTGGAGTTCAAGGACGGCAAGCTGGAGCAGAAGGCCGGCACCGAGCGGGTCATCCCGGCCCAGCTCGTCACCCTGGCCATGGGCTTCACCGGCACCGACCAGGCCAACGGCCTCGTCCAGCAGTTCGGCCTGGAGCTCGACGCCCGCGGCAACATCGCCCGCGACGAGGACTACGCGACCAACGTCGACGGCGTCTACGTCGCCGGTGACGCCGGCCGCGGCCAGTCCCTCATCGTCTGGGCCATCGCCGAGGGCCGCTCCGCGGCGCGCGGCGTGGACCGCTTCCTGACCGGTACCAGCGCTCTGCACGCCCCGATCCGCCCGACCGACCGTTCCCTGATGGTCTGATCAGGCGCACAGACGTCCCGTACAACGGCGTACGGAACTGAACGCGGCGCCCGCCTCGTCCCCGACCGGACCAAGGCGGGCGCTGCGGCATGTCCGGGCGCGGGCTCGGCCCCGGAGCTGTCCGGGAGCACGGCCCGGCGCCCACCGGCCGCAGCGGCGTCGTACGCGTCATCCCCCGGTCAGGGAAGCCGTCCGCAGCAGCACGACGACGGCCAGCAGCACCACCAGGAGCCCGCCGCCCGCCAGCTGCGTCGCTGACGTCCGCAGCTTCGCCGGCGCGTAGGCCAGCCCGTACGTCACCAGACCACCGGTCAGCAGGCCGCCCAGGTGGCCCTCCCACGAGGTGAACGCGGCGGAGATCACCATCCACAGCAGGAAACCGGCCATGAAGCGGTTGACCGCCCGCATGTCCCGGCCCAGACGCCGGTTGATCACGTAGAACGACGCCGCCAGACCGAAGATCGCACCGGATGCGCCGACCGCCGTCGTCTCCGGCGAGACCAGGTACACCAGCACCGAACCGCCCACCGCGGCCAGCACATACAGCGCGAGATACCGGGCCCGGCCCAGCTGCCCCTCCACGACCCGGCCCAGATTCCACAACGCGAGCATGTTGAAGACCAGGTGCATCACACCGAACGACGCGTCGGGCGGCAGATGCAGGAAGGCACCCGTCAGCAGTCGGTACCACTCACCGTCGGCCACCCCCGTCAGCTCCAGGCCGGGGTAGGTCTCACCCTTGTAGTAGTACTGCCCGCCCGACGGGTCGACCAGCACCGCCCCGAGCATCCCGAACCGGTCCACCGTCTCGGACCGGACCACCTCGACGATGTACGCGGCGATGTTCAGCACCATCAGCACATACGTCACGACCGGCGTCGCGGCGCTCGGCACCGCGCCGCCGAACAGCGAGCGGGCCTGACGGACCGAACGCTGCCCCTCCTGCACGCACTCCACGCAGTGGTGCCCGACCGACGCCTCACGCATGCAGTCGGGGCAGATGTAGCGGTCGCAACGCGTGCAGCGCACATAGGTCTCGTACGACGGGTGGCGGTAACACGTGGTGGCGGCGGCCTCCATGGCCGGCTCCTTCATTCGTGAACGGGAGGAGGACCGCCGGGGGCGGCGGCGCTCAAGATAGCGAACGCAGGTGAAGAGCGGCACACCTGGGTGCGCCCGGGTGCCTTACGCTCAAAACCGCCGTAGCCGCCAGGGCAGAAGCCCGTGCCCGATCGGAGCCCCACATGACAGACGAGCCCGGCACCGCGGGTCCGGCCATCAGTCTGCACAAGGTGCGGGAACAGGCACCTGCGCTCGCCGGGCACTACGAGAGCGCCCGCGTGTCCCTGGAGAAGCACGGGATGCGCGGCGGACGAGCCGCCGTCTACCTGGTGCTCGACCACTCCGGGTCGATGAAGGACTACTACAAGGACGGCAGCGTCCAGGCCCTCGCGGACCGGGTGCTCGGGCTCTCGGCCCATCTGGACGACGACGGACGGGTGCCCGTCGTCTTCTTCTCCACGGACATCGACGCCGTCACCGACATATCCCTCGACAACCACCACGGCCGCATCGACACCATCGTGGCCGGCCTCGGACACATGGGGAAGACCAGCTACCACCTGGCCATGGACGCCGTGATCGACCACTACCTCGACAGCGGCTCGACCGCGCCCGCCCTCGTCGTCTTCCAGACCGACGGCGGCCCGATCAGCAAGCACGCGGCGGAACGCTATCTCTGCAAGGCGGCGAAACTGCCGCTGTTCTGGCAGTTCATCGGCTTCGGCAACAAGCGGAGCTCGCAGTTCGACTTCCTGCGCAAGCTCGACGAACTCGCTGTCCCGGCCAAGCGTCCGGTCGACAACGCAGGCTTCTTCCACGCGGGACCCGACCCCCGCACCCTCCCGGACGCCGAGCTGTACGACCGGCTCGTCGCCGAATTCCCGCACTGGCTGACGGCGGCCCGCGCACAGGGGCTGGTCAGGTGACACCGCCGCACGGCGTTCGCGACAAGACGGCGTCCGATCCGGTGAAGCGGGGGCGAACCGCGACAGAAGATGTCCTGATTACGGGGTTCGATGGCACCCATGACATCGACACCTGGTTCATGGCAGGGCTTCCGGACGGCCGAGCCGGCCTTCGCCGACACCGTGCAGAAACGCTTCCAGCAGTACAGGCACCACGTCCTCGCGACCCTGCGCGTGGACGGCTCACCCAGGGTCACCGGCCTGGAGGTGAGCTTCCACCTGGACACACTGTGGTTCGGCATGATGCCGAACTCGCGCAAGGCGCTCGATCTGCGGCGCGACCCGCGCTTCGCCATCCAGGCCAACCCGGGGCCGGACGCGGAGATGACTGACGGGGACATCCGCGTCTCCGGCTGGGCGGTGGAGATCACCGACGGCGCCGTGCGGGCCCGCTTCGTCGAGGAGGTGACCCCGCCGGAGCCCTTCCTCCTCTTCCGCGCCGGCCCCACGGAGGTGGTCCGCACCGGGCTCGACGGCGATGACCTCGTCGTCCAGGTGTGGCGCCCCGGCCACCCGCTGCGCACCCTGCGCAGGAAGGGTGACGAAAGCCCGGTCCGCGCGTCGTGACGCCCTGCCCGCGGCCACGCGGTACCCGTTCGGCGTAACCCCTGCCGCGCAGTCGGCTGCCCGCCGGGGCGTGGTCCGGAAGGGCGCCGCCTCGGCAACCAGGTGAACCGGCCTCTCGTGTGGGAGTGCCCGGTTCCTGTCGCGCCGCCCCGGAAGGTCGTGGGAATGCGAGGTTCCGGCACTCCGCGAGGGGCCCGGAGGCCATGGGGGAACAGGGCGGGAAGCATCCGGGAACGATTCCGGAACCCTTCGTGAACGGTCCCCGCCAACGTGCTGGTCAGCACTTCTTCCGACGCGCCGGGGCAGGTTGATCTGCCGCTCGCCGACAGAACGTGCTACGGTTGCCGAGTTGCAGTTTTGGTACCCATGAACATTATGTGCGCCTGACGGGAACCCTCCTCAGGCGCTTTATTGTTTTCCGGCTTTCTCCGGATGGGGCTCAATGCGGCGACTTGGAATTCGTAAAGTGCGGATTTCCGGCACTGCACCTCTTTTAGGAGAATGACATGGCTACTGGAACCGTGAAGTGGTTCAACTCGGAAAAGGGCTTCGGCTTCATCGAGCAGGACGGCGGCGGCGCCGACGTCTTCGCCCACTACTCCAACATCGCCACCCAGGGCTTCCGTGAGCTCCAGGAGGGCCAGAAGGTCTCCTTCGACGTCACGCAGGGCCAGAAGGGCCCGCAGGCGGAGAACATCGTCCCGGCCTAATCGCCGGACGCGTACCTCGCGACCGGGGCCCGCACCGTCAAGGTGCGGGCCCCGGTTTGTGCTGTTTCCGACTCCTCCTTTCCCGGTTCGGCTCCGCCACCGGGACATCTGCAATGTGCTTGCATCCTGGGGCGCACATCAAGCAGTCCACAGCAGTCGGCAGTAACCCCAGGAATCCCCCAGGAGGGCAATTCCGTATGACCCGCTCCGAACGCCAGGACCGACCGACCCGCAACCGCCCGATAAAGGGGCGCGGCACGGACCGGGCACAGACGAACACCCGAGGATCCGGCAAGGCACCGGCCCGTCGCAGGACCGCGCCGGCCCAGGGCGGCGAGTTCGCCCTGCCGGAGACCCTGACCCCCGCGCTGCCCGCCGTCGACGCCTTCGACGACCTGGACATGCCCGCCGCGCTGCTGAAGACCCTCGCCGCACAGGGCATGACCGACCCCTTCCCCATCCAGGGCGCCACCCTGCCGAACTCGCTGGCCGGCCGGGACATCCTCGGCCGTGGCCGCACCGGCTCGGGCAAGACCCTGGCCTTCGGCCTGGCTCTGCTCGCCCGCACCGCAGGACGCCGCTCCGAGCCGCACGCCCCGCTGGCCCTCGTCCTCGTTCCCACCCGCGAGCTCGCCCAGCAGGTCACCGACGCGCTGACCCCGTACGCAACCTCGGTGAACCTGCGCGTCGCCACCGTCGTCGGCGGCATGTCGATCAGCAGGCAGTCCGGGGCGCTGCGCCGCGGCGCCGAGGTGCTCGTCGCCACGCCGGGCCGGCTCAAGGACCTCATCGAGCGCGGCGACTGCCGCCTCGACCAGGTGTCGATCACCGTCCTCGACGAGGCCGACCAGATGGCCGACATGGGCTTCATGCCGCAGGTCGTCGCCCTGCTCAAGCAGGTCGAACCGGACGGGCAGCGGATGCTCTTCTCCGCGACCCTCGACAAGAACATCGACCGGCTGGTCAAGATGTTCCTCACCGATCCGGTCGTGCACTCGGTCGACCCGTCGGCCGGTGCCGTCACCACCATGGAGCACCATGTGCTGCACGTGGCGGACGAGACCGACAAGAAGGCCGTCGCCACCCGCATCGCCGCCCGTGACGGCCGGGTGATCATGTTCGTGGACACCAAGCGTGCCGCCGACCGCTTCGCCAAGCGGCTCCTCGCCAGCGGCGTACGGGCCGCGGCCCTGCACGGCGGCCGGTCCCAGCCGCAGCGCAACCGGACGCTGGACCAGTTCAAGAACGGTCAGGTCACCGCGCTCGTGGCGACGAACGTGGCGGCCCGGGGTATCCACATCGACGACCTGGACCTGGTCGTCAACGTGGACCCGCCGACCGACCACAAGGACTACCTCCACCGTGGCGGACGCACCGCGCGCGCCGGGGAGTCCGGCAGCGTCGTCACGCTCGTGCTGCCGGAGGAGAAGCGCGAGATGACCCGGCTGATGCAGGACGCGGGCATCGCGCCGCGCACCACCCGGATCAAGTCCAGCGACGAGGAGCTCAGCAGGATCACCGGGGCCCGCGAGCCGTCCGGCGTCGCGATCGTCATCGAGGTGCCGCAGCCGACGCAGCCCAAGCCGCGTACGCGCGGCGGGAGTCAGGGCTCCGGCCCGGCAGCCGGTGGATCCTTCCGCTCGGGCAGCCGGGGCCGTGGCCGACGCGGTGGAACGGGCGCGGGCACGGGTGCCGCACAGAGCGGCGGTGGTGCGGCCCGTGCTGGAGCCGGCGGCGGTGCGGCCCGTGGCGGCGCCGGCAGCGCGGCCGGATCCGCCCGCGGTGCCGGATCCGGCCGGGCCGGCGGCACGGGGCGCGGCAGCGCTCCCGGCCGTGGCCGCCGGGCAGCGTGACCACAGGGCGCGGTGACCGGCTCCCGCCGGGCGCCGCGCCCCTCCTCACTCCCAGGTCGTACCCTCGTACCGGTCGAGCGCCCGCGCCGCGGCCTCGGCCACCGCCGGGTCAGCGGCCACGGCCGGCTCCCGCAGCAGCGGAACCGCCCGTGCGGCTAACGGCCTGCCGCCGGTATCGAACCCGAGCCGTGCCGGCACATCCCCACCGAACGCCCTCCGCAGCGGATCCGCACCGCCGTCCAGGCGGCCGCCTGGACCGTCTCCTCGTCGCCGCGCAGCCACAGCGTTCCGACCGCCACCAGCCAGTTGTCCGTTCCGGGGCCCCCGGCCCCGCAGCGCCCGGGCGGCAAGCTCCTCGGACGGGGCCCGCAGGCCCAGCTCTCTCTCAGGTGTCGCACTCCAGGACGGTGCGGCACAGCCCGCAGCGGGCCCGGGTCCGGCCCCGGACCGCGACCCGGACGCGCTGGTGGCAGGTGGGGCAGGCGAAGGAGACCCGGAGCCCGTCCGCCCCGGCCTCGAAGGCGTACGGAACGGACGGGTCGGGGGCGGTGCCCGGGTGCTCCATGGCGTAGCGCCGGTCCTTGGCGTACCGGCGCCTGCCCGCCCACCCCGCGGCTGTCAGCGGCGGCCGCCGCAGGTCGCGCAGCGCCTCCGCCCGGCCCCTGGCATACGCCGTGTACGCCTGGGGGCTGGTGAACCACACCGCCGGGTCCTCACCGAAGACCAGCGCGCGCTTGGCGAGTACGTACCCGAATTCCTCGGGCGTGAGATAGCCGAGCTTCTGGCTGGAGACCGCGTCCTGGCGGAAGGCGTCCAGCAGGAGCCAGCCCGTCCCGAGATAGGCCGTCACGGTGTCCGTGAGGATCTCGTTGTCGCGGGTGCCGGGGAGCTCCAGACCCAGGCGGTGCAGCAGCACATGGGTGATCTCGTGTGCCAGCGCGGCCCCGATGTCCCTGCGGTGCGTACGGAAGCGGTCGTTGAGCTCGATGAAGTACTCGGGCCCGGCGGTGAGTTCGACACTCGCGGCGTGTTCCATCCGCCGGAAGCCGACCACGACACGGGCCTGCGGCAGACGCAGGTGCTCCACCAGAGCGCCGGCCACCCGCTGGGTGCCGGGATACAGATCGTCCACGTCGGAGAAAGCGGCGTCGGCCGGGGCGAGGCTTGTGGCGTAGGCGTGCACACCGTCGGGGGAGATCCGCCGGTAGAGCGCGGTGATGGCGGACCGGACCGCGTCGAGGTGAGGGAACCCGCGGACGACCGGGCCGCCGCCGTCACTGCCGTCGCTCACGTCCGGACCCCCATCGACGACCTTCAACGGACCTTCACCTTAGGCCGATCCGGGAAGAACCGGCCGATGCCCGACAGGTGATCTTGGCCAAAAACCCTGCCTTGTGGCAGCGGTGAACGCTTCCCGATAATCGGATCGCTCTTGTCGGGGTCATGTCGAGAATTGATCGACCTGTGCCCCTGACCAGGACACGCACGCCCGCACGCCTGCAGCAGCACCCACCCCGAGCCCTCACCCGAAAGCAGGCACAGCCCGTGAAGCAGCTTCTGCGCACCCTCAAGAGATGCTCCGTCATAGCCGCAGTGGCCCTCGCCACCCTCAGCCTCCAGCCGTCGAACGCCTCTGCCGCCCCCGCACCCGTCGTCGGCGGAACCCGCGCCGTCCAGGGCGAATTCCCCTTCATGGTCCGGCTCTCCATGGGCTGTGGCGGCGCCCTCTACAGCCCGACCATCGTGCTCACCGCCGCCCACTGCGTCAGCGGATCCGGCAACAACACCTCCATCACCGCCACCGCCGGAGTCGTCGACCTCCAGTCCTCCTCCGCCGTCAAGGTCCGCTCCACCAAGGTCCTCCAGGCCCCCGGCTACAACGGCGTCGGCAAGGACTGGGCGCTGATCAAGCTCGCCCAGCCCATCGCCCAGCCCACCCTGAAGATCGCCACCACCACCGCCTACGACACCGGCACCTTCACCATCGCCGGCTGGGGTGCCGCCACCGAGGGCGGCGGCCAGCAGCGTCACCTCCTCAAGGCCACCGTCCCCTTCGTCTCCGACGCCACCTGCCGGCAGGCCTACGGCAGCGACCTCGTAGCCAGCCAGGAGATCTGCGCCGGATACGTCAGCGCCGGCGGCGTGGACACCTGCCAGGGCGACTCCGGCGGCCCCATGTTCCGTAAGGACAACGCCGGAGCCTGGATCCAGGTCGGCATCGTCAGCTGGGGCGAGGGCTGCGCACGGCCCGGCTACCCCGGCGTGTACACCCAGGTGTCGACGTTCGCCTCCGCCATCGCATCGGCGGCAGCGACCCTCTGACCCGGATCATCCCAGCTCCTCCTCGGGGGCGCCCGTCCTGACGGGTGCCCCCGGACCCAGTTCCACGAACGGTTCCCCCGCCTCCTCCAGCTCCAGTACCCACACCTCGTTGGCACCCTCACGGAGCACCGGCCCCGGGACGTACAGCATCCGCCCGGGCCCCACCGACCAGTAGCGGCCCAGACGGAATCCGTTCACCCAGACGAACCCGCGGGCCCAGCCCGGCAGTTCCAGCCCCGCGTGTCCGGCCCCTGGCGCGTCCATCGTGCTCGTACGCTCCTGTGTGCGAGATCCGAAACGGCCCCACAGCATCGCGTCCCGGCGCCCGCCGGTCGAGGCCCCTCCACCGCGGCCACCCGCCGGACGGTGGCGGGACACAGCCCCGCACCCCCGCAGTCGGTCATCCCACGACCGGTGCGTCTAAGCTCGCTGACCATGACCACGAGCGACATCGACGAGTACGTCACCGCCGAACTGAACCGGCTGCGCGAGAGCATCGACAACATCGATGCCGCAGTCGTCCACATGCTCGCCGAGCGTTTCAAAGCAACCCAGCAGGTGGGCCACCTCAAGGCCGAGCACCACCTGCCCCCCGCCGACCCCGCCCGCGAGGCCCGCCAGATCGCCCGGCTGCGCCAGCTCGCCGAGAGCGCCAAGCTCGACCCCGCCTTCGCCGAGAAGCTGCTCAACTTCATCGTGGCCGAAGTCATCCGCCACCACGAGCGCATCGCCGAGGAAACCGCCACCCCCGACGCCTGACCCCACGGCGGGCCCGGCACCCGGGCCCGAGCAGCGCACCCCGCACGGCCCGGCCGGCGGACACCCGCCACCCTCAGCCCTGCGAGAACCCACTGCACAGCCCCGGGCCCGTACGGCAGCATGGGCGCCATGTCCGTACTGACGCGCAACGAAGCGCAGACCCGTGCCCAGCTCCTCGACGTACACCGGTACACGGTCGACCTCGACCTCACCACGGGCGAGGAGACCTTCGACTCCAGGACCGCCATCCGGTTCACCGTCCACACGGCCGGAAGCACCTTCGTCGAGATCAAGCCGGAAACCCTGCGCTCCCTCAGCCTCGACGGACAGCCGCTGGACCCCGAACGCCTCGACGGTAACCGCTACCCGCTGGACCGTCTCGCCGCAGGCCCCCACGAACTCACCGTCGACGCCACCATGCGCTACTCCCGCACCGGCGAAGGCATGCACCGCTTCACCGACCCCGCCGACGGCGAAACCTACGTCTACACCCAGCTCTTCCTGGAAGACGTCCAGCGAGTCTTCGCCGTCTTCGACCAGCCCGACCTCAAATCCGTGTTCGACCTCACCGTCACCGCACCCACCGGCTGGACCGTACTCGGCAACGGCACCGCCACCCAGGCCCCCGAAGGGCGCTGGACCATCGCCCCCACCCCACCGATCTCCACCTACCTCGTCGCCGTCGCCGCAGGCCCCTGGCACTCCGTCACCACCCACCACGCCGGCATCCCCTTCGGCATCCACTGCCGTCGCTCCCTCGCCCCCCACCTCGACACCGACGCCGACGAGATCCTCGGCATCACCCGCGCCTGCTATGACCGCTACCACGAAAAATTCGACGAGCCCTACCCCTTCGACTCCTACGACCAGGCGTTCGTCCCCGAATTCAACGCCGGCGCCATGGAGAACCCCGGACTCGTCACCTTCCGCGACGAATTCATCTACCGCTCCGCGGTCACCGACACCGAACGCCAGACCCGCGCCATGGTCATCGCCCACGAGATGGCCCACATGTGGTTCGGGGACCTCGTCACCCTCACCTGGTGGGACGACATCTGGCTCAACGAGTCCTTCGCCGAATACATGGGCTACCAGACCCTCACCGAAGCCACCCGCTTCACCGACACCTGGACCGACTTCGGCGTCGCCCGCAAGAGCTGGGGCTACGACGCCGACCAGCGCCCCACCACCCACCCTGTCGCACCCGACCCCGACGCCGTCCCCGACACCGCCTCCGCCCTCCTCAACTTCGACGGCATCTCCTACGCCAAGGGCGCCTCCGCACTCCGCCAACTCGTCGCCTGGCTCGGCGAAAAGGAATTCCTCGCCGGCATCAACACCCACTTCGCCCGGCACAAATTCGCCAACGCCACCCTCGCCGACTTCATCGACAACCTCGCCACCGCCACCGACCGCGACGTCCACACCTGGGCCGCCGCCTGGCTCCGCACCACCGGCATCGACACCCTCACAGCCCACGTCGAAAACACCGGCAACAGCTGGAACCTCACCGTCGACCACGCCGGCAGCCGCCCCCACCGCATCACCGTCGGCACCTACGACCACAGCCTCGACACCCGGACCGGCAACGACCAGCTCACCCCGCGCCGCCGCTTCGACCTCGACATCCCCCAGGACGGCGCCCCCACCACCCAGCCCGGCCGTCGCCCCGACCTCGTCATCCTCAACGACAACGACCTCACCTACGCCAAGATCCGCCTCGACCCCGACTCCTGGAACACCGCCCTCACCCACCTCTCCGGCATCCCCGAACCCCTCACCCGCGCCCTGCTGTGGAACATCACCCGCGACATGGTCCGCGACGGTGAACTCCACCCCACCGTCCACCTCACCGCCGCCCGCACCCACCTTCCCCACGAAACCGACCTCGCCCTCGTCCAAGGCGTCCTCGGCTTCGCCGCCACCCACATCGCCGACCGCTACCTCCCGCCCCAGGACCGGCCCACCGCCCTCGCCACCCTCACCTCCCTCTGCCGCGACCTCCTCCGCCGCACCGAAGGACTCACCGCCAAGGACTGGGAGCAAGGCCCCGGCGCCACCACACCCGGCACCCCCGACCCCGGCCTCCGCCTCACCGCCGTACGCCACTTCATCGACGCCGCCACCCAGCCCGACGCCATCCAGGACTGGCTCCGCGAAGGCGCAGTCCCCGGCGGACCCGAACTCGACCCCGAACTCCGCTGGCGCATCCTCACCCGCCTCGCCGTCCTCGGTGCCACCGACGAAACCGCCATCGCCCACGAACTCGACAAGGACCCCAGCGCCACCGGACAGGAAGGCGCCGCCCGCTGCCGCGCCGCCCTCCCCACCCCCGAGGCCAAAGCAGCCGCCTGGCAGGCCATGTTCACCGACGACACCCTGTCCAACTACCTCTTCACCGCCACCGCCCAAGGCTTCTGGCAGCCCGAACAGAGCGAACTGCTCCACCCCTACACCGCGCGCTACTACCCAGACGCCATCGCACTCGCCGCACGCCGCGGCCCCGCCATCGCCGAAGCCGCCGGACGCCACGCCTTCCCCGCCCACGCCATCGACCCCGACAGCCTGCACCTCGGCGAACAGGCCCTCGACAACCCCGCGCTCATCCCCGCCCTGCGCCGCAAACTCACCGACCAGCTCGACGACCTGCGCCGCGCCCTCGTCGTACGCAACACCCATTGACCAACGCCCCACCACTCACCGCCACTGTGCCCGGCCTCTCACCGGAAGAGACCGGGCACAGTCGTGCGAGCAGCGAACGCTTATACCATCCTCGTAGCCTCCAACACCCCCACACCGAACCGCAGTACCCCTTTCGGGTTCAGATCGTTGGGCTCTTCGGCTGCCCTCTCCGCAATGCGGACAAGCTGGCACCACCGCCCCCACGCACCCGAAGGACCACCCATGCCCACCCCGCCCCTCGCCGGAGGCACTGCCGGCTCCGCCCACCTGCGCCCCCTCATCGACACCGTCCTCGCCGCACTCCACGACGGTGCCACCCGCCGCAACGGCCCCCTCCCCGCCGGCGGCCCCGACACCGTCGCTGAAAAGCTGCACCACACCGCCGGCCCCCTCATCCCCGACCACGGCACCGGCGCCCACCACGCCCTCCGCACCCTCGTCACCGCAATCGCCGAAGGCGCCGCCGACCCCGCACACCCCCACTGCGCCGCCCACCTCCACACCCCACCCCTCGCCCTCGCCGCAGCAGCCGACCTCGCCGCATCGGCCCTCAACCCCTCCATGGACTCATGGGACCAGGCCCCCGCCGCCTCCGCCCTCGAAACCGCCCTCACCACCGCACTCGCCACCGAGATCTACCCCCACACCCCCCACCCCGACGCACTCGTCACGACCGGCGGCACCGAAGCCAACCAACTCGCCGTCCTCCTCGCCCGGGAACGCCACGGCCCCGTACAAACCATCTGCGCCGCCAACGCCCACCACAGCATCGCCCGCGCCACCTGGCTCCTCGGCCTTTCCCAACCCATCGTCATCCCCGCACCCACCGGCGTCATGGACCCCACCGCACTCCACGACGCCCTCACCCACCACCAAGGCCCCCTCCTCGTCACCGCCACCGCAGGCACCACCGACACAGGCCAGATCGACCCCCTCACCCACATCGCCGACCTCACCACCACCCACGGCGCCGACCTCCACATCGACGCCGCCTACGGCGGCCCCCTCCTCTTCAGCCCCACCCACCGCCACGCCCTCCGCAGCCTCCACCGCGCTCACAGCGTCACTCTCGACCTGCACAAACTCGGCTGGCAACCCGCCTCCGCCGGCATCCTCGCCGTCCCTCACCACCACGACCTCGACCCCCTCCACCACCACGCCCCCTACCTCAACGCCGACGACGACACCGGCGCAGGCCTCCCCGACCTCCTCGGCCGCTCCCTGCGCACCACCCGCCGACCCGACGCCCTCAAGATCGCCGTCACCCTCCAAGCACTCGGCCGCGACGGACTCGCCGACCTCATCGACCGAACCATCGCCCTCGCCCACCACCTCGCCTACCTCATCGAAAAAGACCCCACGCTCGAGCTCCACGACCGCCCCACCATCAGCACCGTCCTCTTCCGCCCCACCCACACCGACGACACCACCGTCGCAACCATCCGCCGTACCCTCCTCAACCGAGGACACGCCGTACTCGGCCGCGCCCGGACCGGCAACCGCCTCTGGCTCAAAGCCACCCTCCTCAACCCCCACACCACCCCCGACGACCTCCAACGCCTCCTCACCCTCGTCACGCATGCCCACACCGGCACCACCACGGAAGGCGGCATCCCCCGATGACCGACCGGACCACCCCCGAAGGCAACCGGCTCCACGACCTCATCGGCATCGGCCTCGGCCCCTTCAACCTCTCCCTCGCGGCTCTCGCCCACGGCATCCCCCCCACCCCTGGCACCGGCCCCCTCACGACCGCCTTCTACGAACAACGCCCCGCCTTCCACTGGCACCCCGGCCTCCTCATCGAAGGCGCCACCCTCCAAGTCCCCTTCCTCGCCGACCTCACCACCCTCGCCGACCCCACCAGTCCCTGGACCTTCCTCAACTACCTCCGCACCCGCGACCGCCTCTACCCCTTCTACTTCGCCGAGCAATTCCACATCCGCCGCGCCGAATACGACGCCTACTGCCGCTGGGTCAGCGAACAACTCCCCACCATTCACTTCAACCACCAGGTCGACGCCATCCACTGGAATCCCGACCACTGCCACTTCGAAGTCGACTACACCCAACTCGACCCCGACGGCGAAGCCGAAGCCCTCGGCCGCACCCACACCCGCCACATCGCCCTCGGCGTCGGCACCGCACCCTTCATCCCCGAACCCCTACGCCCCCTCGCCGAAGCCCCCGGCATCCCCGTCATCCACTCCGCCGACTACCTCCACCACCGCGAAGAACTCCTCCGAGCCGACCACATCACCGTCATCGGCTCCGGCCAGTCCGGCGCCGAAATCTTCCTCGACCTCCTGCGTGCCCGCCCCCGCGGCATCGAGAAAATCCACTGGCTCGCCCGCACCCAGGCCTTCGCACCCATGGAGTACTCGAAACTCGGCCTCGAACACTTCACCCCTGACTACACCCACTACTTCCACGCACTCCCCGAACAGGTACGCGACACCCTCGTCCCCCAGCAATGGCAACTGCACAAAGGCATCGACACCGACACCATCGCGGCCATCCACGACGAGCTCTACCGACGCACCCTCCACGGAGGCTGGCCCGACGCCACCCTGACCCCCGGCGTCAGCGTCCGCACCGCAGGCCGCCTCTCCGGCGGCGGCACCCGCATCGAACTCCACCTCGAACACACCCAGCAAGCCACCCGAAGCCGCCTCACCACCGACGCCGTCGTCCTCGCCACCGGCTACCGCGAACGCCCCCTCGACACCCTCCTCACCGGCATCGCCCCCCACATCCGCCGCGACACCCGAGGACGCCCCCGCATCCACACCGACTTCCGCCTCGACCTCGACCCCAGCCTCACCGGCAACATCTACGTGCAGAACGCCGAACGCCACACCCACGGTGTCGGCGCCCCCGACCTCGGACTCGCCGCCTGGCGCAGCGCCACCATCCTCAACAACGTCACCGGCACCACCCCGTACCCCCTGCCGCAACGCACCGCCTTCACCACCTTCGGCCTCACCCCCCACGCCGACCCCTCCGTCCCCGGACAAGGCACCCCGCTCACCCCCCTCGCCCAGGACCGATAACCACACGAAGGCGGCCGCCCTCCCGAAGGAGAACGGCCGCCCCGGACCACTTGCCGAAACCCGGTCAGAACACCGGCACACCGTCCCGTGTCAGACGCCAGTCCACCGACGCGAACTCCGCCGGATCCACCGAACCCTTCGCCTGAACCCACCCGATGATCGTGTTCCGGATCTCATCCGAATTCGCCCACAACTGCTTCGCACCCGGCACATGCGGGAAATTACCGCCACCGCTCGCCCGATAGTTGTTCACCGCAAACACGAACTGCATCGCCGGATCGACCGGCGCCCCCTCGAACGACAACCCCACGATCCGCGAACCAGCCGGCTTCGCGATATCGACGTCATACGTCACACCCGACACCACATCATAGTTGTAATCCGGAATGCCCTCCGCATTCGTCAACTTCGACGTATCCACCGGCACCCCCGAAGCGGTCCGGACGTAGTACGCCGCGGAGAACTCCAGGTAGTCCTTCAGCTGCGCACCCGTCAGGAGCCGTGCCTCCAGCGTGTTCTCGAACGGATACAACCCCGCCGCATCCTTGATCGTCACCTCACCCGCAGGAATAGCCGCCGTACGTGAGAAGCACGCCGCCTGCGACAGAACCGGCAACGCCGCATACTCCCCGCCGGCCAGCGCCGCCTTCACCGTCTCCGCCTGCGCCAGATTGATCAGATCGATGACCGGCTCGTCCTTCCACGGCGCATCCGCCGTCGACATGGCCGCCACCGACGTACCGATCACCTGGTTGACATACGCCACCACCTTCTCGTGCTCGTCCCCGAGCAACGACGTGATCCGCGGATCCTCCTCCACCGTGTTCGAGTTCAGCACCGAAGCACCGGCCTTCTCGACCACCCAGCGCCCCTTGTCCCACGCCAGGTCGAAGTCGAACAGCGTCAGCCGCTGCCCCCACTTCAACGGCTCCGAGAGAACAACCTGCCTCCCCGTCTCCTTGTTCGTCACGAAATACTCGGGAATCTCCGAGTGCGCGTGACCCACCAGAATCGCATCGATCCCCGGCACCTGCTCCGCCACCAGACCCGCCGCATTCTCGACGTACGGCAACTGATCCCCGTACGACGACGTCCCCGACGAACCCGAATGCGCGGAAACGATCACCACATCCGCACCCATCGAACGAAGCCTCGGCACCCACTTCGCCGCCTGCTCCTCAAGACCCGGGAACACCATCTTCCCGCCCACATTCGCCTTGTCCCAGATCGCGATACCAGGATTCGTCAACCCCAGCACAGCCACCCGCACATCCCGGCCGAACGGCGTGCGCACCCGCTTGATCACGTACGGAGCGAACGCCGGTCGCAGCGTCTTCGCATCCAGTGCATTCGCACCCAGTAGCGGAAAATCACACTGCTCTTCGAACTTTCGCAGCACCGGAATCCCGTAATTGAACTCATGGTTTCCGAGTGCCGCCGCGTCATAGCCGATCTTGTTCATCGCCTGCGCCATCGGATGCACCGGACCACGCCTCGCCGTGATCGGTTCGATCTTCGCGTAGTAGTACGACAGCTGAGTGCCCTGGATCGTGTCACCAGCATCGATCAGCAGCGTGTTCCGGCGGCCCCGGTCCTCACGGATCTGGTCCACCAGCGTCGAGATCTTCGCCAGCCCGACGTCATTGTGCGCCTTGTCGTCGAACTCCTGGTCGGTGAAGTAGTCCCAGTTGAAGACATTGCCGTGCAGGTCCGTCGTCCCCATCACCGTGAAGGAGTACCGCTTCGACGGGCGCCCGTCGCCCCGCCCCTTCGGCTCCGAGGCCGCTGCGGACCCCGCACCGACCCCTCCCGCCAGCGCCACACCCGCACCGGCGACAGCCGAACGGCCCAGAAACGTCCTACGGTTCAACGGCATCCTTGACTCCTCGTTCGCGCGGACAACGCGCGTAGATTCTGGCCCGGGTACCCCCGCCCGCAACACCCCGCGCATGTTTCGATCCGGTGACCGGAACTCACCGCGAACCCCGCCGGCACGGTCGGCGCATGCTCATCGGAGCACCCCGCCGCACAATTCAACGGTGCGTAATAACCCTTCACCCAAAGGCCGTTGAGCAGTCATGCGCAGACAAATACCTACCCACAGGTAAGGTCTAGGCTCGAACCATGCGCCGAGCCAAAATCGTTTGTACCCTGGGACCCGCAACCGACACATACGACCAGATCAAGGCACTCGTCGAAGCGGGAATGGACATCGCCCGCCTGAACCTCAGCCACGGCACCTACGCCGAACACGAAGAGCGTTACCACCGTGTACGCAAAGCCTCCGAAGAGACCGGCCGCAGCGTAGGAATCCTGGCCGACCTTCAAGGGCCGAAGATCCGCCTCGGCCGCTTCGCCGAAGGCCCCGTACTCCTTGAGCGCGGCGATGACTTCACCATCACCGTCGAACCCATGGAAGGCGACCGCACCACCTGCGGCACCACCTACGACGGCCTCGCCGCCGACGTCACCGCCGGCGAACGCATCCTCATCGACGACGGCCGCGTCGCTCTTGAAGTCACCGACGTCGACGGACCCCGCGTCCACACCACCGTCATCGAGGGCGGCATGGTCTCCGACCACAAGGGACTCAACCTCCCCGGCGTCGCCGTCTCCGTCCCCGCACTCTCCGAAAAAGACATCGAAGATCTCCGCTGGGCCGTGCGCACCGGCGCCGATGTCATCGCCCTCTCCTTCGTACGGACCGGACGCGACATCGACGACGTCCACCGCATCATGGACGAGGAGGGGCGCCGCCTCCCCGTCATCGCCAAGATCGAGAAGCCCCAGGCCGTCGACAACATCGACGACATCGTCGCCGCCTTCGACGGCATCATGGTCGCCCGCGGCGACCTCGGCGTCGAAATGCCCCTGGAGCAGGTCCCGATCGTCCAGAAGCGCGCGGTCAAGCTGGCCATGCGGAATGCCAAGCCGGTCATCGTCGCCACCCAGATGCTCGACTCCATGATCGACAACTCCCGTCCCACCCGCGCCGAAGCCTCCGACGTCGCCAACGCCGTCATCGACGGCACGGACGCGGTGATGCTCTCCGGCGAGACCAGCGTCGGCAAGTACCCCGTCGAGACGGTCCGCACCATGGCCCGCATCGTCGAGGCGGCCGAGGAGGACATCCTCGCCAAGGGCCTCCCGCCCCTCACCGACCGCAACAAGCCCCGCACCCAGGGCGGTGCGGTCGCCCGCGCGGCAGCCGAGATGGGCGATTTCCTCGGCGCGAAGTTCCTGGTGGCCTTCACCCAGAGCGGCGACACCGTCAAGCGCCTCTCCCGCTACCGCTCCCCGATCCCGCTCCTCGCCTTCACCCCGGACCAGGCCACGCGTGCTCAGCTGAACCTGACGTGGGGCGTGGAGACGTTCCTCGGGCCGCACGTGGAGTCGACGGACGCGATGGTGGCGCAGGTGGACGATGAGCTGCTGCGGATCGGTCGCTGCCAGAAGGGCGACATCGTGGTCATCACGGCGGGCTCACCGCCCGGAGTCGCCGGCTCCACGAACCTGGTGCGGGTGCACCACATCGGCGAGGACGACAGCCAGAAGTGACGTTTGTCATCGCTTCGGCCCGACGTGAGCGTCCATGAGGGCGACGGACGCCCGTCGGGCTACGGGGATGCCGAACGGATCGCTGCCGCGGGCGAGGGTGGTCCACTCAACCCTGCAGCGGTGAGCGTGGCGCATGAGATTCGGCACTCGTTGCGCTGGGAGCTGTCCATGTGGAGCCAGTACGAAACAGGTGCCGCGAGGCACTTTAACTGCCGGGCGACATCTGCCCCCGCCGTCCCGGACCTGAGAAGGCCGAGTGCCCTTCGGCGGACTTCTGCCCCGTGGGCGATCACATCTCTACTCTGACGTCCCGGCGCGCACCCGTACGTAGCAGAAAGCGGATGTTCACGAGAACGTGAACATCCGCTTCTGATGAGTGCCCAGTGTGGGATTCGAACCCACATGCCCAAAGGGCACGGCATTTTGAGTGCCGCGAGTCTAACCAGTTCCTCCAACCGGGCAGGCCAGGGGCTGTCAGCGAGTATACCGGGTCTCCGAGCCGAGGTGCTGCTAGGTAGGCTGCAAGGCAGCAGCGCATGCCCGGCCCGCAACAAGGAGCCCCCGTGACCACCCCCGAGTCGCCCCAGCCCGTAGACGCCGTCGACGACGACAAGTCGCACGTCCCGCCGCTGACGACCCGTGTCGTCATCGCCGAGGACGAGGCGCTCATCCGCCTCGACCTCAAAGAGATGCTGGAGGAAGAGGGCTACTCGGTCGTCGGCGAGGCCGGGGACGGGCAGCAGGCCGTCGAGCTGGCGCGGGAGCACCGGCCGGACCTCGTGATCCTCGATGTGAAGATGCCGGTCCTCGACGGGATCTCCGCCGCGGAGAAGATCACCGCGGAGTCCATCGCCCCGGTTCTGATGCTGACGGCGTTCTCGCAGCGGGACCTGGTCGAGCGAGCCCGGGACGCCGGGGCCATGGCGTACCTCGTGAAGCCGTTCAGCAAGAGCGACGTGGTCCCGGCCATCGAGATGGCCGTGTCCAGGTTCGCGGAGCTGAAGGCGCTGGAGGACGAGATCGCGGATCTTTCGCAGCGGCTGGAGACACGGAAGCTGGTGGACCGGGCGAAGAGCATTCTGCAGACGGACTACGGGCTGTCCGAGCCGGCGGCGTTCCGCTGGATCCAGAAGACGTCGATGGACCGCCGTATGTCGATGCAGCAACTGGCGGAGGCGCTGATCGAGGACGCCGAGGAGAAGAAGAAGGCGGCCGAGTAGCCGGTACGGACGTACGAGAGGGGCCCGCTCCCGGACAGACCCGGGGGCGGGCCCCTCTCGTGTGCGTGGCTGCCTCAGTCCTCGCCGAGGTAGGCCTTGCGGACCGACTCGTCGTGGAGGAGGTCGGCGCCTGTGCCGGAGAGGACGACCTTGCCGACCTCCATCACGTGGCCGTGGTCCGCGAGGGAGAGGGCCGCCTGGGCGTTCTGCTCGACGAGCAGAATCGTGGTGCCCGACGCCTTGAGCTCGACGATGGTCTCCATGATCTTCTGCATCATGATCGGCGAGAGGCCCATGGAGGGTTCGTCGAGCATGAGCAGCTTGGGCTGGGACATGAGCGCGCGTCCCATGGCGAGCATCTGCTGCTCGCCTCCGGAGAGGGTTCCGGCGGCCTGCTTCCGGCGTTCCCCGAGGATGGGGAAGAGGTCGTAGGCGCGCTGGACGTCCTTCTCGATGCCTGCCTTGTCGGTGCGGAGGAAGGCGCCGAGCTGGAGATTCTCCGTGATGGAGAGGCGGGGGAAGATGTGGCGGCCCTCGGGGGAGTGGGCGAGGCCGAGGGACACGATCTTGTGTGCGGGAATGCCGTTGAGGGGCTTCCCGTCGAAGGTGATCCGGCCGCCGGAGGGCTTGAGGAGCCCGGAGAGGGTGCGCAGGGTGGTGGTCTTGCCGGCGCCGTTGGTGCCGATGAGGGTGACGACCTGGCCGGCTTCGACGCTGAAGGAGATTCCCTTGACGGCTTCGATCTTGCCGTAGGCGACCCTGAGGTCTTCGACCTCGAGCAGTGCGGTCACTGGTCTTCCCCTTCTGTGCCGGTCGTGCGTTCCGTCTTGTCCGCCGCGGGCGTGTCGGCGTCGGTGGCCGTTTTCCCGGGAGTGTCCGCCTCGAAGGGGGTCCCGAGGTAGGCGGCGACCACGCGTTCGTCGCTCTGGACGACGTCGGGTGTGCCTTCGACGAGCTTTTCGCCCTGGACGAGGCAGGCGACGCGGTCGCAGAGGTTGAAGATGAAGCGCATGTCGTGCTCGATGACGAGGACGGCGATGCCCATGTCGCGAATGGCGAAGATGAGTTCTTCGGTGACGCGGGTTTCCTGCGGGTTCATGCCGGCGGTGGGCTCGTCCAGGAGGAGGAGTCCGGGGTCGCTGGCGAGTGCGCGCGCGATCTCGAGCTTGCGCTGGTCTCCGTAGGGGAGGTTGCGCGCGAGGTGGTCGGCCTTGTCCTCGAGGCCGATGAACTCGAGGAGTTCCATGGCGCGTACGTGGGAGGCCGCTTCGGCCTTCTTGAAGCCGGGTCCGCGCAGGAGCGCGGACCAGAGGCCTTCCTTGGTCCTGGTGTGGCGTCCGACGAGGACGTTTTCGAGGACGGTCATGTTGGCGAAAAGCCGGATGTTCTGGAACGTGCGGGCGATGCCTGCCTGGGTGACGAGGTGGGGTTTGGGGGGCAGGACGGTGCCTTTGTAGCGGACCTTGCCCTCGGTGGGGACGTAGAGGCCGGTGAGGCAGTTGAAGAAGGTGGTCTTTCCCGCGCCGTTGGGGCCGATGAGGCCCACGATCTCGCCCGCGTTGACCTTGAGGTCGACGTCGCGTACGGCGGTGAGGCCGCCGAAGCGCATGGTGACGCCGCCGGCGTCCAGGACCGGGGTGGTCTCGTTGGTGGTGGTCGTCATGTCTTTCACGCCCCCGCCTTCACGGTGCCGACGCCGGAGTCGGGCAAGGTGCCCTCAGGTGTGTCGAGTTGGCCGGTCTCGTGGAACTCGAGCTGGGCGCGCCGGTTGGCGATGAGGCCTTCGGGGCGGAAGCGCATGAGCAGGATGAGTGCGAGGCCGAATCCTAGGAGCTGGTAGTCCTGGAGGAACTGCAGCTTCGCGGGGATCATGTAGAGGAGTGCGGCGCCGATGAGGGGGCCGCTGATGGTTCCCATGCCGCCGAGGATGACGGCGGCGAGGAGGAAGGCGGAGTTGGGCGGCACAGGTCCGGCGAAGACGTACATCTCGGGGACGACGGTGCTCTGGACGTGGGCCTGGACGGTGCCGGCGAGGCCGGCGAGGGTGGCGCCGAGGGCGAAGGCGATGAGTTTGACGCGGAAGCCGTTGATGCCCATGGCGGTGGCGGCGGTCTCGTCCTCGCGGATGGCGACCCAGGCGCGGCCGATGCGGGAGCTGCCTGCGCGGCTGAAGACGAGCACCACGAGGATCATCGCGAGCAGCATGAGCAGGTAGTAGTTGGCGTAGCCGCCGAGTTCGATGCCCAGGATCGTGTGGGATTCGCCGAAGTCGTATCCGAAGAAGACCAGGTCGGGGATGTTGGGTACGCCGTTGGGGCCGTTGGTGATCTGGGGTCCGGATACGCCGTCGAGGTTTCCGACGCTGATGCGGAAGATCTCGCCGAAGCCGAGGGTGACGATGGCGAGGTAGTCGCCGCGGAGGCGGAGTGTGGGCGCTCCGATGACGACGCCGAAGATGAGGGAGACGGCGGCGCCGGTGAGGACGGATGCCCAGAACGGGAACTGGACGTCGAAGGCGGACGCGGTGGTTCCTGAGACGAGTGCGGCGGTGTAGGCGCCGACGCCGAGGAAGGCGACGTATCCGAGGTCGAGGAGTCCGGCGAGGCCGACGACGATGTTCAGCCCGAGCGCGACGGTCGCGAAGATGAGGATGTTGACCGCGATGAGGGTGTACTGGTCGGTGCTCTGGGTGAAGGGGAAGGCGGCTGCGGCCACGAATGCGGCGGCCACGGCGATGGAGCGGTACTTGGTGGTGAGGTGGGAGAGGCGGGCCATGAGGCCTGCCTTGAAGAATGCGGTGACGGCGAAGCCCGCGGTGATCATGTAGCCGGTGAAGAGCTGGGCGTACGCGGTGTCGATGCCGTAGGTGATGACGAAGAGACCGAGGCCGAAGACGGCGACGATGATGAGGATCTCGGCCCAGGAGGGGAGTTCTCGGGGGCGGCCGGCTTTGCGGGTGTCGTCGGGGAGGAGGAAGGCGGTGAGCGGGATGGCGGAGGCCACCGCTGCGACGAATCCTCCGGGTTCCAGGTTGACGATGCCGCCGAGTTCCACGGCGATGGCGATGGCGGTGAACCAGGTGGTGCCGAAGGCGCCGAGGGCCAGGAGCCGGAGAGCTTTGGTGGTGCCGGTGGGTGCGAGCCAGCGCAGGCCGCGGGTGTCGAGTGCGGCGAGTGCGTAGAGCAGGACGAGGGCGCCGGCGACGAGGGTGAGGACCTGGAGGCCGCCGGGATATCCGTAGACGGTGAGGTCGCCGGGGAATTCGTCGGTGTAGGTCCAGGACAGGAAGGTGCTGGCGATGGTGGCGAGGCCGCCGAGGGCGGTGGCCCATCGCAGGGTGGTGGTCCGGGAGCCGTTGGTGGCCGGGGCGGTTGTGGTGGTGTCGGTTGTCATGGCTCTCACGCCCGATCCGCGACGCGCTCACCGAGCAGGCCTTGTGGCCTGACGAGGAGGACGACGATGAGAAGTACGAATGCCCAGACGTTGGCCCAGGCGCCGCCGCCGAGCTGCTGCATGCCGGGGATTTCTTCGATGTAGGCGATGGAGAGGGCTTCGGCGAGGCCGAGGACGACTCCGCCGACCATGGCTCCGTAGATGTTGCCGATGCCGCCGAGTACGGCGGCGGTGAAGGCCTTGAGCCCGAGGATGAAGCCCATCTCGAAGTTGATCTGGCCCTTGTCGAGTCCGTACGCGACGGAGGCGACGGCGGCGAACGCGGCACCGATGGCGAAGGCCATGACGATGATGCGGTCGGTGTTGATGCCCATGAGCTTGGCGGTGTCGGGGTCCTGCGCGGTGGCCTGCATGGCGCGGCCGCTGCGGCTCTTGGCGACGAAGAGGCCGAGGGCGAGCATGCACAGGGGGGCGAGGACGAGGATGAAGGCGTCGGCGCGCTGGATGTAGAGGTTGTCGAAGATCTTGAACGACTCGCCCTGGAATTCCGGGAAGCTGCGCGGCTTCTTCGCCTCGGGGTAGAAGCCCCAGACAAGCTGCTGGAGGACGATCGAGAGACCGATCGCGGTGATGAGGGGTGCGAGCCGTGGGGCGCCGCGCAGGGGGCGGTAGGCGAAGCGTTCGGCCGCTGTGGCTACGGCGACGGAGGCGATTGCGCCGCCGACGATCATGAGGGGTATGACCACCATGAGCGAGGTTCCGCTGGGGAGCGCGAGGTAGGTGGTGAGGGCGCCGAAGCCCCCGATCATGAAGATCTCGCCGTGGGCGAAATTGATGAGCTGGACGATGCCGTAGACCATGGTGTACCCGATGGCTATGAGGCCATAGAGGGCGCCGAGGGCAAGGCCGTTGGCCAGCTGTTGCGGCAGTTCGTTCACCGCAGTGCCTCCGATGAGCTTGTCGGATATGACACCGCGCGGGGGTGCTGTTTGCACCCCCGCGCGGTCAGGAGCAGGTGGGGCGTTGTGGGGCGGTGGTCCGGGGATCAGTCCTCGAACGTGGCGCTCTTGACGTCCTTCCAGGCGCCCTTCTGGACCTCGTAGACGGTGAGCTGCTTGTTGGTGGTGTCGCCGAACTCGTCGAAGGAGACCTTGCCGGTCACGCCGTCGAAGGAGACCTTGGACATGGCCTCGGTGACCTTGGCGCGGGCGTCCTCGGGGAGCTTGCCGTCGTTGTCGGCGACGACGGCCTTGACGGCCTGGATGATGGCCCAGCCGGCGTCGTAGGAGTAGCCGCCGTATGCGCCGTACGGGTCCTTGTAGTTCTGCGCCTCGTAGTCGGCGATGAACTGCTTGGCGGTGGGCAGGGCGTGGACGGGGTAGCCGATGGAGGTGGCGTAGTCACCGTCGTTGGCCTCGCCGGAGGCGCTGATGAAGGCCGGGTCGTAGATGCCGTCTCCGCCCATGGTGGGGATCTTGGCGCCGGTCTTCTTGATCTGGTCGGAGAGGAGGCCGCCCTCGGGGTACTGGCCGCCGTAGTAGACGGAGTCTGCGCCGGAGCTCTTGACCTTGTCGGCGGTGCTGGAGAAGTCGGTTTCCTTGACCGTGACGTGGTCGGTGCCGACGACCTTGCCGCCGAGGCGGGTGAACTCCTCGGAGAAGATGGCGGCGAGTCCGGCGCCGTAGGTCTGCTTGTCGTCGACGACGTAGACCTTCTTCTTCTTGGCGTCGTTGAAGAGGTACTGGGCGGCGAACTTGCCCTGGACGACGTCGGTGGCGCAGGTGCGGAAGTAGGTGTTGAAGACGCGCTTGCCGTTGCCCTTGGCCCAGTCGTCACCCTGGCTGAGCGAGGGGTTGGTGTTGGCGGGGGAGACCTGGGTGAGGTCGGCCTTCTCGAAGACTCCCTGCATGGACTGGGCGACGCCGGAGTTCAGGGGGCCGACGGCTCCGAGGACGTCTGTGTTGCCGACCAGTTTGGTGGCGTTGGCCTGCCCGGAGGCGGGGACGGCCTGGTCGTCGAGGCCTTCGATCTCGAACTCGATGCCGGGGACCTCGTTGTTCTTGTTCGCGGTCTTGGCCGCGAGGTCCACCGAGTTCTTGATGCCCTGGCCGAGCGCGGAGAGGGAGCCGGTGAGCGGGGCGTCGACGCCGATGACGACGGTGGTCTTGGCGCCGCCGTCGCTGTCGCCGCTCTTGCTGTTGTCGTCGCGCGATCCGCACGCGGTGAGGGTGAGTGCACCGGTGGTGAGCACGGTGGTGAGTATGAGCAAAGAACGGTGTCGCACGAAAGGTCCTTTCCCTGGCGCGGCCTCCTCTGCTGAGGTGCCGTGACGATCGCCGGGCCGTACTGGTCGATGAAGGGCAGTGCAGCAGAGGCGCCCGGCGGCGCGGTGACTGGCCGTGACTCTATGGCCAGGTGGAGGGGTGCGGGACGGGTCCGCTGATGATGTGACTGTCTTGTTATGCCATGGGGAAGGCTTGGTGGTCGCTGTGTGGACATGTATGGCTTTACGTCGGGTGCCGAAGTGACCGCATGGTGAGAACGTGCAGCTCTGCTAAGGGGCTTGGGGTGATCTTGGTGCTGTCGTGTGAATCGGGGCGCAAGGGGCGCGGAGGAGGTCGGTCGGGTGTGCGGGGGGCGGGGTGTGTGACGTTTTTCGCGTATTGCACACATGTTACGCAGTGTTACGGCGGTGGGATGCGTTTAGGCGCCGCAGGGGTGGTGTGGCTGTTGAAGTGGGTAGCGGGATGGGCTTGCGGATCAGCGGTGTTGACCGTGCGTGTTCGGTAACTTCCCGGAAATGCCCCGGATATGGGTCTGCCCGGTCCGGGATGCGGTGCGCATTCCGGACCGGGCAGCGAGGTGTCGGGTGGTCAGCCTGCGGTGAGGTCCGGGGCGTCGCGGAGCAGACAGGTGAGGCGGGCGGTGCAGACCCGCTTGTCCTGTTCGTCGGTGATGACGATCTCGTACGTGGCGGTGGAGCGGCCGCGGTGCACGGGGGTGGCGACGCCCGTGACGAGGCCGCTGCGGACGCCGCGGTGGTGGGTGCAGTTCAGGTCGACGCCGACGGCGACCTTGGTGGTGCCGCCGTGGAGCATGCTGCCTACGGAGCCGAGGGTCTCGGCGAGGACGGCTGACGCGCCGCCGTGGAGCAGCCCGTAGGGCTGGGTGTTGCCTTCGACGGGCATGGTGCCCACCACGCGTTCGGCGGAGGCCTCGACGATGGTGACGCCCATGCGCTCGCCGAGGTGTCCGGCGGAGAAGAGCGCGGGGAGGTCGACGCCGAGTGCCGCGTACTCGTCGATGATCTCCTGGGGGAACGTGGGTGCGGTGTGCTCGCCCATGGGGTGCGGCTCCGATCGTGTGCGGTCGTTGGTGTGCACTGTTCTTATCAGACGACTGAGCGTGCGCTTAGGCTATGGGAGCTCAGGTGGTCTCGAACCGGACGACGACCGATTTGCTGGCCGGGGTGTTGCTGGTGTCCGCGGTGGCGCCGAGCGGGACGAGCACGTTGGTCTCCGGGTAGTACGCGGCGGCGCAGCCGCGGGCGGTGGGGTAGTGGACGACGCGGAAGCCGGGGGCGCGGCGTTCGACGCCGTCCTTCCACTCGCTGACGAGGTCGGTGTAGGCACCGTCGGCGAGGCCGAGGGCATGGGCGTCGTCGGGGTTGACCATGACGACGCGGCGGCCGCCCTTGATGCCGCGGTAGCGGTCGTCGAGGCCGTAGATGGTGGTGTTGTACTGGTCGTGGGAGCGCAGGGTCTGCAGGAGCAGCCGGCCTTCGGGGAGCTCGGGGTGTTCGACGGGTGCGGCGGTGAAGTTGGCCTTGCCCGTGGTGGTGGGGAAGCGGCGTTCGTCGCGGGGGGCGTGGGGGAGGCTGAAGCCGCCGGGCCGCGCGACGCGGGTGTTGAAGTCCTCGAAGCCCGGGATGACGCGTGAGATGCGGTCGCGGATGGTGCCGTAGTCCTTCTCGAAGTCCTCCCAGGGGGTGGTGGAGGAGGGGCCGAGGGTGGCGCGGGCCAGGCGGGCGACGATCGCGGGTTCGGAGAGCAGGTGGGGGCTCGCGGGGGTGAGGTTGCCGCGTGAGGAGTGGACCAGGCCCATGGAGTCCTCGACGGTGACGAACTGCTTCTGCCCGGCCTGGATGTCCTTGTCGGTGCGGCCGAGGGTGGGCAGGATCAGGGCGCGGGTGCCGGTGACGGCGTGCGAGCGGTTGAGCTTGGTCGACACGTGGACGGTGAGCCGGGCGCGGCGCATGGCCGCTTCGGTGACGGCGGTGTCGGGGGTGGCGCCGACGAAGTTGCCGCCCATGGCGAAGAAGACCTTGGCGTCACCGTCGCGGAGTGCCTGGATGGCCCGTACGACGTCGTAGCCGTGGTGGCGTGGCGAGGTGATGCCGAATTCCCGGTCGAGTGCGTCGAGGAAGGCGGTGGAGGGCCGTTCGAAGATGCCCATGGTGCGGTCGCCCTGGACGTTGGAGTGGCCGCGGACGGGGCAGACGCCGGCGCCGGGGCGGCCGATGTTGCCGCGCAGGAGGAGCAGGTTGACCACTTCGCGGATGGTCGGCACGGAGTGCTTGTGCTGGGTGAGGCCCATGGCCCAGCAGACGATGGTGCGTTCCGACGCGAGGATCATGGCGAGCGCCTGCTCGATGGTGTCGCGGTCGAGGCCGGTGGCGGTGAGGGTTTCGTCCCAGTCGGCGGCGAGGGCGGCCTGGGCGAATTCCTCGTAGCCGTGGGTGTGTTCCGCGATGAAGCCGGTGTCGACGGCTCCGTCGGCCTCGATGATCATCTTGTTCAGGAGGCGGAAGAGTGCCTGGTCGCCTCCGATGCGGATCTGGAGGAAGAGGTCGGTGAGGGCGGCGCCTTTGAGCATGCCGCGGGCGGTCTGGGGGTTCTTGAACCGTTCCAGGCCGGCTTCGGGCAGCGGGTTCACCGAGATGATCTTCGCTCCGGCGGCCTTGGCCTGTTCGAGGGCCGAGAGCATCCGGGGGTGGTTGGTGCCGGGGTTCTGTCCGGCGACGATGATCAGGTCGGCCCGGTGGAGGTCTTCGAGGCTGACGCTGCCCTTGCCGATCCCGATCGTTTCGGTGAGGGCGGAGCCCGAGGACTCGTGGCACATGTTGGAGCAGTCGGGCAGGTTGTTGGTGCCGAACTCGCGGGCGAAGAGCTGGAGGAGGAACGCGGCCTCGTTGCTGGTGCGGCCGGAGGTGTAGAAGAGCGCCTCGTCGGGGGAGGAGAGCGCGGTCAGCTCCTCGGCGATGATCTCGAAGGCGCGGTCCCAGGTCACGGGCTCGTACCGGTCGGCGCCCTCGGGCAGATACGCAGGTTGCGTGATGCGTCCCTGCTGGCCGAGCCAGTAGCCGCTGCGGGTGGCCAGATCGGCGACGGGGTGGGCGGCGAAGAAGTCGGGGGTGACGCGGCGCAGGGTCGCCTCCTCGGCGACGGCCTTGGCGCCGTTCTCGCAGAATTCGGCCGCGTGGCGCTTGTCGCCCTCCGGCCAGGCGCAGCCGGGACAGTCGAAGCCGTCCTTCTGGTTGACCTTGAGGAGGGTCTGCGCGGTGCGCCGCACGCCCATCTGCTGCTGGGCGATGCGCAGGGTGTGGGCTACGGCCGGCAGTCCGGCGGCGGCGTGCTGGACCGGGTCGATCTGCGGCGCGTCCTGGACCGGGTCACCGGTCGGGGGCTTGGTGGCCATGGTGCTCCCCTTCGAGCCGTCGGTCGCCTCCGAGCGCGTGCGGTCGCGCGCGTCGCGTCCGTGCGTGGTGTGGCGTCCTGTCGTGTCTTCTTACGCCTTCACTGTCTTTGATCCTGTCATGCACGCGTGGCGGGGTGCTCCGTGGGAAGCGGGGGAGGCCGGTCCGGGGCGGTGGTGTCGGGAGTCCTTGCGGTGCCGGGGCCGGGGCCGGGGCCGGGGCGGGGCGGTGGCCGGTCCGGATTGTCAGTGGTCCGTGGCAGGATCGGGGGCGTGGCTGAGACGGCATCGAAGAAGACGGCAGACAACCGACCGCGCCTGCTCCTTATGGACGGGCACTCCCTGGCGTACCGGGCGTTCTTTGCGCTGCCCGCGGAGAATTTCACGACGGCGACGGGGCAGCCGACGAACGCCGTGTACGGCTTCATGTCGATGCTGGCGAACACGCTGCGCGACGAGGCGCCCACGCATTTCGCGGTCGCGTTCGACGTGTCCCGTAAGACCTGGCGCGCGCAGGAGTTCCCGGCGTACAAGGCGAACCGCTCCAAGACCCCCGACGAGTTCAAGGGGCAGGTCGAGCTGATCGGTGAGCTGCTGGACGCGATGCGCGCGGACCGGTTCGCGGTGGACGGGTTCGAGGCGGACGACGTCATCGCGACGCTGGCCACGCAGGCCGAGGCGGCGGGCTTCGAGGTGCTGATCGTCACGGGTGACCGGGATTCGTTCCAGTTGATCACGGACAACGTGACGGTGCTGTATCCGACGAAGGGCGTCTCGGAGCTGACGCGCTTCACGCCGGAGAAGGTCCAGGAGAAGTACGGGCTCACGCCGAGCCAGTATCCGGACTTCGCGGCGTTGCGCGGTGACCCGTCGGACAACCTTCCGGGTATTCCCGGTGTGGGGGAGAAGACGGCGGCGAAGTGGATCAACCAGTTCGGTTCCTTCGCCGAGCTGGTCGAGCGGGCCGACGAGGTCAAGGGCAAGGCCGGTCAGAATTTCCGGGACCACCTGGACGCGGTGAAGATGAACCGTGTGCTGACCGAGATGGTCCGTGACGTGGAGCTGCCGAAGGTCCCGACGGAGCTGGAGCGTGCTCCGTACGACCGCACGGCGGTCACCGGGGTGCTGGACATCCTGGAGATCCGTAACCCGAGCCTGCGCGAGCGGCTGCTCGCCGTCGACCCGGGTGCTGAGGAGGCCGGTCCGCCGGAGCCGGCGGCCGGCATCGAGCTGGACGGTGCGGTGCTGGGGCAGGGCGAGGTCGCCCCGTGGCTGGAGGCCCATGGCGGGCAGCCCCTCGGCCTGATGAGCGTCGACACCTGGTCACTGGGCACCGGCTCCGTCACCGAGATCGCGCTCGCGGCCGCTGACGGGGCCGCGGCGTGGCTGGATCCGGCCGAGCTCGACGAGGCCGACGAGCAGGCGTTCGCCGCCTGGCTCGCGGACCCCGGGCGGCCCAAGGTCCTGCACAACGCCAAGAACGCCCTGCGGGTCTTCCCCGAGCAGGGCTGGCATCTCGACGGCATCACCATGGACACCGCGCTCGCCGCCTACCTCGTCAAGCCGGGGCGGCGCTCCTTCGCCCTGGACGCACTGGCCGTGGAGTATCTCGGCCGCGAGCTGGCCCCGGCCGCCGCGTCCGACGGCCAGCTGGCCTTCGGCGCCGACGACCGTGCGGAGGCCGACGCCCTGATGGCGCAGGCCCGTGCGGTGCTGGACCTCGGGGACGCGTTCACGACGCGCCTGAAGGAGGTCGGGGCCACCGGGCTGCTGCACGACATGGAACTGCCCACCTCCATCATGCTGGCCCGTCTTGAGCGGCACGGCATCGCCGCCGACCGGGCCCATCTGGAGGCCATGGAGCAGCAGTTCGCCGGTGCGGTGCAGCAGGCGGTGAAGGAGGCGCACGCCTCGGTCGGCCGTGAGTTCAACCTCGGCTCGCCCAAGCAGCTCCAGGAAGTGCTCTTCGGCGAGCTGACTCTGCCGAAGACGAAGAAGACGAAGACGGGTTACACGACCGACGCGGACGCGCTGGCCTGGCTGGCGGCTCAGACCGAGCACGAGCTCCCGGTCATCATGCTGCGCCACCGCGAGCAGGCCAAGTTGAGGGTCACGGTCGAGGGCCTGATCAAGACGATCGGTGCGGACGGCCGTATCCACACCACGTTCAACCAGACGGTCGCGGCGACGGGCCGGCTCTCCTCCACCGACCCCAACCTGCAGAACATCCCCGTCCGTACGGACGAGGGGCGTGCGATCCGCCGGGGCTTCGCCGTCGGTGAGGGCTTCGAGACGCTGATGACGGCGGACTACAGCCAGATCGAGCTGCGGGTGATGGCCCACCTCTCCGAGGACGCCGGTCTGATCGAGGCGTTCACTTCGGGGGAGGACCTGCACACGACGGTCGCCTCGCAGGTGTTCGGCGTGGAGAAGTCGGCCGTCGACGCGGAGATGCGCCGCAAGATCAAGGCGATGTCGTACGGGCTGGCCTACGGGCTGTCCGCATTCGGCCTCTCCCAGCAGCTGAACATCGAGGCCGGCGAGGCGCGCGGGCTGATGGACACCTACTTCCTGCGGTTCGGCGGGGTACGTGACTATCTGCACCGGGTCGTGGAGGAAGCCAGGTCCACCGGGTACACGGAGACGGTCTTCGGCCGGCGCCGCTACCTCCCGGACCTGAACAGCGACAACCGCCAGCGGCGCGAGACGGCCGAGCGGATGGCGCTCAACGCCCCGATCCAGGGGACGGCCGCCGACATCGTGAAGGTCGCGATGCTGCACGTGGACCGGGCGTTGACGGAGGCGAAGCTGACGTCACGGATGCTGCTCCAGGTCCATGACGAGATCGTTCTGGAGATCGCTGCGGGCGAGCGGGAGCAGGTCGAGGAGATCCTGCGCCGGGAGATGTCCTCGGCGGTCGAACTCCGTGCCCCGCTGGACGTCTCGGTCGGTGTCGGCACCGACTGGGAGACGGCCGCGCACTGAGTCCCGCTTCAGGAGCTGTGCTCAGGCGGCGTCCTGGCCGGGCGGGCCCGTGCGGTGTCCGCACGGAGCCCGCCCGGCGGCCGGGGCCCGGAAGGTTTCCGCAGGAGCCGCATCCACGCGCCGTTGAGCACCAGGCCGGCCGCCAGGCCCGCCCCGGCGCCGAAGCACGCGCTCGGGATGATGTCGAGGGGCGTGTCGACGCGCCCGAAGTGGGCGTACCAGCGGGCACACCGGTGGGACGACGTCCAGCAGGACGCACAGCACGAGGAATGCGCCGGCCCACCGGCGTTCGGCCCGGCCCGGCACCGGAACGGACTCCGGCGCCGGAGCCGCCCCGGTGCGCCGCAGACCCGTGTACGTGAACCACGCCAGGAGTATCAGGGCCACGGCCGGCCTGCCGTACTGGACGACCTGGAACACCGGGTGGCCGCCGAGGCTCCGGTTGAGGACGGGGAACAGCTCCGTGCCCCACCGGCCGTGATGCGTGAAGGCGTCCCACACGACATGGGTTCCCGAGCCGATGACGGCGGACACGACGAACCACACCGCCTCGGAGATCACGGGGCCGCCGGGCTCCCGGCGCCTCCCCCGTACGAAGTGTGCACGCGTCCCTGTGCCGCCCTCGGCAGCAACGCGACGAGAGGTTCGCGCAGCAGGAGCCAGAGCGCCACCACGGCGCCGGTGATGAGGACATCCACGGTGAACACCCCCGCACGGCGTGTGTCACCTCGCCGAACTCCATGGCCCCGGGGACGACCGAGTCCGCGTAGTAGGTCATATCGGTCGCGAACGACCCGGCCACGAGCGCGGCGGCCACAAGAGGTCCACGGCCGGGCCCGGGCCCGCGGATCCCCGGGAGCACCGCTACGGCATGGCTGAGGGTGAAGGGCATGGCGCCACGTATGCGTGAGCCCGCGTCACCCGCCCGGAATGTCCTGGTGACTTGGCGGCAGGGAAGCTGAGAAATCGGTAAGAACCGGTCCGGGGCCAGTGTGCGGGCGGGGGGAGTTGTCGTAGGGTCGCCTGAGTTCTCGCGCGGGGAGCGCGGGCAGCCGTCGACGGGGAGGAACCAGATCGTATGGCAGCGCAATTCGGCCGCAGGCTGCGCAGGGGGGCCACCACCACCGCGGTGGCGGCGGCTGCCGTAGCGGCCCTCTCCGCCTCCCAGGCTCCCGCCGTACCGCACCCCGACAGTGGCGCGGGTGACCAGTCGGCGGCCGATGCGATACCGCCCGGCGACAGTGCGGCCACCGGCAACTCGCCGTACCACACGGACCTTCCGCCGCTCACCACGCCCGGCAAGCCCGGTGCGTCCGTGAACCTGCCGGTGGCCGGCAGCGCGGAGGCGGGCATACCCGCCTCGGTCCTGGCCGCCTACAAGAAGGCCGAGCAGGAGCTCGCGAGCACCGACGCCGCGTGCCGTCTGCCGTGGCAACTCCTCGCCGCGATCGGCAAGGTCGAGTCCGGCCAGGCCCGGGGCGGCAAGGTCGACGCGAACGGCACCACCCTCTCCCCGATCCTCGGCCCGGCGCTCAACGGCCAGGGATTCGCCCTCATCAAGGACACCGACGGCGGGGCGTACGACGGGGACTCGACCCACGACCGTGCGGTCGGCCCCATGCAGTTCATCCCGTCCACCTGGGCCACCTGGGGCCAGGACGGCAACGGCGACGGTCGCAAGGATCCCAACAACATCTACGACGCGACGCTGGCAGCCGGGCGCTACCTCTGCGCCGGCCCCCGCGACCTGACGCTCGCCACGGACCTCGACCGGGCAGTGCTGAGCTACAACCACTCGACGGAGTACCTGCGTACGGTGCGCTCCTGGTTCGACTACTACAAGCGCGGCACCCACGAGGTCCCGGACGGCACGGGCGTCCTCCCGAGGGACACCGGCACGTCCTCCCCGTCCTTCCCGTCCCCCACGCCTCCCGCCGCCGGGACCACCCCGCCGGCCACCTCCGCGCCGGCCACTCCGCCCGCCACCACACCTCCGCCGGCCTCGACGCCTCCGCCCACCGAGCCGACGCCTCCGCAGACCACGCCCCCGCCGACCACGCCCCCGCCGACCACGCCTCCGCCGACCACCCCGCCGCCCGCGGCCTTCGGCAGCCTCGAGAACGCGGGCACCGGAACCCTGACCGCCACGGCGGGGGAGGCCTTCGCCGAACGCGTCAAGGTCCGGGCGCGGAACACGCTCGGGGCCCCCCTCGCCAAGACCTCGGTCACCTTCACCGTCGTCGGTGACTCGGACGCCCGCTTCACCGGCGGGAAGCGCACCGCGACCCTGACCACCAGGGCCGACGGCACCGTCACCGCCCCCGCGCTGACGGCAGGTGAGCAGACCGGCACCTTCAAGGTGACGGCTGCCGCCGGCACCACCAAGCCGCGCACCCTCACCTACACCGCGAACGTCACCGCCCGGGTGGCGGACACCATCGCCCGGACCGACGACAAGGCCCTGACGGCCGCCCCCGGCGCCGAGTTCGCCGACCGGGTCGAGGTCAGGACGGCGTACAAGGGCACGGGGGTGGCGGACACCGCCGTCACCGCCACGATGGTCACCGATGCGGAGACGCCGGCCGCGAACGACAAGGGTCCGTACTTCGAGGACGCGGACGGCAATCCCGTCCGCACCCTGGACCTGACGACCGGCGCCGGCGGGCTCCTGGTGCTCCCGAAGATCTACGCCGACGACACGGCGGGCACCTACCGGCTGCGGCTCACCACCGCGAGCGGCGCCACGCTGACCGTCGAGCTGAAGGTCGAGGCCCCCGTGGCCTGAGCCGCACGGGACCAGGGCGTCCGGCCCCCGCGCCGGACGCCCTGGTCCGTCAGTCCCGGCGCAGCCGTGCCGAGGTGAAGCGGGTCGCCGTCGTCGTCGTCGGGTCCTCGGGCCACGGGTGCTTCGGGTAGCGGCCGCGCAGTTCCGCCCGTACGCCCCGGTACCCCTCCCGCCAGAACGACGCCAGGTCCGCCGTCACCGCCGCCGGCCGCCCGGCGGGGGACAACAGGTGGACCAGGACGGGCACCCCGGCCACCCGGGGTGTCTCGCTCAGTCCGAAGAGCTCCTGGAGCTTCACCGCGAGCACGGGCTGCTCGCCGCCGTACTCCACACGGATCCTGGACCCGCTCGGCACAGCGATCCGCTCCGGGGCGAGCTCGTCCAGCCGGGCCGCGTCGCCCGTGGCCCACGGCAGCAGCCGCCGCAGCGCCTGCCCCGCGTCGATCCGCGCCAGGTCCGAGCGCCGCCCGGCCCGCGACAACTCGGGCTCCAGCCATTCGCCCGCGCGCTCCAGCAGTGCGTCGTCCGACACATCGGGCCACGGCGCCCCCGACACCCGGTACAGAAACGCGAGCCGCGACCGCAACTGCTCGCTGTCCCGGGTCCACCGCAGCAGCCCCGGCCCCTCGCGGCGCAGTCCCTCCAGCAGCGCCCCGCGCACCAGTTCCGGGGCCGGCCGGCGCAGCGCGCGTACCGACAGCTCGACGGCCCCGAGGCGTTCCACGGAACGCGCGACCACGTCACCGTCCGCCCAGTGGACCTCCTCGCCGGAGAACCGGAGATGTCCGGCGGCCAGCCGTGCCGTGTCCTCGTCGACGACGGCCCCCAGCCGCACCCGGGCCGACGCGGCATGGGAGGGCCGGTCGGCGACCGCGACCGCGATCCACGGTGCGCTGCGCAGCCGGGAGCCGTCCCGCAGCTCCGCGCCCGTGCCCGACACCATGAGGAACGCACCCTCTCCCCGGGCCCGCGCCACTCGCTCCGGAAACGCCAGCGCCGCCACCAGTCCCACGGCGGCGTCGTCCGGGCCGGTGACCGCGTCCTTCGAGGTGCCGGACGCCGAGGTGCCGGACGCCGAGGAGCCGGAGGCCGAGGAGCGGGACTGCGCGGAGCCGAGGGACTGCGAGAGCCGCCGCACCTCCTGACGCCAGCGTGCCGCGTAACCGTCCCCGCCGCGGCGTGCCGTACGCAGTGCGTGCGTCAGGTCGTCGCCGTACTCCCGTGGCGGTTCCTCGCTCAACAGCGCGACCACTTCCGCGGCCCGGTGCCCACCGACCTCGCCCGCGCCGTCCAGGAGGGCACGGGCCAGCCGGGGGTGCAGGCCGAGCCGGGACATCCGTATGCCCCGGCTCGTCGCGCGTCCCGTGGCGTCCACCGCGCCGACCGCCGTCAGCACCTCCCGTGCAGCGCCCATGGCGCCGGCGGGCGGCGGATCCAGCAGCGCGAGGCCGGAGGCGTCCGGTTCGCCCCAGCACGCCGCCTGCAGCGCGAACGCCGCGAGGTCGGCCACCTTGATCTCGGGGGAGGGAAACGCGGGGAGGCGCCCGTCCTCGGCCTGCTCCCAGCAGCGGTACACCGCGCCCGGGGCCTCACGCCCCGCGCGGCCCGCGCGCTGACGTCCCGCGGCCCGCGACGCCCGTACGGTGGTCAGGGCGCCGAGCCCCCGTGCGTGGTCGGTACGCGGCTCCCTGGCGAGGCCGGAATCCACGACGGTCCGCACCCCGGGCACCGTCAGTGACGACTCCGCCACCGACGTCGCCAGTACCACCCGACGCCCGCCCGACGGCCCGGCCAGCACCGCTTCCTGGACGGCCGCCGCGGCGCGCCCGTGTACCTGGAGCACCTCGGCGCCCACGCCCGCGAGCTGTCCGGCCACCCGGCCGATCTCCCCGACACCGGGCAGGAAGCACAGCACGTCACCGTCCCGTTCGGCGAGGGCCCGGCGCACCACCGAGGCCACATGCGTCAGCAGCGCCGGGTCCACCCGCATCCCGTGCGGCGGCCGAACGGGACCGGCCGGCGGCGCCCACACGACCTCGACCGGATGGGACACGCCCTGCGCCTCGACCACGGGAGCGTCGCCCAGCAGCCGCGCCCAGCCCGCGGCGTCCGTCGTCGCCGACGCCGCCACCAGACGCAGATCGGGCCTGATCGTCCCCCGTACGTCGAGGAGGAACGCCGCTGCCGTGTCCGCGTCCAGATGGCGCTCGTGGCACTCGTCGATGATCACCACGTCGACCCCGGCCAGTTCCTGGTCGCGCTGCAGCCGCTGGAGCAGCACCCCGGTGGTCACGACCTCCACCACGGTGTCCGGGCCCACGGTCCGCTCGCCGCGCACCGTGAACCCGACCCGTCCGCCGGTCCGCTCGCCGAGCAGCCACGCCATCCGCCGGGCAGCGGCCCGGGCCGCGATCCGGCGGGGCTCGGCGACGAGTACGCGACGCGGCGGGCCGCCGCCGGTCAGCCCCGCGAGCACCAGGGGCACGAGGGTCGTCTTGCCGGTCCCGGGCGGTGCGCAGAGCACCGCGGCCCCCCGCTCGTCGAGCGCCCGCTCCAGGGCGGGCACAGCGGTGCGTACGGGCAACTGGTCCAAGGCGTCGGTACGGATCACGCCCCCAGTGTCGTACGCCGGTCTCTCACGAGGGGCGGTGGTCCCGTTCGCAGACGAAGATCGCGGTCCCGGGGATCAGGTGGCCGCGCAGCGGGGACCAGCCGCCCCACTCCTGGTCGTTCCAGTTTGGCCACTCCGGCTCCACGAGATCGACCAGCCGGAAGCCGCCCGCGACCACGTCCCGCACCCGGTCGCCCAGCGTCCTGTGATGTTCCACGTACACCGCGTCGCCGTGCTCGTCCTGCTCCACGTACGGCACGCGGTCGAAGTAGGAGGCAGACACGGAGAGGCCCTCGGGCCCCGGCTCGTCGGGGAACGCCCAGCGGATCGGGTGGGTCACCGAGAAGACCCAGCGGCCTCCGGGCCGCAGCACCCGGTGCACCTCGCGGAACACTTGGACCGGGTCGGCGACGAAGGGCACCGCGCCGTAGGCGGAGCACGCCAGGTCGAAGGAGCCGTCCCGGAAGGGGAGCCTTCCGGCGTCGGCCTCCACGAGGGGGACACCGCCGCCGATGCGCAGGGCGTGCTGGAGCTGGCGGTGGGAGAGGTCCAGGGCCACCGGCCGGGCGCCCCGGGCGGCGAGCCAGCGCGAGCACTGGGCGGCCCCGGCCCCGATCTCCAGGACGTCCAGCCCCTCGAGGTCCGCGGCCGGGCCCAGCAGGGCGGCCTCGGCCTCGTCCAGCCCCTCCGGCCCCCAGATGAAGCGGTCGTCCCCGAGGAACGCCCCGTGGTCGCTCTGGTACTCGTCGGCGTTCCGGTCCCACCAGCCGCGGCTCGCCCGGCTGCTCTCCCTCTCGCCGGCTTCCCGCCGGGTCGCTTCGGGTTCGGACTCGGACTCGTGGATCTCTTGGCTCATCGTGCCCGTCGTTGTAGTTTGCCTTCACCCGCCTCGCGCGGGTGCCTCGACGGGCCGTACGGGTGAGTACGGCCCGTGCGTGCGCGACACACCGTTCTTGCCGATGTGGCCTCGGTGAACGTGAGTTGTGCCGGGATCGGGGTGTTGTGCCCCGGGTGTGCGTCTTCGTGCATTGACCCTGTCCGGCTGCCCCCGTATGCTACAAGTTGCGCTGCGAGCCTGCGCGCTTCAGACCTAGCAGGCCGCGCTCGCGTCTGTTGCATGTCCCCTCGGTTGTCGAGGGCGCCTTCCGGTTAACGGATCGGTGCTTTCCAGGCTGTCCGGCTTCTGCAGAGGCGATACGGGTTCTCGGCGTGGCATTACCTACGACTCTCTGTCCGTACCGGAGCCCTTTCCCACATGACGAGCAGCACCGAGACCACCGCCACCACTCCGCAGGTTGCGGTCAACGACATCGGCGACGCGGACGCGTTCCTCGCGGCGATCGACGAGACGATCAAGTACTTCAACGACGGCGACATCGTTGACGGAGTCATCGTCAAGGTTGACCGTGACGAGGTTCTCCTCGACATCGGTTACAAGACCGAAGGTGTCATCCCGAGCCGCGAGCTCTCGATCAAGCACGACGTCGACCCGAACGAGGTCGTCAAGGTCGGCGACGAGATCGAGGCCCTGGTTCTCCAGAAGGAGGACAAGGAAGGCCGCCTGATCCTCTCGAAGAAGCGCGCTCAGTACGAGCGTGCCTGGGGCACCATCGAGAAGATCAAGGAAGAAGACGGCATCGTCACCGGTACCGTCATCGAGGTCGTCAAGGGTGGTCTCATCCTCGACATCGGCCTCCGTGGCTTCCTCCCGGCGTCGCTCGTCGAGATGCGTCGTGTCCGCGACCTCCAGCCCTACGTGGGCAAGGAGCTCGAGGCCAAGATCATCGAGCTGGACAAGAACCGCAACAACGTGGTCCTGTCCCGCCGTGCCTGGCTCGAGCAGACCCAGTCCGAGGTCCGTCAGACGTTCCTCACGACCCTGCAGAAGGGTCAGGTCCGCTCCGGCGTCGTCTCCTCGATCGTCAACTTCGGTGCCTTCGTGGACCTGGGTGGCGTCGACGGTCTCGTGCACGTCTCCGAGCTGTCCTGGAAGCACATCGACCACCCCTCCGAGGTTGTCGAGGTCGGCCAGGAAGTCACCGTCGAGGTTCTCGACGTCGACATGGACCGCGAGCGCGTCTCGCTGTCGCTCAAGGCGACGCAGGAAGACCCGTGGCAGCAGTTCGCCCGTACGCACCAGATCGGGCAGGTCGTTCCCGGTAAGGTCACCAAGCTCGTTCCGTTCGGTGCGTTCGTGCGCGTCGACGAGGGCATCGAGGGTCTGGTCCACATCTCCGAGCTGGCCGAGCGCCACGTGGAGATCCCGGAGCAGGTCGTCCAGGTCAACGACGAGATCTTCGTCAAGGTCATCGACATCGACCTCGAGCGCCGTCGCATCAGCCTCTCGCTGAAGCAGGCCAACGAGGCCTTCGGCGGCGACCCGGCCTCGGTCGAGTTCGACCCGACGCTGTACGGCATGGCCGCGTCGTACGACGACCAGGGCAACTACATCTACCCCGAGGGCTTCGACCCCGAGACCAACGACTGGCTCGAGGGCTTCGAGGCGCAGCGCGAGGTCTGGGAGACGCAGTACGCCGAGGCGCAGCAGCGCTTCGAGCAGCACCAGGCCCAGGTCATCAAGTCCCGCGAGGCCGACGAGGCTGCCGCTGCCGAGGGCGCTGCTGCCCCGGCCGGCGCTGCCCCGGCTGCCTCCGGCGGCAGCGGTGGTGGCGGTGGCGGTTCGTACTCCTCGGAGTCCGCGGACAACTCCGGCGCCCTGGCGTCGGACGAGGCCCTGGCTGCGCTGCGCGAGAAGCTGGCCGGCGGCCAGAGCTGACGCTCTGACCCCAGCCGCTCATCGGCTGTAGAGCTGTAGGTGAGGCCCGTCCCCTTCGGGGGGCGGGCCTCACCGGTTTCCGGACGCGGGTCTCGGTGCTTCACGGGGATGTTCGTCAGTCCTTGCCACCGGTGACCGTGTTGCCGGTGCAGGTGCCGTCTGCGAGCCGGATCGTGTCGCCCGGAGCTGCGGCGCGAGTGCCGACGTGAGCTGGACCGCGGTGCTCACGTCGATGGCCGAGGCGGCACGCGCCGTGCCGGCCGTGGCGAGAGGCAGGGCGCCGGTGGCGAGTGCGGCGGTCAGCAGGGCGGGGTTCGGTGTGCGGGTGCGGGATGGGGTGCCTGCCCGTCGAAGGGGTCGGACGATCCCGTACGGGTAGGGCGTGGGCATGTCAAGGTCTGGACCGACGTGCGCCTGGCGCTGCCGAACAGGGGAAACGTGGGTGATGCACGAATGCTGACGGTCCGTAACGCGCGTTTGTCAGGATTCGCGCAACCTCGGGACCACCAGGGGAGCCAGGCAACGACCCACACGTCGAACACCTCGCGCGTCTCACCGGACTCTCCCGTGGCGGCGGGCCCCAGCCGCCGGAGCTTTCCGCGCAAGGTGGGTTTCACCGCCGGCGCCGGCGCCATGTTCGCTGTCATGGGGGCGTTCGGCCTCACCCTCACCGCCCGGGCCCGGGCCGTGAACCCGCCTTTCCGGGCGCTGAGCCCGGGGGCCGGTACCCGTGGGACGGTCACCCCGGCGAACGCGGCACCATCATCGGGTACGGCGACACCGGGTCGAACGCCGCCGCGTACGCTGCCCTCGCACCGCGCGAGAGGGAGGCGCGGGCCGTCGCCCAGGGCGTGAAGGCCCACGGCGACACGGACCGTACGGAACCCGCCACGTCGTTCACCCGCCACTGGCGCCGGGCCGCGTACCTGGCGGCGTCCTGGCACTTCCTGTCCGGCGGGCCCGGCGCCCCCGCCTTCGCGCCGCTCAACAGCCCCGCTGGACACGGGTACTTCGCCGGTGACCACCTCGGCATACCGACGCCCGGCAGGTTGGGGCGTTCACCTCGGCGCGGAAGCTGTGACGGCACTGCGCGGCCGGGTCCTCGCACAACCACGAGCGAAACGGCGCGAGCGAGCGGGAATGCCATGGGCCGGCGGGGTGTTCTTGTCCACGAACACGAGGAGGAGCGGTAACCGTGCCTGATCCGCAGAGTTTGTACGAATGGGAGCCGAAGGGCCTGGCCGTCGTCGACATGGCGCTCGCCCAGGAGTCGGCAGGCCTGGTCATGCTCTATCACTTCGACGGGTACATCGACGCGGGTGAGACCGGCGAGCAGATCGTCGACGGCCTGCTCGAGACGCTGCCGCACCAGACCGTGGCCCGCTTCGATCACGACCGGCTCGTCGACTACCGGGCGCGACGTCCTCTGCTGACGTTCAGGCGCGACCGTTATACGGCGTTCGAGTCGCCCACCCTGGAGGTGAAGGTCGTCCAGGACGCCACGGGTACCCCCTTCCTCCTCCTCTCCGGACCGGAGCCCGACGTCGAGTGGGAGAGGTTCGCCGCCGCTGTGGAACAGATCGTGGAGAGGCTCGGTGTCCGCCTCGCGGTCAGCTTCCACGGCATCCCCATGGGCGTCCCCCACACCCGCCCGGTCGGCCTCACTCCGCACGGCAATCGCACCGACCTGATGCCCGGACACCGCAGCCCCTTCGACGAGGCGCAGGTCCCCGGTTCCGCCGAGGCGCTCGTGGAATACCGGCTGATGGAGGCCGGGCACGACGCCCTCGGCGTCGCCGCCCATGTGCCGCACTACGTCGCCAGGTCCGCCTACCCGGACGCCGCGCTCACCGCCCTGGAGGCGATCACCGCGGCGACCGGACTGGTCCTGCCGAGCGTCGCGCACACCCTGCGCACCGAGGCGCACCGCACCCAGACGGAGATCGACCGGCAGGTCGGTCAGGGCGACGAGGAGCTCGTCTCGCTCGTCGAGGGGTTGGAGCACCAGTACGACGCGGTCGCGGGGTCCGAGACCCGGGGCAACCTGGTCGCGGAGCCGGTCGATCTGCCGTCGGCGGACGAGATCGGCCTGGAGTTCGAACGCTTCCTCGCGGAACGTGAGGGCGATTCCTGAGGGGAACCTCCGGCCGTTCCCTGCCACGGCACTAGGCTCGGCGCATGCTGAAAGTAGGCCTGACCGGCGGGATCGGCGCCGGCAAGAGCGAAGTGTCACGGCTGCTCGCACGCTACGGAGCCGTACTGATCGACGCGGACCGGATCGCCCGCGAGGTCGTCGAGCCCGGTACCCCTGGGCTGACGGCCGTCGCCGAGGCCTTCGGCCCAGGAATCCTCGCCCCCGACGGCTCCCTGGACCGGCCGGCACTCGGCTCGATCGTCTTCGCCGACCCGGAACGCCTGGCCACGCTCAACGCCATCGTCCACCCGCTCGTCGGGGCACGTTCCGCCGAGCTGGAGCGGGCCGCCGCGACCGGCACGGTCGTCGTCCACGACGTCCCGCTGCTCACGGAGAACGGGCTCGCCCCGCAGTACGACCTGGTCGTGGTCGTGGACGCGAAGCCCGGGACGCAGCTCGACAGGCTCGTACGGCTGCGCGGTATGACGGAGTCCGATGCCCGCGCCCGGATGGCGGCGCAGGCCACGCGCGAGGCGCGGCTGGCCGTCGCGGATCTCGTCGTCGACAACGACGGACCGCTGGAGGACCTGGAACCCCAGGTCCGTGCGGTCTGGTCGGAGCTCACCGCACGGGCCGCCACCGGCTGACCCGGCGCCTGGCCGGAATACGGGTGCCCGGCCGGATGTTGCAGAGCGGAAGGTGAAGGGAAGGATACGACCGTGCCCGAGAGTAACCCGGAAACACATGTCATCGATTTCCGTGCGGCGGAGCAACTGCTCGCCGCACGGGACCCGCGGGGTGCCGTCAAGCTGCTCGACTCGGTGATAGCCGCCCACCCGGAGAACACGGCGGCCCGGCTGCTGCGTGCCCGGGCCTTCTTCGCCGCCGCCCAACTGCGCCCGGCCGAGCTCGAATTCGAGCTGGTCCTGGAGCGCGAGCCGGACAACGCCTTCGCTCACTTCGCCCTGGCCCGCACCTTCCAGCGCGCCGGCCGGCCCGAACAGGCCACCCGCCACTTCCGGCTGGCCGCCGCGCTCGACCCGAAGCCGGAGTACCTGCGGGCCGCCCGCTTCGATGACCGGCCCTGACGGTGCCGGGGGGCTGGCCCCGCTGTCCGCTCCGGGACTCAGCGGCCGTAGCCGCCCCGCCCGCCGCGGTCGGGTTCGTACGGCGGGATGTCCCGGCCCGGCTGATAGTGCGGTCCCTGCCGCAGGTGGTGAACGACGACGCACAGGTCCATGACTGTGACCAGCAGCAGCACCCCGCATGCCGTCGCCCATCCGACGCGTCCGGTCGCTACGAAGGCCACCAGGCCGAGCAGGGCCCAGAGCATGCCCCACAGACTCAGCCAGAGTCGCATCCGCAGGGGGCTCCGTGCGGTGGACGGTTCACTTCCGGTACGCATCACCATCGCCTCTTCTCCAGCATGACCCCGCGGTGCGGCGTACGGAAACCGGCGGGCGGACGACCGGCGGGCGGACGAGGGGGAGCGGACGAGGGGGAGCGGCCTGTGGTCACGACGCACCAGGGGACATGCGCCGCGGGAAACGCCGCCGTGGGGTGCCCGCGTCGCCCGCCGGTGCAGGCTGCTGGGCGGTGCGGTCGCAGCGCCCGGGTACCTGGCCGGCCCCATCTCGAGCGGCCCTGCAAGAAGGCGAATCGGGGGCCGTGGGGCGATGAGTTCCGGAGCCCGGCGCGGTCTACCTCTCTGTGAGCGCCGGAAGCGTGGTGGCAGGAGCACCCCGCACCCGGCGCACGTCACCCACGACGCCCACCGAGGAGACCCACATGTCCAGAACCGCCGGCCCCGCCTCGCTCACCGTGCCGAGCACCCCCGCCGCGCCGCGCGGACGGGTGGCCTCCGTCGCGCTGACCGGGGCCCGCGTCGTCCTCGCGCTGTTCCTCGGCTTCAGCGCGGTGGCCAAGCTCGTCGCCCATGCCTCGGCCGTCGAGTCCTTCGACCGGATGGGCTGGGGCAGCGGCGCGATGTACACGATCGGCGGCCTGGAACTGGCGGGTGCGGTGGCCCTGCTGATCCCGCTGCTCGCGGGGGTGGCTGCCATCGCCCTCGTCGGGCTGCTGGCCGGCGCGTCCGTCGTCCAGCTGACGCTGCTCGACCCCCCGAACGCGGTCATGCCCGCCCTGCTCGTCGTCCTGGTCGCCTTCATCGCCCGGGACCGGCGGGAGCGCACCGCTCAGCTGTTCTCGCTGCTCCGCGGGCGCGGGCGTGCGCCCCGCGCCGGTCAGTGAACGAACCGGTAGCTGCGCCAGGGCAGGGCGCGCGCGGCGTTGGTGTCGGTGAACGTGGTGGCCACGTAGGCCGTCTCGCGGCCGGAGCAGTCGCGGGTGGTGTAAAGGATCATGTCGACCAGCGTCCGGTTGTCGACCTTGCCCGCACCGGCGGGCTCCATCGTGTGGCAGCCCTTCACCGACGGGCGGTGCACGGTGACGACCTCGTCCTGTGCGGTGGTGTAGGAGACCGGCCCCACCGCCGTGCGACCGAGGCCGGAGCAGCCCGTAGCGGCCAGGGTGAGCAGGGCGGCACCGGCGGCCATGCCGGCACGTCGGCGGAGAAGGCTGGGGGGCGCGGTTACGGACATGGCGGGTCCTCGTCTGCTCGTCCGGCTCATCGGTACGTCACAGAGACGTGCTGGCGCTGGCCACCCTGCCCGGTCCCCCGGGCGCCGGCATCCGGTACGCGGCCGGCCGGGGCCACGGACACCCGGTCGGAGGTTCAAGGGTGTGCGAATGGGGCATATCGTGGTAATAGAGTGTGATGGGCGGGTACGGAAACGTACCCCGGAGGCAGGGGGCCGTGATGGTCCAGGAGCTGTTGATCGCATTGGTGGCAGTGCTCTCGGGTGGCCTGTTGTACGCCATGGCCGCGGCCCGGGTGGTCAAGCAGTACGAACGGGGCGTGGTGCTCCGGCTGGGCAGGCTCCACGACGCGGTGCGCCCACCGGGCTTCACCATGATCGTCCCGGGCGTGGACCGGCTCCGCAAGGTCAACATGCAGATCGTGACGATGCCTGTCCCGGCCCAGGACGGGATCACCCGGGACAACGTCACCGTGCGGGTGGACGCCGTCATCTACTTCAAGGTGGTGGACCCGGCGAGCGCCGTGATCCAGGTGGAGGACTACCGGTTCGCCGTCTCCCAGATGGCGCAGACCTCCCTCCGGTCGATCATCGGCAAGAGCGACCTGGACGATCTGCTGTCCGACCGCGAGAAGCTGAACCAAGGACTGGAACTGATGATCGACAGCCCGGCGGTGGGCTGGGGCGTGCAGATCGACCGGGTCGAGATCAAGGACGTCTCCCTGCCGGAGACGATGAAGCGGTCCATGGCCCGGCAGGCCGAGGCCGACCGGGAAAGGCGTGCGAGGGTCATCAACGCGGACGCGGAGCTGCAGGCGTCGAAGAAGCTCGCCCAGGCGGCGCAGCAGATGTCCACCCAGCCGGCGGCGCTCCAACTGCGGCTGCTGCAGACGGTGGTCGCGGTCGCGGCCGAGAAGAATTCCACGCTGGTTCTGCCCTTCCCGGTGGAGCTGCTCCGCTTCCTGGAGCGCGCGCAGCAGGGGCCGCAACCGCAGTCGCCCGTCGCGGCGGGGCAGTCGCAGGGCACGCCCGGGCAATCTGATTCCGGCCGGCCGGTGGACCCGTCGCCTGCGGATCCGCCGACTCCGGGCCCGTCCCTCGTGGACCCGTCGGTCACGGAGCAGACCTTCACGGACCAGCCGCTCCCGGACGAGCCTCTCGTGGGTGCGGACCCGGAGCCGGACGGGGCGCCGGAGTCCGGTCCGGAGATGCTCCCGGAGCCCGGTCCGGAACGGCCGTCCGACCGGCGGCGCAGCAAGTCCTTCACCCGGCACTGACCCGGTTGTCCGCCCGCTCCACCTGTGGAAGCACGGCCGGGGCGGGCGCTGTCACACCACCCGCCTAGACTCCCGAAGACAGGAGAAGTGCGAGAGGACCGAGGCAGGAGGGGGGCGGTGGGCATGACGCGGCTGACACAGGACGCCATCGCCGACCGGCTGTCGCGGTGCGCCGCGGTCTTCCTTCCGGGAGCGCTGCCCCGGGACGGCCGGATCGCCTTCTGGGATCCCGAAGGGACCGTCGGCCTCGCAGGCCGCGACGCGATGTTCCCTGACGCGGTGGTTCCCGCCGCCGGGGTCTCCCCTTCCGGCGTGGGCGCCACGGGCGCCGGGCAGCCGTACACCCTCACCGAACTCACGGTCGTCGTCCGGCACGACGCGGACGGCGCCCGTGCCCGCACCGTGCCCGCCGTGGTGCTTCCCCTCGCGGACGCGGTGCCCCTGCTCGCGCGCGCCCGGTACCGCGCCGTGGCCCATCCCGCCACCTGCGCGTGGGGGGCCGCGGCCCTGCACGCCCTCACCCTCGTCGCACGTGGCAGACTCCTGCCCGGGCTGACGGCCGGTGACCACGACGCCTGGCGGGCCGGACCGCGCGACGCGGAGGACATCGCCCACCTGCGGGCCGTCGCCGCCTCGATGCCGCCAGAGGGACACGCTGTCCCGCTGGACGGCACGCCGCTGCGTGTCCCCGAAGCCCGTGCGCTGCTGGGCGCGTTCCTCGACGCCGTGGCCGACACCTTGCCCAGGACGCCCGCGGCCGCCCACGCCATGGGAGCGCCGTTCGCCGCCCGCGAGGCACAGCACCTGCCGGACGCCCGGGCCTGGGCCGTCGAGGTGGCCGCCGGGCTCGACGCGGGGGTGCGGATCTCGCTCCGGCTCGACCTCTCCGCGTACGACCTCTTCGACTCCTCCGGCGCCACCGGGGAAGCGGAGGGGGACGAGGGCTCACCCGGCACTCAGGCCGCCACGCGCCATGCCGCCGCGGCCGTCACTCAGGTGCACAGCCTGGCCGACCCGACGTACGTCACCGACGCGGCCACGCTGTGGAGCGGCGGGGCGGGCGAGCCCTTCGGGCCGCGAGCACGGATCGACGCCGTGCTCGCGCTGCGCCGCGCCGCCCGCGTCTGGCCGCCGCTGGAGCGGCTGCTGGACCAGCCTGTCCCCGACGTGCTCGCCGTCACCGAGGACGAGCTCTACGAGCTGATCGGCGCGGCCGGAGCCCGGCTCGCCGCGGCAGGGGTGGCGGTCCACTGGCCCCGGGAGCTCGCTCGCTCACTCACGGCGACAGCCGTCGTCCGGCCCGCGCCCGGTTCGGCCACCGACGGCACCTCCTTCTTCGACGCCGAGCAGCTCTTCGCGTTCAACTGGCAGCTCTCCCTGGGCGACGACCGGCTCACCGAGGCGGAGATGGACACCCTGGCCGAGGCGCACCGGCCGGTGGTGAGGCTGCGCGACCAATGGGTGGTCGTGGATCCCGCGCTCGTCCGCAAGGCGCGCAAGCGCGAGCTCGGTCTCCTGGAACCGGTGGACGCGCTCGCCGTCGCCCTCACCGGCAGCGCCGAGATCGACGGTGAACAGGTCGAAGCCGTGCCGGCCGGTGCCCTCGCCGCGCTCCGCGCGCGCATCCTGGACGAGGACGCGATCCTCCCCGCGCCGCCCGGTCTCGACGCGACCCTCCGCGACTACCAGCTCCGCGGCCTGGCCTGGCTGGACCGCATGACGTCGCTCGGCCTCGGCGGCTGTCTCGCCGACGACATGGGCCTGGGCAAGACCATCACCGTCATCGCGCTCCATCTGCACCGCGCCCACGCGGCCCCCACTCTGGTCGTCTGTCCCGCCTCCCTCCTCGGTAACTGGCATCGCGAGATCAACCGCTTCGCACCCGGCGTCCCCGTCCGCCGCTTCCACGGCACCGACCGCACCCTCGGGGGCTCCGACGGCGGCTTCGTCCTCACGACCTACGGCACGATGCGCTCCAGCGCGGAGCAGCTCGCCGGGCACATCTGGGGACTGGTCGTCGCCGACGAGGCACAGCACGTCAAGAACCCGCACTCCTCGACGGCCAGAGCGCTGCGCAGCATCCCCGCCCCGGCCCGGGTCGCCCTGACCGGCACCCCCGTCGAGAACAATCTCTCCGAGCTGTGGGCGCTGCTCGACTGGACGACCCCCGGTCTGCTCGGCCCGCTCAAGGCGTTCCGCGCGCGGCACGCCCGGATCGTCGAGAACACCGGCACCGCCGCCGGCCTGGGCAACGAAGAGGCGGTCGAGCGGCTGTCCCGCCTGGTCCGGCCCTTCCTGCTGCGCCGCAAGAAGTCCGACCCGGGCATCGCGCCCGAGCTGCCGCCCAAGACGGAGACCGATCACCCCGTCTTCCTCACCCGGGAGCAGGCCACGCTCTACGAGGCGGCCGTCCGCGAGACGATGGCGTTCATCGAGCAGTCGGAGGGCATCGCCCGGCGCGGACTGATCATGAAGCTGCTGGGTTCGCTCAAGCAGATCTGCAACCACCCCGCGCAGTATCTGAAGGAGGAGCCGACCCGGCTCACGGGGCGCTCCGGCAAGCTCGCCCTGCTCGACGAGCTCCTCGACACGATCCTTTCCGAGGACGCCTCCGTCCTGATCTTCACCCAGTACGTCTCGATGGCCCGGCTCCTCTCCGCCCACCTCGCCTCGCGCGCCATCCCCAGTCAGCTGCTGCACGGCGGCACGCCGGTGCCCGAGCGGGAGCGGATGGTGGACGGTTTCCAGTCCGGCGAGGTCCCTGTCTTCCTGCTCTCCCTCAAGGCGGCGGGTACGGGACTGAATCTCACCCGGGCCGCCCATGTGATCCATTACGACCGCTGGTGGAACCCGGCGGTCGAGGAGCAGGCCACCGACCGTGCGTACCGCATCGGCCAGACCCAGCCCGTGCAGGTGCACCGGCTGATCGCCGAGGGCACCGTCGAGGACAGGATCAGCGAACTCCTGGAGTCCAAGCGGGCCCTCGCCGACGCGGTGCTCGGTTCCGGCGAGGCCGCCCTGACCGAGCTCAGCGACCGTGACCTGGCCGACCTCGTCTCCCTCCGGAGGACGTCATGAGCCCCGGTGCGAGCCCCGCGGCCCGCCCGGGCCCCGACGACCTGCGGCGCACCTTCGAAGCGGTGCCCGCCCGTGCCTCCGACGCGGAAGGGCCCTTCGCGGACAGCTGGTGGGGCCGGGCCTGGGTGGACGCCCTGGAATCCCTGTCGATGGACGAGGGGCGCCTTGCCCGCGGCCGTACGTACGCCGACGGCGGCCATGTCGCGGCGGTCACCGTCACCCCCGGCCGGGTCATCGCCTACGTCCACGGCAGCCGCCCCCGCCCCTACCGCGCGGAGCTACGCCTGCGTACGTTCTCGGCGTCCGACTGGGACACGTTCCTGGACGCCGTCGCCGCCCGGCCGGGGCACCTGTCCGCTCTCCTCGACAAGGAGATGCCGCACTCCCTGGTCGACACGGCGGGCGAGGCCGGCATACGTCTGCTGCCCGCCGCCGGCGATCTGGACCCCGACTGCTCCTGCCCGGACCGGGGCTGGCCCTGCAAGCACGTGGCGGCGCTCTGCTTCCAGACGGCACGGCTCCTGGACAGCGACCCGTTCGTCCTCCTGCTGATGCGCGGCCGGGGTGAGCGTGAGCTCCTCGACGAGCTGGGCCGCCGCAACGCCGAGCACTCGGCGCGCGAGCGCCCCGAGACCCTCGCGATGCCCTCGGTCGCGGCCGTCGAGGCGCTGGCCGACCGCTTCCTGCCGCCGCTGCCCGCGCCCCTGCCCGTTCCGCCGCACCCCGGCGAACCGCCTTCCTACCCGGAGCTTCCCCGCGCCCGCGACCCGCTGGGCCTCGATCACCTCGCCACGGACGCGGCGGCGCGCGCCCATGCGCTGCTCACCACCGGGGAGGACCCGCTCGCCGGGCTCAGCACCTGGCAGGACGCCGTACGGATCGCCGCGTCCCGCCCCACCGCCGGGCTCACCGCCACGACCCGGGCTCTCTACCGCGAGCTGGCCTTCGCCACCGGCCACAGCACCACGGACCTGGCCCGGGCCGTCGCCGCCTGGCGGCAGGGCGGGGCGGAGGGCCTGGAAGTGCTGGAAACCCCGTGGGACCCTCCGGCAGGCCCGTTCGACCGGGCACGGCCGGCCCTCGCGGCGGCCGAATTCCCGCGTTTCCAGCCCTGGCGCAACCACCTGACCAACTCCGGGGGCACCCTGCAGCTCCGCTTCGGCCACGACAGCCGTTGGTACGGCTACGAATCCGACCCGGGCGAGGACGACTGGTGGCCCCGCGCCACGCCGGACCCCGACCCGGTCGTCGCCCTCACGGCGCTGCGGGGCTGACGCTCCGAAGTGGCGTACGGCCGCACCCATGTCGATGGCTCTCCCTGATCGTGCTCCGCCGCGACGCCGGTCCCTTACGCCGGAACAGGAGCGAAGGCGGGACCTCGGACCGCCGTGAAGGTGAGCCGCTACGCGTCCGTTGCCGGGGCGCCGGGAAGGCAGACTCCGCGGCCTGCGAAGAAGCGCTCGAAGTCCGGCAGCGGAAGGTCGGCCGCGCGGGTGATGGCCGTCGTCCCCGACGGGTTGTGGAGGTGGACGCCGGCCCCGTCCGCCGTTCGGGAGGTCAGCAGCACCAGATGGCCACCGCGCCCCGGAGCGGCCTGTTCCGGGTGCCGGATCCCGTAGTGCACCGAGGCCATCACCCTTCGGCCCTGGTCCAGCAGGTCCAGGATCGCGGCAAGGGAGAGGCGCCGGTGGACGACCGCGCCGAGGCCATGGACCTCGGAGACGTACCGGGCGAAGGGAGCGTAGACCAGTCCCTTGATCACCCCGTCGGCGTCCTCCGTGTACGCGTCGTACTTCAACGCCCCGTCCCGCAGGGCGAACAGGGACGGGGCCCCGGTGCCGAGCGCCATGCGCAGGCAGGTCATACCGCACAGATGACCTGCCCAGCGGGCGTACTCGGCGGGCGACGCCGCGCCCGAGTCCGCCCAGCGTGGGTCCTCGGCCGGATCGAGCCCGCCCTCGACGATCGCCTCCACCAGACCGGGAGAGGCGAACTGCGTGTGCACGGGGGTACGGCAGGTCCGGCAGGTCACTGGCGGTATCCGTTCAGGAAACGGCCGATGCGGCTGATGGCGGCGTCCAGGTCGTCGGCGTGCGGAAGGGTGAGGATGCGGAAGTGGTCCGGGCGCGGCCAGTTGAAGCCGGTGCCCTGCACCACCTGGATCTTCTCCTGCAGCAGCAGGTCCAGGACGAAGCGTTCGTCGTCGACGATGTGGTGGACTTTCGGGTCGATGCGCGGAAAGGCGTACAGCGCGCCCTTCGGCTTCACGCACGACACCCCGGGGATCTCGTTGAGCCGTTCCCAGGCCCGGTCGCGCTGCTCGTGGAGCCTGCCGCCCGGGGCGACGAGGTCCCGGATCGACTGCTGGCCGCCGAGTGCCGCCTGGATCGCGTACTGCGCGGGGGCGTTGGGGCACAGCCGCATGGAGGCGAGCATGGTGAGCCCCTCCAGATAGCTGCGGGCGTGCTGCTGAGGACCCGACACCACCATCCAGCCCGAGCGGAATCCCGCGACGCGGTACGTCTTGGACAGCCCGCTGAAGGTGAGACAGAGCAGGTCGGGCGCCAGCACCGCCACGCTGTGGTGCTCGGCGTCGTCGTAGAGGATCTGGTCGTAGATCTCGTCGGCGAACACCATCAGCCCGTGCCTGCGCGCCAGGTCGAGCATGCCGTCGAGGACTTCCCGGGAGTAGACGGCGCCCGTCGGGTTGTTCGGGTTGATGATCACCATGGCCCGGGTACGGTCGGTGATCTTCGAGGCCATGTCTGCGAGGTCGGGGTTCCAGTCCGCGCCCTCATCGCAGGTGTAGTGCACGGCCTTCCCGCCCGCGAGCGTGGTGACGGCGGTCCACAGCGGAAAGTCGGGACTCGGGATGAGAATCTCGTCGCCGTCCTCCAGGAGCCCCTGCACGGCCATCGAGATCAGCTCGGAGACCCCGTTGCCGAGGAAGATGTCGTCCACGTCGACGTCGTTCAGCCCCATCGCTTGATAGCGCTGCGCGACGGCACGGCGTGCGGACAGGATGCCGCGCGAGTCGGTGTAGCCGTGTGCCTGGGGGAGCATCCGGATCATGTCCTGGACGATCTCCTCCGGCGCCTCGAAACCGAAGAGTGCCGGATTGCCCGTGTTGAGGCGGAGCACGCTGTGCCCTGCCTCCTCCAGGGCGTTGGCCTGCTCGATGACCGGGCCCCGGATCTCGTAACAGACCTCGTTGAGCTTGCTGGACTGCCGGAACTCCATGCGGTGCCTCCCCGACCTGAATTGCGATACTTGGTTTTACCAAGCTCGGGCTTGGAAAGTCCAACAACATGTCTAGACTGCGTCGCATGCCACGTCAGCAGCAGCCCGCACGCCCCGCCCGTCGCCGGAGCTACGACCAGTTCTGCGCCACCGCCCGTGCCCTCGACTCCGTCGGTGACCGGTGGACCCTGCTGATCGTCCGTGAACTGCTCGCAGGGCCCCGCCGCTACACGGATCTGCACGCTGATCTGCCCGGAGTCAGCACGGACGTGCTGGCCTCCCGGCTCAGGGACATGGAACAGGGTGGCCTGGCCGTGCGCCGCCGCCTGCCACCGCCCGCGGCGGCCGCGGTCTACGAACTGACCGAGCACGGCCGCGGACTGCTCCCGGTCCTCACCGCGCTCGCCCGGTGGGGCGCGCCCGCGCTCGGTGAGCGCCGCCCCACGGACGCGGTCAGGGCCCACTGGTTCGCCCTGCCGCTGCTGCGGGCCCTGGACGGTCTCACCCGCAGTGGCGTCGTCGAAGTGAGGCTCGCGGAGGGCGAGTTCCACATCCGCACCGGTGCGGAAACGGTGGGAGGTGACGCATACGGGTTCGGCCCCGCCGACCACCCGGACGCGTGCCTCGTGCTGGACACGGAGGCCGTCCTGGCGCTCGGGCGCGGTGAATGCACCCTCGCGGAGGCGGTCGAGCAGGGGCGGGCCGAAGTGCTCGGTGAAGGACCGCTCGCCGACGAACTCCGCGGCGGTCGGGGTCCACGAGTCTGATCCCTCCCGTCCCACTGTTCGGCATCGCAGAGACGTTCAACGGCGGATGGGGCGAGGGGTGTGCATGCCACCGGCACATCGGGCAGGGCCTCGGGACGAACGCGTCGTGCCGCGGAGGCCTGCCCGCTCCCCGCGCACGGCGAACTCTCCGGCCGGGCGGGCCTTGCCGTACACGATGCCGGCTGGGTCACCGGTCATGATGCGGCAGGGCGACGATGGATGCGCAGGGCGATGATGGGTGCGTGCAATTTGAACCCATCACCTGGGAACGGCTGGCCCGCACCCTCGCCGCCCATGCCGACGGACTCCGACCGGCCGACGGCGGGTCCTGGCTGAGGATTGGCGTCGACGGCGCCCCCGCCGCCCGCCCCGAAGAGCCCGCCGCGCACCTCGCCGAGGCGCTACGGGCCCGCGGGCGTCCGGTGCTCACGGTCTCCACGGGCGGCTTCCTGCGCCCGGCCAGCCTGCGCTACGAGTACGGCAAGGAGGATCCGGACTCGTACGCCGACAGCTGGTTCGACAGCGGGGCACTGTGGCGCGAGGTGTTCCGCCCGCTCGAGGCGGGCGGCACCGGACGGGTCCTGCCCGATCTCTGGAACCCCGGGACGGACCGGGCGACCCGCAGCCCGTATCAGGTGCTTCCCGAGGGCGGGGTGCTTATCCTTCACGGACCGCTGCTCCTCGGGCACTGGTTCCCGTTCGACCTCGGAGTACATCTGAGCCTCTCGCCGGGTGCGCTGCGACGGCGTACGGAGGAGAGCGAGCGGTGGACGCTGCCCGCCTTCGCGCGGTACGAGGACGAGATCGCCCCGGCCGAACGGGCGGACGCGGTCGTACGGGCCGACGACCTCAGCCACCCCGCCTGGACGGGGCTCGGCGACCAGGGCCTTCCGTTCGGATAGGGCCGGATCGCCGAGGGCCCACATGGGCCCGGCCGCCCTTCAGGTGAGGGCTTCCCGAACCTCGGCGGAGAGCTCGGGGACGTGGCGGCCGGTTTCCTGCGATGTGTATGCCTATCGGCTCCGATGCTGCCCCGTCCCTGTCGCAGGCGCGGAGCACGCAGACCCGGACGGGGGGAGCCCGTCGGCACCTCAGGCCTCCTCAGACACCGTGCAAGGCCTGCTGAGCGCCCGCCGCAGGGCGAGCGCGGCCATCGGCAGCAGCAGGCAGGCGGCGGTCATGTTCAGCCAGCCGTAGCTCAGCCGGGAGACGATCACTCCGGCGACCGCGCCGCCGATGCCCGCCGCCGCGTTCATCGTGAGGTCCGAGAGGCCCTGCACCGCGGCGCGAGCGGCCTGCGGTACGGAGTCGGTGAGCAGTGCCGAACCGGCGACCAGACCCGCCGACCAGCCGAGGCCCAGGACGAACAGCCCTGCGGCGGTGCGGCCGTGGCCCGTGCCCGACGTACCGGCCAGCAGCGCGGCGCAGCACAGCAGCCCGACGGCCAGCCCGATGACGGACAGCCTTCCCACCCGGTCGGACAGCCACCCCATGACGGGGGAGAACGCGTACATGCCCGCGATGTGACCGCTGATGACCAGCCCGATCAGCTGGATGTCCGCACCGTGGTGCCCGAGGTGGACCGGAGTCATCACCATGATCGAGACCATGACGGTGTGGGACGCGGCGACGGTCACCAGCGCCAGCCGGGCCATCGGGGAGGCCCGCACCGCCGCGACGCCGGCACGCAGGGAGCGCTTCGTGGCGGCCCCGGTGTCCTGCGGAGCCAGCGCGCGGGCGGTGAGCAGCGGATCGGGGCGCAGCAGGACCGCGACCACGATGCCGGTGAGCAGGAATATGACGGCGGCCCAGGCGAACGGACCGGCTGTCTCGGGCACGGAGGTGCCCCGGAAGACCCGGCCGGCGGGGGCCGAGATGTTCGGGCCGAGCACCGAACCGATCGTGGTGGCCCAGATGACGGTGGAGATCGCCCGGCCTCGGCGGTCAGGCTCGGCCAGATCGGCTGCGGCGAACCTCGCCTGGAGATTGGCCGACGAGCCGGCGCCGAACCCCGCCATGCCGACGAGCAGGAGCGGGAAGCTGCCCAGCACCGCGGCGGTCACCACCAGGGACGCGCCCACCGCCCCGATCAGATAGGCGAGGACGAGTCCGGGGCGCCGGCCTCGCGAGGTCATAAGGGCGGCCAGCGGCAGTGACAGCAGCGCCGTACCCGTCACGGAGGCGGTCGGAGCGAGCCCGGACAGCGCCTCCGAGCCGCTCACCTCCGCCGCCAGGACCGGGGCCAGGGCGATGCCGATGGCCACGCCGAGGCCGCCGAGTATCTGGCTGCCGATGAGGACGGCGGACGTCCTGCGCTGCAGGGCCGGAAGGTCCGCGGCCGTGGCCCGGGGGCGGGGGAGGGCGGTCGTCATCGCCGCAGTGTGCCAGCTCGTGCACCGGTGCGACATCACGTATCCGGCCCTTGCGGGACGACGCACCCTGGGCGGGGGCCGCCGGAGCAGCGGCTCCTAGAACAGCGGCCGCGGAAGTATCCCCTCGAGTGCCAGCAGCTGCCGCTTCGTCTCCGGCCCGCCGCCGAACCCGCCCAGCCCTCCGTCGTTCTCCACCACCCGGTGGCACGGAACCACCACCGGCAGCGGGTTGGAGCCCATGGCCGCCCCCACGGCCTGGGCGGCGCCCGGCCGGCCGGCCCGGCTCGCCAGGTCTCCGTAACCCACGACCGTCCCGTAGGGCACGCCGGAGGCCAGCTCGCGGAGCACCTCGCGGTGGAAGCCGGAGCACAGCGACCAGTCGAGAGCGAGTGAGAACTCCCGCAGCCCTCCGGCGAAATACGCCGCGAGCTGACGCACCGGCTGCGCCAGCAGCGCGGAGTCCGGGGCCTCCACGGGCTGCGCGCCCAGCCGGGTCCGCAACTGTCCGAGCGCCTTGTCCCGGACCGCGGGGCGCGCGTGGAGGACGACGGTCACCAGACCCGCGGGGGTCGCGGCGAGCAGGAGCGGGCCGATGCCGCTCGGCACGACGGACCACTCCACGACCTGCTCGCTGCTTTCCATGCGGCCCACCGTACGACCGGCCACCGACAACGCCGGCCCGCCCGGCTCTCAGCGGGTGGCGTCCCGGACGGTGTCGGGGTTGTTGGTGATGATGCCGTCCACACCGAAGCCGGCCACCGCCGCGGCCTTCGCCGCGTCGTTCACCGTCCAGGTGTTCACCTGGAGAGGCTTGCCGTGGACGCCCTTCAGCTTCTGCACCGCGGCGACGTAGTCGGCACTGATCGTCGTGTACGACGGATTGATCTGGTCGGTGAACGCCGCGTACGACGGCAGATCGGCCACCGCGGGGGTGCCCAGGAAACCCGTGACGACGTCCGGACGGTGAGCGTGGACAGTTTTCACACTCTCTGCACCGAAACTCTGGATGATCAGTTTGTTCTTGACGTGACCGCGGTCGAGCCACCCCTCCTTGCGCAGGACACGAAGGGTCTCCTTCTCGATCCCCGGGTAGGTCTCCGGGCTCTTGATCTCCAGGAGCAGCTTCTGGCGATTGCGCTCCACGCGGTGCAGGTACTGCGTGAGCGTCGGCACCCGGGCCCCCTCGAAGCCGGCACCGAACCAACTGCCCGCGTCCAGCTTCGCGATCTCCGCCGCGGTGAAGTCCTTGACCGCCCAGGGCGCACGGCCGGGGAAGACCTGCTCGACGTCGGTGGTCCTGCTCAGGGTGGTGTCGTGCACGACGACCAGCACACCGTCCTTGGTGAGCTGCACGTCGTTCTCCACCCACGCGATGCCCAGGTCATCTGCCGCGTCCACCGCCGCCAGGGTGTTCTCCGGGGCGTAGGCGGACGCTCCCCGGTGGGCGTAGACGACCGGGCTGTCCCGGGCGGCCGAGGCCTGCGCCTGGGTGGCGGGCAGCAGAACGCAGGTGCCGAGCAGAGCGGCGACGGCACCGGATGCGGTTGCTGTGCGTGCGGACACGTGTACTCCTCGCGTCGAGATGTGGACAGGCCGAGACTCCCATCCGGTCCCCAACGGACGGGAGGGTGATGATGGCCATGGTGTGAACGGAATGTCGGCGCCGGATCCTCGGAGGGCCCGGAGAGGGATAAAATGCCGTCCTTATGTTTGCTTGCCAGGCCTTGCCCTTTAGGGTCACCCCCGAACCCGGGCACACCGCGAAGGGCGTACCAGCATGCAGGGCACAGTTGACGGATTCACCTACGGCCTCGTTACCCCCGTCACGGCGTTCCTGATGGCATGCCTCGGTGCTGCTCTCGGTCTTCGCTGCACCGCACGGTCCTTGCGTACCCGAGGTGCGTCCAGAGCCGGCTGGCTTGCCCTCGGCGCGACCTCCATCGGATCCGGCATCTGGACGATGCACTTCATCGCGATGCTGGGCTTCTCCGTCCGGGAAGCGCCGGTGAGCTACGACTGGCCCCTCACCTTCGCCAGTCTCGCCGTGGCTGTCGTGATGGTCGGGATCGGCATCTTCCTCGTCGGCTACCGCGGCGCCACCCGCATGGCACTGGTCACCGGCGGGACGATCACCGGGCTCGGCGTCGCTTCCATGCACTACCTCGGCATGGCAGGGATGAACTTCGAGGGACTGTTCGAGTACGACACACTCACCGTCGCGTTCTCCGTGATCATCGCCGTGGTGGCCGCGACTGCCTCGCTGTGGGCGGCCGTCTCCGTCCACGGATTCCTTCCCAGCCTCGGCGCCAGCGTGGTCATGGGCGTGGCCGTGAGCGGGATGCACTACACGGGAATGGCCGCGCTCGAGGTGCACGTGCACCCCGACGCCGTACCGGCACCGCCCGGCGCGTCCCCCACCTCGCTGCTGCTGCCGATGATGATCGGCCCGGGCTGCTTCCTGCTGCTCGCCGCGGTGGTCGTGATGATCGACCCCCTGGTGGTGACCGGTGAGCCCGGAAGGGCCGGCCGGCCGTCCGGTCACCCTCCCACGCGCGGTGGGCCGGGGACCTCGATCCCCGTCCAGCGCCGCTACACCCCGCCCCACGAGCCCGTCTCACACAGGGGGTACCGGCAGCCGCGGAACCGTTGATCCTCCGCCGTTGTCAGTGAGGGGTCGTACGGTGGTTGCATGCGGCCAGTCTCGAAGATCGAACGTTCGGTGGCGCCTTTCGAGGTCGTCAGTCCCTACCAGCCCAGCGGTGACCAGCCCGCGGCCATCGCCGAGCTGGACCGTCGCGTCCGGGCAGGTGAGAAGGACGTCGTCCTGCTCGGCGCGACCGGCACGGGCAAGTCGGCGACGACCGCCTGGATGATCGAGAAGCTGCAGCGCCCCACCCTGGTGATGGCGCCGAACAAGACGCTCGCCGCCCAGCTGGCCAACGAGTTCCGGGAGCTCCTCCCGAACAACGCCGTGGAGTACTTCGTCTCGTACTACGACTACTACCAGCCCGAGGCGTACGTCCCGCAGTCGGACACCTACATCGAGAAGGACTCCTCGATCAACGAGGAGGTCGAGCGGCTGCGGCACTCCGCCACGAATTCGCTGCTCACCCGGCGCGACGTCGTCGTGGTCGCCTCCGTCTCCTGCATCTACGGCCTGGGCACCCCGCAGGAGTACGTGGACCGGATGGTCCAGCTCAAGGTCGGCGACGAGATCGACCGTGACCAGTTGCTGCGCCGCTTCGTCGAGATCCAGTACACCCGCAACGACCTCGCGTTCACCCGCGGCACCTTCCGGGTGCGCGGCGACACGATCGAGATCTTCCCGGTGTACGAGGAGCTCGCCGTCCGCATCGAGATGTTCGGCGACGAGATCGAGGCGCTCTCGACCCTCCACCCGCTCACCGGCGAGGTCATCAGCGAGGACACCGCGCTCCACGTCTTCCCCGCCAGCCACTACGTGGCGGGCCCCGAGCGCCTGGAGAAGGCGGTCGGCGGCATCGAGCAGGAGATGGAGCAGCGCCTCGCCGAGCTGGAGAAGCAGGGCAAGATGCTGGAGGCCCAGCGGCTGCGCATGCGCACCACCTACGACATCGAGATGCTCCGCCAGATCGGCACCTGCTCCGGCGTCGAGAACTACTCGATGCACTTCGACGACCGCTCTCCCGGGACCGCCCCCAACACCCTCCTCGACTACTTTCCCGAGGACTTCCTCCTCGTCCTGGACGAGTCGCACGTCACCGTGCCGCAGATCGGTGCGATGTACGAGGGCGACGCCTCCCGCAAGCGGACCCTCGTCGACCACGGCTTCAGACTGCCGTCCGCCCTGGACAACCGCCCGCTGAAATGGGAGGAGTTCCTGGGCCGTATCAATCAGACGGTCTATCTTTCCGCCACACCCGGGAAGTACGAGATGTCCAGGGGCGACGGTTACGTCGAACAGATCATCAGGCCCACCGGCCTCGTCGACCCGGAGGTCGTCGTCAAGCCCACCGAGGGCCAGATCGACGACCTGGTCCACGAGATCCGCAAGCGGACAGAGAAGGACGAGCGCGTCCTGGTCACCACCCTCACCAAGAAGATGTCCGAGGACCTCACGGACTACTTCCTCGAGCTGGGCATCCAGGTCCGCTACCTCCACAGTGACGTCGACACGCTGCGCCGCATCGAGCTGCTGCGCGAGCTGCGCTCCGGTGAGTACGACGTCCTGGTCGGCATCAACCTCCTGCGCGAGGGCCTCGACCTGCCCGAGGTGTCGCTCGTGGCCATCCTCGACGCGGACAAGCAGGGCTTCCTGCGCTCCGGCACGTCGCTGATCCAGACCATCGGACGTGCCGCCCGTAACGTCTCGGGGCAGGTCCATATGTACGCCGACAAGATCACCCCGGCGATGGCACAGGCCATCGACGAGACCAATCGCCGGCGTGAGAAGCAGATCGCCTACAACACCGAGCGCGGGGTAGACCCGCAGCCGCTCCGTAAGAAGATCAACGACATCGTGGCGTCCATCGCCCGCGAGGAGGTCGACACCGAGCAGCTGCTCGGCACCGGTTACCGGCAGACGAAGGACACCAAGGCCCCGGTTCCTTCGCTGGGGGGCAAGGCCGCCGCCGGGGGCAAGGCGAAGAAGGGCGGCGCAGTGGTCACCGACCGGCCCGCTGCGGAGCTCGCGGGGATCATCGAGGAGATGACGGACCGCATGCGAGCGGCCGCGGCGGACCTGCAGTTCGAGGTGGCCGCCCGGCTGCGTGACGAGGTGGGGGAACTGAAGAAGGAACTGCGCCAGATGAGGGAGGCGGGGCTGGCCTGATCCCGTGGGGCCCGCAGTGTTGCAGGACCGACACGAAACGGTCCATTGCTCCTTCTCGCCTGCGGGGACTGCGTAGGGTGCGGGGAGACCGCACACCGACGGGTGCGGGGCAAGCGGAGAGGGGACAGCGCGTGACGGTCAACATGACCAAGGGCCAGGCCATCAGCCTGCAGAAGAGCGACGGGGGGACCCTGACCGCGGTACGGATGGGGCTCGGCTGGCGGGCGGCCCCGCGCCGCGGGCTGTTCGGCTCGCGCACCCGGGAGATCGACCTGGACGCCTCGGCGGTGCTCTTCGCCGACAAGCAGCCCGTGGACGTCGTGTTCTTCCGCCACCTGGTCAGCGACGACGGCTCGGTCAAGCACACCGGCGACAACCTGGTCGGCGGCGCCGGCTCGGGCGGCGACGACGAGGCGATCCTGGTCGACCTGCAGCGGATCCCGGTCCACATCGACCAGATCGTCTTCACGGTGAACTCGTTCACCGGCCAGACGTTCCAGGAAGTGCAGAACGCCTTCTGCCGCATCGTCGACGAGACCAACGGCCAGGAGCTCGCCCGCTACACGCTGGACGGCGGCGGCCAGTACACGGCGCAGATCATGGCGAAGGTGCACCGCGCGGGCAGCGGTTGGCAGATGACCGCCCTCGGCAACCCGGCCAACGGCCGGACATTCCAAGACCTGATGCCGGCGATCCTGCCGCATCTGTAGGCGCGCCAGGGGCACGGGCGACACCTGGCCCTCAGACCCGTACGAGCAGCTCCCGGTGGCACCCGCCGCCGGGAGCTGCGCCCATGGCAGGGCACCACACCGAACGTCGAGGGGACAGGGCATTGACGGCCGAGCTGGTCCGGGGGCAGAACCACACCTTGCCCCAGACCCGTCTGGAGATCAGGGTGTCGGCGGGCTCACCCGTCGTGGCCGGGGCCACGCTCGGGGACGAGCGGGGCACGGTCCGCGGTGCCGAGTGGATCGCACACCCCGCCTCGCACCAGGTGCCCGGGCTGGAGGTGTCCAGACAGGCGGCGGCCGACCACCGGCTCGCCGTGGACCTGGACGCCCTGCCCGACGCGGTGCACCGCGTCACCGTTCTCCTCGCCCTGCCGACAGGGCCCGGGCAGCCGGGGAGCTTCGGTGCGGTCGCCGCACCCTTCGTGGCCGTCACCGGACTCGACGGTGCCGAGATCGCCACGTTCACCCTCACCGGCCTGGACACCGAGGCCGCAGTCTCGGCGCTGGAGCTCTACCGCCGCCAGGGCGTCTGGAAGGTCCGCGCCGTCGGCCAGGGCTACGCCGCGGGGCTCGCCGAGATGCTCGCCGACCAGGGTGTGGCGGGGGCGGTGGAGCTGGCCGCCTCCATCCAGGAGGCCGTGGCCTCCGGTCTCGCCCGCTCCGTGACGCCGCCGCCCCGTACTCCTGGCGGTGAGCGGGTGGGCCACTCCGCAGGCCCTACGGCCTCCGGAGGCAATGGTCGGCCCGTCGTCCCGGCGCATGCCCCCGAGCCGGCGCAGCCCTCTGAGCCGCCTGCCGGCCCCACGCCCCCGCGCACTCCCGGCGGCCCCGTCAGCTATGCGCACCCGCGGCGTCAGACCTCGGCGCCGCCCCCGACGCAACCGACTTCCCCGCCTGCCGCGCCGGGACAGCCCGCGCAGCCAGTCGCCGGTGACGCCGCAGGCTGGTCCATGGACGAGCGCCTCTACAACCAGATCTGGGGCATGTTCGAGGACCTCGCCCGCGCCGTCGCCGCCTACCGCAGCGCGGTGGACTTCGCCGAGTCCCGGATGGACCAGGAGCTCGACCGGGCCCTGTCCGACCCGCGCGGCCGCATCGGCGGTGCGGGTGACCGCGCCCGGGAGGAGGCCCGGGCCAAGCGCGACGAACTCACCGGCCGGGCACGTGAGGCGCTCGATCGCGATCTCGGCCGGCTCGCCGCCGAGTCCGCCGTCGTCGAACCGGCTCTACCTGCCGCGTACGCGGGCTGGGGGAACCCCGTCTGGCACAGCTACCGCGTCCCGATGGAGACGCCGATGGCCCTGCGCATCGGCGACCTCCATCTGCCCGAGGGCACCGGCCTGCGCATCCCGCTCCTGGTGCGGCTCCCGCTGGAGCGCGGGATCTGGGTCGACAGCGGCCGTACCGCCTCCGAGGCGTCCGCCGCGACAGACGGGGACCAGCTGCGGACGTCGGCCATGCAGACGGCGGTCGCGCTGGCCGCGCGGCTGCTCGCCGTCCACCCGGCGGACGAGTTCTCCGTGCATGTCATCGATCCGGCCGGTTCCGCCGCCGGTCCGCTCTCGCCCCTGGCCGGCTCCGGCGTGCTCGCCGGGCCGCCCGCCGCAGGGGCACAAGGCGTGTCCTCGGTCCTCGCCCACCTCACCCGTCGCGTCGATCTGGTGCAGATGGCGATCAGGGCCGGCGCCGCGGACGCGCTGCCTCCGGACCTCGACACGGGGGAACATCTGCTGATCGTCAACGACTTCCCGCACGGCTTCGACGACAAGGCCGTCACCCAGCTGCGCTATCTGGCCGACGAGGGCCCCTCGGTGGGCGTGCACCTGCTGATGGTGGCCGACCGCGAGGACGCCCGGGCCTACGGCCCGGTGCTCGATCCGCTGTGGCGCTCCCTGCTGCGAATCACCCCCGTGGCAGGCGACCACCTCGCCGACCCCTGGGTGGGCCACGCGTGGACGTACGAGCCGCTGAGAGCGCCCCAGGGCAGCCGTGTCCTGGAGCAGGTCCTCGCGCTGGTGGCTGCGGCCCGGCGCACCGGCCGGCGCTGAGCCGGATGACGGAAAGTCAGATGTACTGCATTTAGGCCCTGAGCTGGCACTTTGATCCAGCTTTGGCGAGGACTTTACTGTTTCTTGGTGCTTCATGTAATGTTCTTGGTGCGGAGGGGAGTACTCCCGATCGCGGCGTTCCCGTCAATACGGACTGTGACCGGTCCCGGGGCGTCGGCCCGGCGCGCATCCCGTGCTCCCGGGTGGAAGAGACCTCCGGCAGCGACGACGCTGATCCATAGCCCGTAGCAAACTGCCGGAGGCGCAGTGGACGTTTCATGGACTCTCTGGGTGCTGACCATTCTTGGTCTGATCGCCCTCATCTCTGTCGACTTCTTCATCGGGCGCAAGCCTCATGACGTGTCGACCAAGGAAGCCGGAATCTGGACCATCGTCTGGATCGCGCTGGCCGCCCTCTTCGGGCTCGGCCTGCTGATCTTCGGTGAAAGCCAGGCCTCGGGTGAATTCTTCGCCGGCTTCATCACCGAGAAGTCGCTCAGTGTCGACAATCTCTTCGTCTTCATCCTGATCATGGCGAAGTTCTCGGTGCCCACCCACCTCCAGCAGCGGGTGCTGCTCATAGGTGTGCTGATCGCCCTGGTGCTGCGTGCGATCTTCATCGCAGCCGGTGCCGCGGTCATCGCCAACTTCTCGTGGGTCTTCTACATCTTCGGCGCGTTCCTGATCTACACCGCCTGGAAGCTGATCCAGGAGGCGCGGGCTGACGAGGACGAAGAGGAGTGGGAGGAGAACCGTCTCCTGAAGTCGATCGAGCACCGCTTCGGTGTCGCCGACAAGTACCACGGGACGAAGCTCTTCATCCGGAACAACGGCAAGCGCATCATGACCCCCCTGATGGTGGTCATGCTCGCCATCGGCACCACCGATGTGCTCTTCGCACTGGACTCGATCCCGGCGATCTTCGGCCTGACTCAGGACCCGTACATCGTCTTCACCGCGAACGCCTTCGCGCTGATGGGCCTGCGTCAGCTGTACTTCCTCATCGGCGGTCTGCTGAAGAAGCTGGTCCACCTCAGCTACGGGCTCTCGGTGATCCTGGGCTTCATCGGCGTCAAGCTGGTGCTGCACGCACTGCACGAGTCCGGGGTTCACGTCCCGGAGATCTCCATCTCGTTCTCCCTCGCCGTCATCGGCGGCGTCCTGGTGATCACCACGATCACCAGCCTGATCGCCAACAAGAAGCAGGCGGCGCTGGAGGCCGAGAAGAAGGACGACAGCGACAACGTCGGCGCGGAGAAGTAACGCTCGACGGACACGCCGACGGCCGGGGCCCCATGTGGGGCACCCGGCCGTCGGGCGTTCACCGGTTCACCAGCCGCGTGCGCGCCACTCCGGCAGGTGCGGCCGCTCGGCACCGAGCGTGGTGTCATGACCGTGGCCCGGGTAGACCCACGTCTCGTCCGGCAGCCGTTCGAAGAGCTTGGTCTCCACATCGTGGAGCAGGCTCGCGAACGCCTCCGGGTCCTGGCGCGTGTTGCCCAGGCCACCGGGGAAGAGGCAGTCCCCGGTGAACAGGTGCGGCGCCCCGTGCGGGTCGTCGTATACCAGGGCGATGGACCCCGGGGTGTGGCCGGTCAGATGCCGGGCGGTCAGCGAGACCTGGCCCACCCGGACCGTGCCGCCGTCCTCGACGAGCTCATCGGTCGGGACCGGAATGCCCTCGGCGTCGTACCTCCCGGAGTACGTCCGTGCTCCGGTGGCCGCCACCACCTCACCGAGCGCCTGCCAGTGGTCACCGTGCCGGTGCGTGGTGACGACGGACGCGATGCCGTCCCCGCCGATCAGCCGCAGCAGGGTTCCGGCCTCGTCGGCCGCATCGATCAGGAGCTGCTCGCCGGTGGCCCGGCAGCGCAGCAGATACGCGTTGTTGTTCATCGGGCCGACGGCGACCTTGGAGATCATCAGATCCGTCAGCTCGTGCACATCCGCAGGTCCGCCGACCTTGACCGCTCCGCTGTACGTCATGTGACGCAGCCTATAGCGGGGGCAGTGCGGGAAGGGTGCCGCCCTCGACGGTGAGCGCGGAGCCGTCCCGGCGTCCGCAGAGCCAGCCGAGGATGTCTGGGGCCGTGCCCCGGACGATGACCGGAGTGCCGTCGGCCCCGCCGCCCGTGGTCCACACATGGCCGTCCGCGGTGACCGCCGTCGTGGGGACGATGGCGGGATGCCCGGCGAACCGCTCGGCCAGGAAGTCGTTCTCCCGGATCACGAACTCCTCCGGCAGCTCCTCCAGCTCGTATCCCACCCCCAGGTCCACGTGGTGCAGCTCGACCTCGACCCAGCGGCGGAAGGGGACCCGGGACGCCGAATCCGTCACGCCGTTGCGCATCGTGATCGTGCGTGACCAGTCGGCCGGCGCCTCGGCCGCGGCCAGGAATGCCGCTCCGCTCCCGCGCAGATCGGCGAGGTGTTCGGCCGGCGGCCGAAGCGCGTCCCGTTCGATGTCGGCGTCCCGGGTTTCGCTGTTCGCGTACATCGGGCGCCCCTGGAGAACATTCACGAGGGCGTCGGCGTTACGTGACAGGTGGGCGAGAACATGGCCGCGGCTCCAGCCCGGCAGACGGGACGGCTCGGCGACGGCGCCGGCGTCCATCTTGCCCGTGGCGCTCAGCAGTCTGGCGGTCGCTTCACGTACCGCTTCCAGGTCACGCGCATGATCAGTCATGAGCCGAGCGTAGACCCCACCACTCATTCGGGTGATGGAGTCTTCGGTCGTCCGTAAATCGAATGCGCGTGCTATACGCTCGGAGTCGAAAGCTTCTTACATCGCTGAAGCGCCCCCCATACCCTGGGACAGGGGCTCAGTTCCCCCACTTATCTCCAGAAAGGTGCGGACCGGCGTGGCCGACCGTCTCATCGTCCGTGGCGCGCGCGAGCACAACCTGAAGAACGTCTCGCTCGATCTCCCCCGTGACTCCCTCATCGTCTTCACCGGGCTCTCCGGATCGGGCAAGTCCTCGCTCGCGTTCGACACGATCTTCGCCGAGGGGCAGCGGCGCTACGTGGAGTCGCTCTCCTCGTACGCCCGGCAGTTCCTCGGCCAGATGGACAAGCCGGACGTGGACTTCATCGAAGGCCTCTCGCCCGCCGTCTCCATCGACCAGAAGTCGACCTCGCGCAACCCGCGCTCGACGGTCGGCACCATCACGGAGGTCTACGACTACCTCCGGCTGCTCTTCGCCAGGATCGGCAAGCCGCACTGCCCCGAGTGCGCCAGGCCCATCGCGCGTCAGTCGCCGCAGGCCATCGTCGACAAGGTGCTCGGCCTGCCCGAGGGCAGCCGCTTCCAGGTCCTGTCCCCGCTGGTGCGCGAGCGCAAGGGCGAGTTCGTCGACCTCTTCGCCGATCTCCAGACCAAGGGTTACAGCAGGGCCCGCGTCGACGGAGAGACGATCCAGCTGTCCGAGCCGCCCAAGCTGAAGAAGCAGGAGAAGCACACCATCGAGGTGGTCATCGACCGCCTCACGGTGAAGGACAGCGCCAAGCGCCGGCTGACCGACTCCGTCGAGACGGCGCTGGGCCTCTCCGGCGGCATGGTCGTGCTCGACTTCGTCGACCTCGAGGCGGACGATCCCGAGCGTGAGCGGATGTACTCCGAGCACCTCTACTGCCCGTACGACGACCTCTCCTTCGAGGAGCTGGAGCCCCGCTCCTTCTCCTTCAACTCCCCCTTCGGAGCCTGCCCCGACTGCACGGGCATCGGTACGCGGATGGAGGTCGACCCGGAGCTGATCGTCCCGGACGAGGACAAGTCCCTCGACGAGGGTGCGATCCACCCCTGGTCGCACGGTCACACCAAGGAGTACTTCGGCCGCCAGATCACCGCGCTGGCCGACGCCCTCGGATTCCGTACGGACATCCCCTGGGCCGGACTGCCGCAGCGGGCCAGGAAGGCTCTGCTCCACGGTCACAAGATCCAGACCGAGGTGCGCTACCGCAACAGGTACGGGCGCGAGCGCGCCTACACCACTCCCCGCTTCGAGGGCGCCGTCCAGTACGTCAAGCGGCGGCACTCCGAGGCGGAGAGCGACTCCAGCCGGGAGCGCTACGAGGGCTACATGCGCGAGGTGGCCTGCCCGACCTGTGAGGGAACCCGGCTGAAGCCGCTGGTCCTCGCGGTGACGGTGATGGAGAAGTCCATCGCCGAGGTCGCCGCGATGTCGATCAGCGAGTGTGCCGAATTCCTCGGCCGCCTCAAGCTGAGCGCCCGCGACAAGAAGATCGCCGAGCGAGTCCTCAAGGAGGTCAACGAGCGGCTGAGGTTCCTCGTCGACGTAGGCCTCGACTACCTCTCGCTGAACCGGGCCGCGGGCACCCTGTCCGGCGGCGAGGCCCAGCGCATCCGGCTCGCCACCCAGATCGGCTCCGGGCTCGTCGGCGTGCTGTACGTGCTGGACGAGCCGTCCATCGGCCTGCACCAGCGCGACAACCACCGGCTGATCGAGACGCTTGTCCGGCTCCGGGACATGGGCAACACGCTCATCGTCGTCGAACACGACGAGGACACCATCAAGGTCGCCGACTGGGTCGTCGACATCGGCCCCGGCGCGGGGGAGCACGGCGGCAAGGTCGTCCACTCCGGCTCGCTCAAGCAGCTCCTGGCCAACAAGGAGTCGATCACCGGTCAGTACCTCTCGGGCAGGAGGGTGATCGAGATGCCGGACGTCCGGCGTCCCGTCGACCCGAAGCGCCGGCTCACGGTGCACGGCGCCCGGGAGAACAACCTCCAGGACATCGACGTCTCCTTCCCGCTCGGCGTGCTCACCGCAGTCACCGGTGTCTCCGGTTCGGGTAAGTCGACCCTGGTCAACGACATCCTCTACACCCACCTGGCACGCGAGCTCAACGGCGCCAAGTCGGTCCCCGGCCGGCACACCCGGGTCGACGGCGACGACCTCGTCGACAAGGTCGTCCACGTCGACCAGTCGCCGATCGGCCGTACACCCCGTTCCAACCCGGCCACGTACACCGGAGTCTTCGATCATGTCCGCAGGCTGTTCGCCGAGACGATGGAGGCGAAGGTGCGCGGCTATCTGCCGGGCCGCTTCTCCTTCAACGTCAAGGGCGGCCGCTGCGAGAACTGCTCCGGCGACGGCACGATCAAGATCGAGATGAACTTCCTGCCCGACGTGTACGTCCCGTGCGAGGTCTGCCACGGTGCGCGCTACAACCGGGAGACGCTGGAGGTCCACTACAAGGGCAAGTCCATCGCCGAGGTGCTGGACATGCCGATCGAGGAGGGCCTGGAGTTCTTCGAGGCCGTGCCGACGATCGCCCGCCACCTCCGCACGCTCAACGAAGTGGGCCTCGGGTACGTCAGGCTCGGCCAGTCCGCGCCGACGCTCTCCGGCGGTGAGGCGCAGCGGGTGAAGCTGGCGAGCGAGCTGCAGAAGCGCTCCACCGGCCGCACGGTCTACGTCCTGGACGAGCCGACGACCGGTCTGCACTTCGAGGACATCAGCAAGCTCATCGCGGTGCTGTCGGGCCTGGTCGACAAGGGCAACACGGTGATCGTCATCGAGCACAACCTCGATGTCGTCAAGACCGCGGACTGGGTCGTCGACATGGGCCCCGAGGGCGGCAACGGCGGCGGTCTGGTCGTCGCCGAGGGCACCCCGGAGCACATCGCTTCGGTGCCGGCCAGCCACACCGGCAAGTTCCTCCAGGAGATCCTGGGCGCGGACCGGATCGGTGAGACCACGATGCCCGCGGCCCGCAAGGCCCCTGAGGCGCCCGCGAAGAAGGCCGTCGCCGCGAAGGCGGTCACGGCCCGCAGGACGGCCACGGCCAGGACGGCCGGGAAGGCGGCGGGACAGCCCGCAGCCAAGAAGGCCGCCCCCGCGCGGAAAGCCTGACACCGCCCCGGCCGGGGGCGGCACCCTGCACAAGGGCGCCGCTTCCGGCCGGACGGGCTGTGCCATCCCCGTCGGCTCGTCCGTCCGCCCCGACCCTCTCCGGGGCCGGTCGAAGGGCCGGCTTTCTCCGTCGGTATCGTCGGGTCTGTCGCCCATGCCATCAGATGCGGCCCGTGCCCGGAGTCCGTGGCTCCCGGTGCCCCGGACGGTGACGGCGGCCCTCTGTCCCCCCGACCCGTGGAGACCGCATGTCCGGCCTGCCCGCCGCCCGCCGTACCGTACTGAAGGGTGCCGCTCTCGCCGGTGCCGCCGGGCTGGGAGCGGCAGCCTGCTCGACCGAGTCGAAGCTCGGCCATGCGCAGACGCCCACGCCCACCGCGCCCGTGGAGCTCGGCGCCGCGGACGAGGTCCCGGTCGGCGGGGCGAAGCTCTACCGGGAGCAGCGGGTCGTCGTGAGCTGCCAGGCCGCGGGCGAGTACAAGGCCTTCAGCGCGCAGTGCACCCACGCGGGCTGTCTGCTGGACAAGGTCGAGGGCAACGAGGGCAACTGTCCCTGCCATGGCAGCCGCTTCGACATGACCACGGGCAAGGCCCTGCAGGGGCCTGCCACGGTGCCGCTGCCCTCCGTCCCGTTGAAGCTCGAGGGCGGAAAGCTCGTCGCCGGCCCCGGAGCCTGACCGGCGGGCACGTCCGTCGCAGGCCCCGTGGCCGCGGAAATGCCGCCCTGTCACTGTCCGCCAGTAGGGTGTGAGACATGGCAGACCCCTCCAGCTACCGACCCAGGCCGGGACAGATCCCCGACTCCCCGGGGGTCTACAAATTCCGCGACGAGCACCGCCGGGTGATCTATGTCGGGAAGGCCAAGAACCTGCGTCAGCGCCTGGCCAGCTACTTCCAGGACCTGGCCGGTCTGCACCCGCGTACCCGCACGATGGTCACCACGGCCGCCTCCGTGGAATGGACCGTGGTCTCCACCGAGGTCGAGGCACTTCAGCTGGAGTACACCTGGATCAAGGAGTTCGACCCCCGGTTCAACGTCAAGTACCGCGACGACAAGAGCTACCCCTACCTCGCGGTCACGCTCAACGAGGAATTCCCGCGCGTCCAGGTCATGCGCGGCGCGAAGAAGAAGGGCGTGCGCTACTTCGGTCCGTACGGGCACGCCTGGGCGATCCGCGAGACCGTCGACCTGATGCTCCGGGTCTTCCCCGTGCGTACCTGCTCCGCGGGTGTCTTCAAGAACGCCGAGCGGACCGGCCGGCCCTGCCTCCTCGGCTACATCGGCAAGTGCTCCGCCCCGTGCGTCGGACGGGTCACCCCCGAGGAGCACCGGGATCTGGCCGACGAGTTCTGCGACTTCATGGCCGGCCGCACCGGGACCTACATCCGCCGCCTCGAGAAGGACATGGTGCAGGCGGCCGAGGAGATGGAGTACGAGCGGGCGGCCCGGCTGCGCGACGACGCGGGGGCGTTGAAGCGGGCCATGGAGAAGAGCGCCGTCGTCCTCGCCGACGCCACCGACGCCGACCTGATCGCCGTCGCCGAGGACGAGCTCGAGGCGGCGGTGCAGATCTTCCACGTCCGCGGCGGACGGGTGCGGGGTCAGCGCGGCTGGGTCACCGACAAGGTGGAGGCCGTCGACACGGCGGGCCTGGTGGAACACGCGCTCCGGCAGTTGTACGGGGAGGAGTCGGGTGACTCCGTCCCCAAGGAGGTCCTGGTCCCGGCGCTCCCCGAGGATCCCGACGCCGTGTCCCACTGGCTCGCGGGCCGCAGGGGGTCCCAGGTCAGCCTGCGTATCCCGCAGCGGGGCGACAAGAAGGACCTGATGGGCACGGTCCAGCGCAACGCTCAGCAGGCGCTGGGGCTGCACAAGACCAAGCGCGCCTCCGACCTCACGACGCGCTCCCGTGCCCTGGAGGAGATCGCCGAGGCGCTCGGTCTCGACACCGCTCCGCTGCGCGTCGAGTGCTTCGACATCTCGCACCTTCAGGGTGAGGACGTGGTCGCGTCCATGGTGGTCTTCGAGGACGGACTCGCACGCAAGAGCGAATACCGCCGCTTCCAGATCAAGGGCTTCGAAGGCCAGGACGACGTCCGGTCGATGCACGAGGTCATCGGCCGCCGCTTCAAGCGCTACCTCCATGAGAAGGAGCGGACGGGGGAGTGGGAGGAGACCCCGGCACCCACAGGCCCCGTCCCCGCACCCTCGGAGCTCGCGGAGTTCGCAGGGCCCGCTGGTCCCGCATGTGGTGAATCCGCGGCGCCGGACCCCGCAGCCTCTGCGGCTCAGGGCCCCGCTCCTGCCCGCGAGGAGCCCCGGGAGGAGCCCCGGGAGGAGCCCCGTGAGGACGACGGCCGTCCCAAGCGCTTCGCCTACCCGCCGCAACTCGTCGTCGTCGACGGAGGGCAGCCCCAGGTCGCCGCCGCCAAGCGTGCCATGGACGAGCTGGGCATCGATGACATCGCCGTCTGCGGTCTCGCCAAGCGCCTCGAAGAGGTCTGGCTGCCCGACGACGACGACCCGGTGGTCCTGCCCCGTTCCAGCGAGGGCCTTTATCTCCTGCAGCGCATCCGGGACGAGGCCCACCGCTTCGCCATCACCTACCAGCGGGCCAAGCGGGCCAAGCGCATTCGCAGCAGCCCTCTGGATGACGTCCCGGGCCTCGGCGAGACCCGGAAGCAGTCGTTGATCAAGTATTTCGGCTCCGTCAAGAAGCTGAGGCAGGCGACAATCGAAGAGATCTGCGAGGTGCCGGGGATAGGGCGCAGGACCGCGGAGTTGGTGGCCGTCGCCTTCGCCGCGGCCGCACCGGCCGCACCCGCCGTGAACACCGCCACTGGAGAGATCATCGAAGAGGACGACGGGGGCAGCAGGACATGACCGAGCACACGCAGGAACACCAGGACGACCGCGGCCGAGCAGACGGAGCAGCACACGTGAGTACGGGAAGCACCACGGAGAAGGCCGAGGCCACCACGCCCGCCATCCCCGAGCTGGTGATCATCTCCGGAATGTCGGGCGCCGGGCGCAGCACCGCCGCCAAGTGTCTGGAGGACCTCGGCTGGTTCGTCGTCGACAACCTGCCGCCCGCGCTGATCCCCACGATGGTGGAGCTCGGCGCCCGGTCCCAGGGCAACGTCGCCCGCATCGCCGTCGTCGTCGACGTACGGGGACGGCGCTTCTTCGACAACCTCCGGGAGTCCCTCGCGGACCTGGAGGCCAAGCACGTCACCCGGCGGATCGTCTTCCTGGAGTCCTCCGACGACGCCCTCGTGCGCCGTTTCGAATCGGTCCGCCGTCCGCACCCGCTCCAGGGCGACGGCCGTATCGTCGACGGCATCGCGGCCGAGCGTGACCTGCTGCGTGAGCTGCGGGGCGACGCCGACCTGGTCATCGACACCTCCAGCCTCAACGTGCACGAGCTGCGGGCCAAGATGGACGCCCAGTTCGCCGGCGACGAGGAGCCGGAGCTGCGGGCGACGGTGATGTCGTTCGGCTTCAAGTACGGGCTTCCGGTCGACGCCGACCTCGTCGTCGACTGCCGCTTCCTGCCCAATCCGCACTGGGTTCCCGAGCTCCGGCCCTTCACCGGGCTCAACGAGGAGGTGTCCGACTACGTCTTCGACCAGCCGGGCGCCAAGGAATTCCTCAACCAGTACACGGAGCTGCTTCAGCTCATCGCCGCCGGTTACCGCCGCGAGGGCAAGCGGTACGTGACCATCGCCGTCGGGTGCACGGGCGGCAAGCACCGTTCCGTCGCGATGTCGGAGAAGCTGGCCGCGCGGCTGGCCACCGAAGGGATCGAAACCGTCCTCGTCCACCGGGACATGGGGCGAGAGTGACCAGTCGCAATCTGCGTCTGCGGCGGCTGAGCAGGGCCACGGCCGCGCTCTCCGGCCGTAACCGCGGTACACCCAAGGTCGTCGCCCTCGGCGGCGGCATGGGCCTGTCGGCGTCGCTCACGGCGCTGCGCAGGATCACGGGCGACCTCACGGCCGTGGTGACCGTCGCCGACGACGGCGGCTCCAGCGGCCGGCTCCGAGAGGAGCTCGGCGTCCTCCCGCCGGGCGACCTGCGCAAAGCGCTCGCCGCGCTCTGCGGCGACGACGAATGGGGCCAGACCTGGGCCCAGGTCATCCAGCACCGCTTCGAGTCGAAGGGCGATCTGCACGAGCACGCGGTGGGCAATCTGCTCATCGTCGCCCTCTGGGAACAGCTGGGCGACCACGTCCAGGCCCTCGACCTGGTCGGCAAGCTGCTCGGAGCGCACGGCAGGGTACTGCCGATGTCCGCCGTGCCCCTGGAGCTCCAGGCGCTCGTGCGAGGGCACGACCCGAAGCGCCCCGAGGCCACCGTCACCGTGCGCGGGCAGGCGACGGTGGCTCTGACCCCGGGGGAGGTGCAGTCGGTCCACGTGGTGCCGGCCGACCCGCCGGCGGTTCCCGAGGCGGTTGCCGCCGTTCTCGACGCCGATTGGGTGGTTCTGGGCCCGGGGTCCTGGTTTTCCTCCGTGATTCCGCATCTGCTGGTGCCGGAGCTGCTCGACGCACTGGTGAGCACGAAGGCCCGTAAGGTCCTCTCGCTGAACCTCGCACCACAGCCCGGTGAAACAGAAGGGTTCTCACCGCAGCGTCATTTGGAGGTTTTGGGACGACACGCCCCTAAACTCGCCATGGACGTGGTGCTGGCCGACGAGGCCGCCGTGCCCGACCGTGAGTCCCTCGCCGACGCCGCACAGCGGCTCGGAGCCGCGGTCGAGCTGGCCCCCGTGGCCTCACCCGACGGCGTTCCGATTCATGATCCGGAGCTGTTGGCCGCCGCGTACGACCGTATTTTTCGGATGCATGGAAGGATCGGCCCATGGCGATGACGCCAGCGGTGAAGGACGAAATCTCTCGGCTTCCCGTGACCCGGACCTGCTGCAGAAAGGCAGAGGTCTCGGCGATTCTTCGGTTCGCGGGTGGACTGCACCTGGTGAGCGGCCGGATCGTGATCGAGGCCGAGCTGGACACGGGGAGCGCGGCACGCAGGCTCAAGCGGGACATCCTGGAGATCTTCGGGCACAGCTCGGAGCTGATCGTGATGGCCCCCGGCGGACTGCGCCGCGGCTCGCGTTTCGTCGTGCGCGTGGTGGCCGGCGGCGACCAGCTGGCCCGACAGACCGGCCTGGTGGACGGCCGCGGCCGTCCCATCCGCGGGCTGCCCCCACAGGTGGTCTCGGGGGCCACCTGTGACGCGGAGGCCGCCTGGCGCGGAGCCTTCCTGGCCCACGGTTCGCTCACCGAGCCGGGCCGCTCCTCCTCGCTGGAGGTGACCTGCCCCGGCCCGGAGGCCGCCCTCGCCCTGGTGGGCGCGGCCCGCAGGCTCTCGATCGCCGCCAAGGCCCGCGAGGTGCGGGGGGTGGACCGGGTCGTCGTCCGTGACGGCGACGCGATCGGCGCCCTCCTGACCCGCCTGGGGGCCCATGACGCGGTGCTCGCCTGGGAGGAGCGCCGGATGCGGCGCGAGGTCCGCGCCACGGCCAACCGGCTCGCCAACTTCGACGACGCCAACCTCCGCCGCTCGGCCCGCGCCGCGGTCGCCGCGGGTGCCCGGGTCGGGCGCGCGCTGGAGATTCTGGGCGAGGAGGTCCCGGAGCACCTCGCGGCGGCCGGACGCCTGCGCATGGAGCACAAGCAGGCCTCCCTGGAGGAGCTGGGAGCGCTCGCCGACCCGCCGCTGACCAAGGACGCGGTCGCCGGCCGGATCAGGCGCCTGTTGGCCATGGCCGACAAGCGGGCCCAGGACCTCGGCATCCCGGGCACCGAATCGACCCTGAGCGAGGAACTGGCCGACGGCCTCGTGGGCTGAGAGCCGCAGGAGGTCACCGGCCCGCCCCACGGGTGCGGCCCGGACCCGGGAGGCCGGTGGAAGGGGTTTCCCTCCGGAGCGGGATCCATTCCGGAATTCGGCTGAGCGTCTTTCTCGGAATGGGCCAGGCGCCACCCGGCGAGATTGATTGAGCGCCGCCCCGCCCGATTGAGCGGGGCAGGGTTCAGCAGTTCCCTCGCCCGCGTACACGAAAATATGCACCCGGCGCTTTTATCGATTGAGTGCCGGTCCGCCCAATTGAGCGAGGGGCTCGGCGGGCGGCATTTTCGGCTACGGGCGCTGAGGTGGGGGCGTGGGAGCTGAGTCGACGTCAGTGGCGCCCGGCGGTGACTGCTGGTGACATGATGCGAACCGAAGCAGACGTCCAGCCGCTCCCCGCAAGGGGTCTGCGTCCGCCGGGAGTTGACGCTCGGTGTTCATGTGGCGTGCCGCTGCCGTCCTCGCCGTCCTGGTCGGCCATATTTCCTTGCTCCTACCAGGCGGTAAGTAGATCTTTCTTCGCGGCGCCCCTCTCGATGTCACCCCGGAGCCTTCGGAGAGGTAGGGTCGGAGGCGGTCGGGGACATCCCTATAAAACTCGCCGGCATCGAAACCGGCGTTCCTAACGAGGAGATCGGTTCGTGACGATCCGCGTAGGCATCAACGGCTTTGGCCGCATCGGTCGTAACTACTTCCGCGCGCTGCTGGAGCAGGGTGCGGACATCGAGATCGTGGCTGTCAACGACCTGGGTGACACTGCGACCACGGCTCACCTGCTGAAGTACGACACCATTCTGGGTCGTCTCAAGGCAGAGGTCAGCCACACCGCCGACACCATCACCGTCGACGGTCACACCATCAAGGTGCTCTCCGAGCGCAACCCGGCCGACATCCCCTGGGGTGAGCTGGGCGTCGACATCGTCATCGAGTCGACCGGTATCTTCACCAAGAAGGCCGACGCCGAGAAGCACATCGCCGGTGGCGCCAAGAAGGTCCTCATCTCGGCTCCGGCCAAGGACGAGGACATCACCATCGTGATGGGCGTCAACCAGGACAAGTACGACGCGGCCAGTCATCACGTCATCTCCAACGCCTCGTGCACCACCAACTGCGTGGCGCCGATGGCCAAGGTTCTCGACGAGAACTTCGGCATCGTCAAGGGCCTGATGACGACGGTCCACGCGTACACGAACGACCAGCGCATCCTGGACTTCCCGCACTCGGACCTGCGTCGCGCCCGCGCCGCCGCCGAGAACATCATCCCGACCACGACGGGCGCCGCCAAGGCGACCGCCCTGGTCCTCCCGCAGCTCAAGGGCAAGCTCGACGGCATCGCGATGCGTGTCCCGGTCCCGACCGGTTCCGCCACCGACCTCGTCGTGACCCTGCAGCGCGAGGTCACCAAGGACGAGGTCAACGCCGCTTTCAAGAAGGCTTCCGACGACGGTGACCTCAAGGGCTTCCTGACCTACACCGAGGACCCGATCGTCTCCTCGGACATCGTCGGCGACCCGTCGTCCTGCACCTTCGACTCCTCCCTGACCATGGTCCAGGAGGGCAACTCGGTGAAGATCCTCGGCTGGTACGACAACGAGTGGGGTTACTCCAACCGCCTGGTCGACCTGACCGTCTTCGTCGGCGGCCAGCTCTGATCCTAGGATCGGCAGGCATCCAGGTGTGATGTGAGGGGCTCGGACGGCGCAACGCGGCGCCGTTCGAGCCCCCTTGCATGCTCATCAGTCCTTCCAAGGAGTATCGGAACAGATGAAGACGATCGACGAACTTCTCGCCGAAGGGGTCGCGGGCAAGCGGGTATTCGTCCGCGCCGACCTCAACGTGCCGCTGGACGGCACCACGATCACCGACGACGGCCGCATCCGCGCCGTCCAGCCCACGGTCGCCGAGCTCGCCGCAGCCGGTGCACGGGTCATCGTCGCCTCGCACCTCGGCCGCCCGAAGGGCGCCCCGGACCCGGCCTTCTCGCTGGCCCCCGCCGCCGCACGTCTCGGTGAACTGCTCGGCGCCGAGGTCGCCTTCGCGACCGATACCGTCGGCGAGTCCGCCCGCGCCACGGTCGCGGCCCTCACCGACGGCCAGGTGGCCGTCATCGAGAACCTCCGCTTCAACGCCGGTGAGACGTCGAAGGACGACGCCGAGCGCGGCGCCTTCGCCGACCAGCTCGCCGAGCTCGCCGATGTGTACGTGGGTGACGGCTTCGGCGCCGTTCACCGCAAGCACGCCTCCGTCTTCGACCTCCCGGCCCGGCTGCCGCACGCCGCGGGCGGCCTGATCGCCACTGAGGTCGGCGTCCTGAAGAAGCTCACCGAGGACGTCGCGCGCCCGTACGCCGTGGTCCTCGGCGGCGCCAAGGTCTCCGACAAGCTCGGCGTCATCGACCACCTGCTGGAGAAGGCTGACCGCATCCTGATCGGCGGCGGCATGGCGTACACCTTCCTCAAGGCCAAGGGCCACGAGGTGGGCATCTCGCTGCTCCAGGAGGACCAGGTCCCGGCCGTCCAGGGCTACCTCAAGCGGGCCGAAGAGCTCGGTGTGGAGTTCGTGCTCCCCGTCGACGTCCTCGTCGCGCGGGAATTCCCGGACCTGAAGACCAAGGCTCCGGCCAACCCCACCACGGTCGCCGCCGACGCCATCCCGGCCGACCAGGAGGGCCTGGACATCGGGCCCGAGACCCGCACGCTGTACGCAGCGAAGCTCGCCGACGCGGCCACGGTCTTCTGGAACGGCCCGATGGGCGTCTTCGAGCACCCTGACTACGCCGAGGGCACCAAGGCGGTCGCCCAGGCCCTCGTCGAGTCCCAGGCTTTCAGCGTCGTCGGCGGCGGGGACTCCGCGGCTGCCGTCCGTATCCTGGGCTTCGACGAGAACGCATTCGGCCACATCTCGACCGGTGGCGGCGCCAGCCTCGAATACCTCGAGGGCAAGACGCTTCCCGGCCTCGCCGCACTGGAGGACTGACCCTTTATGAGCACCCGCACCCCGCTGATGGCGGGCAACTGGAAGATGAACCTCAACCACCTCGAGGCCATCGCGCACGTCCAGAAGCTCTCCTTCGCCCTGGCCGACAAGGACTACGACGCCGTCGAGGTCGCCGTCCTGCCGCCCTTCACGGACCTGCGTTCCGTGCAGACGCTGGTCGACGGTGACAAGCTGAAGATCAAGTACGGCGCGCAGGACATCTCGGCGCAGGACTCCGGCGCGTACACCGGTGAGATCTCCGGCCCCATGCTCGCCAAGCTGAAGTGCACGTACGTGGCCGTCGGCCACAGCGAGCGCCGCCAGTACCACGGCGAGAACGACGAGGTCTGCAACGCCAAGGTGAAGGCCGCGTACAAGCATGGCCTGACCCCGATCCTCTGCGTCGGCGAGGGCCTGGACATCCGCAAGGCCGGTGACCAGGTCTCTTACACGCTCGCGCAGCTCGACGGCGCGCTGAAGGACATCCCGGCCGAGCAGGCCGAGTCCGTCGTGATCGCCTACGAACCGGTCTGGGCCATCGGAACCGGTGAGGTCGCCACCCCCGAGGACGCCCAGGAGGTCTGCGGCGCGATCCGCCGCCGGCTCGCCGAGCTGTACTCGCAGGAGCTGGCCGACGCCGTCCGTATCCAGTACGGCGGCTCGGTGAAGTCCGGCAATGTCGCGGCCATCATGGCGCAGCCCGATGTGGACGGTGCCCTGATCGGCGGCGCCGCGCTCGACGCCGACGAGTTCGTCAAGATCGTCCGCTTCCGCGACCAGTGAGTATGCGGTAGCGCGGATCCGTCGTACCCTTGCGGGGGCCGAGGGGGGTCTACCCCCAGGCCCCCGCTGTTCGTACATGCAGTCCTAGGATTTCCGGAAAGTAGGGACCAGCCGTGGTTTTGGCGTTCGAGATCGCCCTGATCGTCTTCAGCCTGCTGCTGATGCTGCTGGTGCTGATGCACAAGGGAAAGGGCGGCGGCCTTTCCGACATGTTCGGTGGCGGAATGCAGTCCTCCGTGGGTGGCTCGTCGGTCGCCGAGCGGAACCTCGACCGCATCACCGTCGTGGTCGGTCTGGGCTGGTTCGCATGCATTGTCGTCCTTGCTCTGCTCATCAAGCTGGACAGCTGACCCCCCGTCGGCAATTCCCGGTGAGGGTGTAACTCCTTTCACTGGACGCGCGTTGGGCCTTACGTAGACTGGGGCATCTTCGAGCACCATCACGCAGGGAGTTACGACCGTGGCAAGTGGCAACGCGATCCGGGGAAGCCGGGTCGGAGCGGGGCCGATGGGGGAGGCCGAGCGAGGCGAGTCCGCGCCGCGCCTCCGCATCTCCTTCTGGTGCTCGAACGGGCACGAGACGCAGCCGAGCTTCGCCCATGACGCGCAGGTACCGGAGACCTGGGACTGCCCGCGCTGCGGCTTCCCGGCCGGACAGGACCGGGACAGTCCTCCGGCTCCGCCGCGCACCGAGCCGTACAAGACGCACCTGGCGTACGTGCGCGAGCGGCGCAGCGACGCGGACGGCGAGGCGATCCTCGCCGAAGCCCTCGCGAAGCTCCGCGGCGAGATCTGAAAGCTGTTCACCGGCCGGCCACCCCCTGGGTGTCCGGCCGGAATCCGTAGGCCGCCCCGCAGCTCGCCGATGCCCCGCCGCACCCTCCAGATCAATTAGGTTGGAGGGGCAGCGGGGAAGGTTGCAGGTACGAGAAGAAGTGGGCGATTTCCGGGATGAACGCACAAAGCCGAACCAAGCTCAATCAGACGCCCGAGTGGGCGGCTCTCGGCAAGCACCGTGAGGAGTTCGGCGACACGCATCTGCGCCGGCTCTTCGCGGACGAGCCGGACCGCGGGGCCGCGTACACCCTCAGGGTCGGCGACCTCCACATCGACTACTCCAAGCACCTGGTCACCGACGAGACGCTCCGTCTGCTGCGTGACCTCGCCACCGCGACGGACGTCGCCGGGCTGCGGGACGCGATGTTCGGCGGCGAGAAGATCAACACGACCGAGGACCGAGCCGTCCTGCACACCGCGCTGCGCGCCCCGCGCGGTGCCGTGACCGAGGTCGACGGTGAGAACGTGGTGCCGGCGGTGCACGCCGTCCTCGACAGGATGTCGGCCTTCTCCGATGGGGTCCGGGCCGGGGAGTGGACCGGTCACACCGGCAAGCCGGTCAAGAACATCGTGAACATCGGCATCGGCGGCTCCGACCTCGGACCGGCCATGGCCTACGAAGTGCTGCGCTCGTTCACGGACCGCTCGCTCACGGTCCGCTTCGTGTCGAACGTCGACGGCGCGGACCTCCACGAGGCCATCCGTGACCTGGACCCGGCCGAGACGCTGTTCATCGTCGCGTCCAAGACCTTCACCACCATCGAGACCATCACGAACGCCACCTCCGCCCGCGACTGGCTCCTCACCGGGCTGAGGGCCGGTCAGGAAGCCGTCGCCAAGCACTTCGTGGCTCTGTCGACGAACGCGGACAAGGTCACGGACTTCGGCATCGACACCGCCAACATGTTCGAGTTCTGGGACTGGGTCGGCGGCCGCTACTCCTTCGACTCGGCGATCGGCCTCTCGCTGATGATCGCCATCGGCCCGGACCGGTTCCGCGAGATGCTCGACGGCTTCCACGTCGTCGACGAGCACTTCCGCACCGCCCCCGCCGAGGAGAACGCCCCGCTGCTGCTCGGCCTGCTGGGCGTCTGGTACGGCCAGTTCTTCGACGCGCAGTCCCACGCGGTCCTGCCGTACAGCCACTATCTGTCCAAGTTCACCGCGTATTTGCAGCAGCTGGACATGGAGTCCAACGGCAAGTCCGTGGACCGGGACGGCAACCCGGTCGCGTGGCAGACGGGACCGGTCGTCTGGGGCACTCCCGGTACCAACGGGCAGCACGCCTACTACCAGCTGATCCACCAGGGTACGAAGATCATCCCGGCCGACTTCATCGGCTTCGCTTCGCCGGTCCAGGACCTGCTGCCCGGGCTGATCGCCCAGCACGACCTGCTGATGGCCAACTTCTTCGCGCAGACCCAGGCCCTCGCCTTCGGCAGGACACCGGACGAGGTCCGTGGGGAAGGCGTCGCGGAGGAGCTCGTGCCGCACAAGACGTTCCGCGGCAACCACCCGACCACCACGATCCTCGCCGACCGGCTCACCCCCTCGGTGCTCGGCCAGCTGATCGCGCTGTACGAGCACAAGGTCTTCGTCCAGGGCGCCGTCTGGAACATCGACTCCTTCGACCAGTGGGGCGTCGAGCTGGGCAAGGTCCTCGCCAAGAAGATCGAGCCGGTCCTCACCGAGGGCACCGGCGGCGAACAGCTGGACAGCTCCACCGCCGCGCTCGTCTCGGCGTACCGCTCGCTGCGTGGCCGCTGAGCGATGACCACGGGGGAGGGGACAATACGGCTCAGGCCACCGCGTAATGCACCGGCCCGCGGGGCTGTCGGCTGGTGGCGGACCCAGTGGCTGCTGCTGACGGCGGCGCCGGTCCTGGTCCTCGGCATCCTCGGCGCGCTCATCGAGCCCGCCAGGTTCTGGCTGCTGACGCCCGCCGCGGTGCTCGCGGGCATCGGCCTGCTCTGTGCTGTCCTCTTCCCCTCGTGGTGGTTCCGCACCCACCGCTGGGAGGTCACCGACGAAGCGGTCTATGTGAGCACCGGGGTCTTCCTGCGGGAGTGGCGGATCGCACCGATGTCCCGCATCCAGACCGTGGACACCGTGCGCGGCCCTCTGGAACAACTCTTCGGGCTGGCCACGGTCACCGTCACCACAGCGTCCGCCAAGGGTGCCGTGCAGATCGAGGGGCTGACCCACGAGGTCGCCGCAGACCTCGTCGAGCGGCTGACCCGCATCACCCAGGGCACCCCCGGGGACGCCACATGAGCACCGCCGCCGACAGCGGCCCCGACTGGCGGCGGCTCCATCCCCGTACGGTCCTGGTCACCGCGCTGGTCACGGCGGGGGTCGCCACGGGCGCGGCCGTGCCGGTCACGGTCGCGCTGTCCGGCCGCCTCGGGTACGCGGCAGCCGTCGGCTGGGCCCTGGCGGGGGCTGCCCTGCTGATCGGCTGCGCCGGCGCCGGTGACTACGTACGGTGGCGGCGCACCCGGTACCGCGTCGGCACCGAGCGCGTCGATCTGCACACCGGGCTCCTCCTGGTGAAGCGCCGCTCGCTGGCCCGCGAGCGGATCCGCAGCGTCGATCTCACCGCTCACCCCCTGCTACGGATCCTCGGGCTGGTCACGGTCCGCATCGGCACCGGGGAGCACACGGGCGGCGACTCCACGCTGGAACTCGACCCCGTCGCCCGCGCAGAGGGCGAGCGGCTGCGCCATGACCTCCTCGACCGTGCTGCCCCCGAGGTCTCCGGAACGCACCACGACGGCGAACTGGCCACGCTCGACCCCCGCTGGATCCGCTACGCACCCGTCTCCTTCGTCGCGCCCATGCTCGGTGGCGCCGCTGCCGGCGGTGTGCTGCAGATCAGCGACTGGGTAGGCGCGCAGGGCGAGGTGATCGACTGGGTCGCCGACCGTTTCCGGGACACCTCGATGGTCTGGACGATCGTCACCCTGGCCGTGGCGGCTCTGGCCGCCGGTGTGGTCGGAGCACTCGGGCTGTGGATCGAGATGTGGTGGAACTACCGCCTGGAGCGCGAACCGGGCGGCACCCTGCGGGTGCGGCGCGGACTGTTCACCTCGCGCTCCCTGTCCGTCGAGGAACGGCGGCTGCGCGGGGTGGACCTGGTGGAGCCCCTCGGAGTGCGGCTTGCGGGCGCCGCCCGGGTCGACGCGATCACCACCGGCCTGACCAGGGACGAGGAGTCGCGGAGCGCCGACCACGACACGCTTCTGCCGGCCGTGCCCCGCGCGCTGGCCGGCACCATCGCCGCCGCGGTACTGCGCGAGTCGGCCACCCCGACCGGCGCCCCGCTCACGGCGCACCCCCGGGCGGCCCGCGGGCGACGACTGCGCCGTGCCCTGACGGTGGCTCTGGTGCCCGTGCTGGTGCAGGTGCTGCTGGGCGTTCTGCTGACGCCCGTACTGCTGTGGACCGCGCTCGGCTCGGCGGTGGTGTCGGTACCTGTCGCCGTGCTCCTGGCCGTCGACGCATACCGCTCACTGGGGCACACTCTCAGCGGCGGCTACCTGGTGACCCGCTCCGGCACGGTCCGGCGCTCCACCGCGGCGCTGCAGCGGGCTGGTGTGATCGGCTGGACGGTGAAGCAGTCCTTCTTCCAGCGCCGGGCCGGGCTGCTGAGTGTCACCGCCACGACGGCCGCCGGAGGCGGCGCCTACACGGCACACGACGCCGACGCGGTCGAGGGCCTCACCTTCGCCGCCGAAGCCGTCCCGGGGCTGCTGGAGCCCTTCCTGGAGCGCGGCTGAGCCGGGTGGGCGCGACATACGCGCCCACCCGGCAGGCACCGGCCGTCCGAGGCCACCGGTCGAGCGGCGTGGTGGAGCCAAGGCGGGAAGGCCGGCGGGTGGGGAGCGTCCTGGGGCGTCCGAGCGGGGTGCCCGGCGGCCAGGACGTGCAGCGGGGTGCGGCCGGTGTTGTCCACGCCGCAACGGCCGGCGATCGCGGAGTCCCTGAAGTCACCGGTCCGAGCAGGACGGAGTCCGAGGGCCGTCGCGGTACGGGTGAAAGTCTGCCCCGATGCGGGTGTCGAGCGGACAGACCCGGCAGGCGCGGGACGTGGGGTACCCGGTTCTCGATCCCCCTGGGCCACAGCCGGTATCCGAGGGTGCAGGTGTCGGCCGGGCCGAACTGCGCCCCGTACTTGAGCGCGTTAGGGGCTGCCGGCAGGGCGAGAGGCCCGGCCCCCTCCTGGAGTGGGCCGGGCCTCTCGCTGTGCTCTGTTACGCCGACGCGGGCGGATACAGCGCCCGCGGGAGTTTCGAGGCCGCGGCAGCGTCCAGCAGCCACAGAGTGCGGCTGCGGCCGTACGCTCCCGCCGCCGGCGCCTGGATCTCCCCGGCGCCGGACAGTGCGATCTCCGCCGCTTCCGACTTGTCCTCCCCCGCGGCCAGCAGCCACACCTCACGCGCCGCCCGGATGGCGGGCAGGGTGAGCGAGACGCGGGTGGGCGGCGGCTTGGGGGCACCGTGCACACCGACGACGGTGCGCTCGGTCTCCCGCACCGCCGGCAGCTCCGGGAAGAGCGACGCGACATGGGTGTCCGGGCCGACGCCCAGCATCAGCACGTCGAACGTCGGTACGGCTCCGTGGTCCTCCGGGCCCGCCGCGGCGGCGAGCTCCGCCGCGTACCCCGCGGCAGCAGAGTCGGCGTCGCCGCCGTACGGCCCGTCCGACGCGGGCATCGCGTGGACCCGGGAGGGGGCCAGCTCCACCTTGTCCAGCAGGGCCTCGCGGGCCTGCGTGACATTGCGCTCCGGATCGCCCTCGGGGAGGAAGCGCTCGTCGCCCCACCACAGATCGAGCCGCGACCAGTCGATCGCGTCCCGGGCGGGCGAGGCGGCGAGCGCGGCCAGCAGGCCGTTGCCGTTACGCCCGCCGGTGAGGACCACCGAGGCGGAACCGCGGGCCGCCTGGGCGTCCACGATCTTCGTGATCAGCCTGGCCGCCGCGGCCTGAGCCATCAGCTCCTTGTCGCGGTGCACGACGAGCTGCGGTGTACTCACTTCGACGCCGCCTTCTTGGCCGCCGCCTTCTTCGCGGCAGGGGCGGCGGACCCCGTCGGCTCCGGCCGCTTCTGCCCCGTACCGACGGACGACGGCTCCGTCCGTCCGCCGAGGCGCTCCACGCCGAACTTCACCGTGGCCTCGTAGATGTTGTCCGGGTCCAGACGGCGCAGCTCCTCCGCGAGGAGCTCCGCGGTCTCCCGCCGCTTCAGCGCGACGGCACGGTCCGGCTGACCCGCCATGCAGAGCGTGGCCAGCGAGCCGTCGGGCCGGTCCAGAACGATCGCGCCGTTCTTGGTCTCCAGCCGCACGGCCGTCAGACCGGGACCCCCGGAGTGAGTGCGCTCCACCGGGACCCCGAGCCGGTCCGCGAGCCACATGGCCAGCAGTTCGCAGCTCGGATTGTCGGACTCGCCCTCGACCGTGGCCGAGACGACCTGCGCGGGCTGCTGGTCGAGCGCCGCCGCCAGCATCGAGCGCCACGGCGTGATGCGCGTCCAGGCCAGGTCCGTGTCCCCGGGCCGGTACGTCGCCGCGCGCACCGACAGCTCGTCGAGGGGGTGCTCGGCGGAGTAGGTGTCGGTGATACGACGCTGGGCGAGCGCGCCCAGCGGGTCCTTGGCCGGGTCCGCCGGGGCGTCCTCCGGCCACCACAGCACGACCGGGGCGTCCGGCAGCAGCAACGGCAGGACGACCGACTGGGCGTGGTTGGCCAGCTCACCGTGCAGACGCAGGACGACGGTCTCGCCCGAGCCCGCGTCGGAACCGACCCGGATCTCGGCGTCGAGCCGTGCGTCACGCCGGGCGCGCGGCGACTTGCTGACCCGCTTGATCACCGCGATGATCCGCGACGGATGCTCGCGGGAGGAGTCGCTCGCCGCCCGGAGGGCGTCGTAGGCGTTCTCCTCGTCGGTGACGATGACGAGAGTGAGCACCATGCCGATGGCGGGCGTGCCGATGGAGCGGCGCGCCGAGACCAGGGCCTGGTTGATCTTGCTGGACGTGGTTTCCGTGAGATCGATCTTCATGGCCGGCGCCAGCTCCGTCCGTCGCGTGCGAGCATCTCGTCGGCCTCGGCCGGCCCCCATGATCCCGCCGGGTACTGGGCGGGCTTGCCGTGCTTGTCCCAGTACTCCTCGATCGGGTCGAGGATGTTCCAGGAGAGCTCGACCTCCTGGTGGCGCGGGAAGAGGTTGGCGTCACCGAGCAGCACATCGAGGATGAGCCGCTCGTACGCCTCCGGGCTGGACTCCGTGAAGGACTCGCCGTAGGCGAAGTCCATGGTGACGTCCCGTACCTCCATGGAGGTACCCGGCACCTTCGAGCCGAACCGGACCGTGACCCCCTCGTCCGGCTGAACCCGGATGACCAGGGCGTTGCCGCCGAGCTCCTCCGTCGCACCGGACTCGAAGGGCAGATACGGCGCGCGCTTGAAGACGACCGCGATCTCGGTGACGCGGCGGCCGAGGCGCTTGCCGGTACGGAGATAGAACGGCACGTCCGCCCAGCGGCGGTTGTTGATCGTCAGCTTGATCGCGGCGAAGGTGTCGGTCTTCGACTTGGGGTCGATACCGTCCTCCTCCAGATAGCCGAGCGCTTCCTCGCCGCCCTGCCAGGCGTGCGCGTACTGTCCGCGCACCGTGTGCTTGCCGAGGTCCTCGGGCAGCTCCACCGCCGTGAGCACCTTCAGCTTCTCGGCGACCAGCGCCTTGGGGTGGAAGGAGCCGGGCTCCTCCATCGCCGTCAGCGCCAGCAGCTGGAGCAGGTGGTTCTGGATGACGTCACGGGCCGCGCCGATGCCGTCGTAGTAGCCGGCCCGGCCGCCGATGCCGATGTCCTCGGCCATCGTGATCTGGACGTGGTCGACGTACGACCTGTTCCAGATCGGCTCGAACATCGTGTTGGCGAAGCGCAGCGCCAGGATGTTCTGGACCGTCTCCTTGCCGAGGTAGTGGTCGATACGGAAGACCTCGTTCGGCGGGAAGACGTCGTGCACGAGCTGGTTCAGCTCCTGCGCGCTCTCCAGGTCGTGACCGAACGGCTTCTCGATGACGGCCCGTCGCCAGCTGCCTTCCTTCTGGTCGGCCAGCCCGTGCTTCTTGAGCTGCTCGACGACCTTGGGGAAGAACTTCGGCGGCACGGACAGGTAGAAGGCGAAGTTGCCGCCCGTGCCCTGCGCCTTGTCGAGTTCCTCGATCGTGGCCTTGAGGGTCTCGAACGCCGCGTCGTCGTCGAAGTTGCCCTGGACGAAGCGCATGCCCTGGCTGAGCTGCTGCCAGACCTCTTCGCGGAACGGGGTCCGGGCATGCTCCTTGACGGCGTCGTGGACGACCTGGGCGAAGTCCTCGTCCTCCCAGTCGCGGCGCGCGAAGCCGATGAGCGAGAAGCCCGGGGGCAGCAGGCCGCGGTTGGCCAGGTCGTAGACGGCGGGCATCAGCTTTTTACGGGACAAATCGCCCGTGACGCCAAAGATCACCAGGCCCGACGGTCCCGCGATACGCGGGAGCCGTCGGTCCTGGGCGTCACGGAGCGGGTTGGCTCCGGGAACACCAGACAAGGTGGTCAGCCCTCCGAAGGAGCGAGGCGCTCGAGCTCTGCCTCGGTGGAGTTGAGCAGGTCGTTCCAGGCAGCCTCGAACTTGTCGACGCCCTCGTCCTCGAGGAGCCGGACGACGTCGTCGTAGCTGACCCCGAGCTTCTTGATCGCGTCGAGGTCGGCGCGTGCCTGGTCGTAGCCACCGGCGACGGTGTTGCCGGTGATGTCGCCGTGGTCGGCCACGGCCTCCAGCGTCGCCTCCGGCATGGTGTTGACCGTGTTCGGGGCGACGAGGTCGTCGACGTACAGGGTGTCCTTGAGGGACGGGTCCTTGACGCCGGTGGAGGCCCACAGCGGACGCTGCTTGTTGGCCTGCGCCTTGTCCAGGGCGGCCCAGCGGTCGCCCGCGAAGACCTCCTCGTACGCCTCGTAGGCCAGACGGGCGTTGGCGAGGGCGGACTTGCCCTTCGCGGCCTTGGCCTCGTCGCTGCCGACCGCGTCCAGTCGCTTGTCGATCTCGGTGTCCACACGGGACACGAAGAAGGACGCCACAGAGTGGATCTTGGAGAGGTCGAGGCCCGCGGCCTTGGCCTTCTCCAGGCCGGCCAGGTAGGCGTCCATGACCTCGCGGTAGCGCTCCAGCGAGAAGATCAGCGTCACGTTGACGCTGATGCCCCGCCCGATGGTCTCGGTGATGGCCGGCAGGCCGGCCTTCGTCGCCGGGATCTTGATGAGTGTGTTCGGCCGGTCCACCAGCCAGGCCAGCTGCTTGGCCTCGGCGACCGTGGCCAGGGTGTTGTGCGCCAGTCGCGGGTCGACCTCGATCGAGACCCGGCCGTCCTGGCCGTCCGTCGCGTCGAAGACCGGACGCAGGATGTCGGCGGCGTCACGTACGTCCGCCGTCGTGATCATGCGGATGGCTTCCTCGACGGTGACCTTGCGGGCGGCGAGGTCGGTGAGCTGCTGCTCGTAACCGTCACCCGAGGAGATGGCCTTCTGGAAGATCGACGGGTTGGTCGTGACACCCACTACGTGGCTCTGGTCGATCAGCTCGGCCAGGTTGCCGGACGTGATCCGCTTACGGGACAGGTCGTCCAGCCAGATCGCCACGCCCTCGTCGGAGAGGCGCTTGAGTGCGTCTGTCATGAGAATTACATCTCCTACTTGTCGTGTAACCGGGTCAGCGCGCAGCGGAGGCGAGAGATTCCCGGGCGGCTTCCGCCACGTGCGCGGCGGTGAAGCCGAACTCGCGGAAGAGGACCTTGGCGTCCGCGGACGCACCGAAGTGCTCCAGCGAGACGATCCGGCCCGCGTCACCCACGTACCGGTGCCAGGTGAGGCCGATGCCGGCTTCGACGGCGACCCGGGCCTTGACGGACGGCGGAAGCACGCTGTCCTTGTACGCCTGGTCCTGCTCCTCGAACCACTCGACACACGGCATGGAGACCACACGGGTCGGCACACCGGCCGCCTGGAGCTCGTCGCGGGCCTCGACGGCCAGCTGGACCTCGGAACCCGTCGCGATCAGAACGGCCTGCGCCTCGCCGCCCTCGGAGTCGAAGAGCACGTAGCCGCCCTTGGCCGCGTTGTCGTTCGCCGGGTAGGTGGGCACGCCCTGACGGGTCAGCGCCAGACCGTGCGGGGCGCTCTTGCCGTAGTCCTTCTTGCCGCGCTTGAGGATCTCGCGCCAGGCGATGGTTGTCTCGTTGGCGTCGGCCGGGCGGACGACGTTCAGGCCCGGGATGGCGCGCAGCGAGGCGATGTGCTCCACCGGCTGGTGGGTCGGACCGTCCTCGCCGAGGCCGATCGAGTCGTGCGTCCACACGTACGTCACCGGGAGGTGCATCAGCGCGGAGAGGCGGACGGCGTTGCGCATGTAGTCGGAGAACACCAGGAAGGTGCCGCCGTAGATGCGGGTGTTGCCGTGCAGCGCGATGCCGTTCATGGCAGCGGCCATGGCGTGCTCGCGGATGCCGAAGTGGATCGTCCGGCCGTACGGGTCGGCCTCGGGCAGCGGGTTGCCCACCGGGAGGAACGAGGACGTCTTGTCGATCGTGGTGTTGTTCGAGCCCGCCAGGTCGGCGGAACCGCCCCACAGTTCGGGGATGACACCCCCGAGCGCCTGCAGGACCTTGCCGGAGGCGGCACGCGTGGCGACCCCGTGACCGGCCTCGAAGACCGGAAGCTCGTCCTCCCAGCCCGGGGGCAGTTCCCCCGCGGCGATCCGGTCGAAGTCGGCGGCGCGCTCCGGGTTGGCGGTGCGCCACGCGGCGAAGCTCTTCTCCCACTCGGCCTTGACCTCACGACCGCGGTCCAGCGCCTCACGGGTGTGCGCGATGACCTCGTCGGAGACCTCGAAGGTCTTCTCCGGGTCGAAGCCGAGCAGCCGCTTCGTGGCCGCGATCTCGTCGTCGCCGAGCGCCGAGCCGTGCGCGGCCTCGGTGTTCTGGGCGTTCGGGGCGGGCCAGGCGATGATCGAGCGGGCCGCGATGAACGACGGGCGCTCCGTCTCGGCCTTGGCGGCCTGCAGCGCGCGGTAGAGACCCTCGGGGTCGAGGTCACCGCTGGGCGACTGGTCCACGCGCTGGACGTGCCAGCCGTAGGACTCGTAGCGCTTCAGGGTGTCCTCGGAGACCGCGGTCTCGGTGTCGCCCTCGATCGAGATGTGGTTGTCGTCCCACAGAAGCACCAGGTTGCCCAGCTTCTGGTGGCCGGCCAGCGAGGACGCCTCGGCCGAGATGCCCTCCTGGAGGCAGCCGTCACCGGCGACGACCCAGATGGTGTGGTCGAACGGGGAGGTGCCGGGGGCCGCCTGCGGGTCGAAGAGACCGCGCTCGTAGCGGGAGGCCATCGCCATGCCCACGGCGTTGGCGACACCCTGGCCCAGCGGGCCGGTCGTCGTCTCGACACCGGTGGTGTGGCCGTACTCCGGGTGGCCCGGGGTCTTGGAGCCCCAGGTGCGGAACGCCTTGAGGTCGTCCAGCTCCAGGCCGTACCCGGCGAGGTAGAGCTGGATGTACAGCGTCAGGCTGGAGTGGCCCGCGGACAGTACGAACCGGTCGCGTCCGGTCCACTCCGCGTCCGCCGGGTCGTGGCGCATCACCTTCTGGAAGAGGGTGTACGCGGCAGGAGCCAGGCTCATCGCCGTACCCGGGTGGCCGTTTCCGACTTTCTGTACGGCGTCCGCGGCGAGGACGCGGACGGTGTCCACGGCCCGCTGGTCCAATTCGGTCCACTGAAGGTCTGTGGTGGTCGGCTTGGTGCTCACCCTGAGTCAGGGCTCCTCTCCACTGTTCGTAAACCGGTGACTGGTTACCGCACCGGGCATTGCCGAGCCTACCCCCGTCGCAAGGCGGTACTTCTGCCCTTTCCACAGTGCGGGCGACCTGCGGAGTTCGCCTCCCGTATGAGCGCCGCCGTTCACTTCTGCGCCACCCCAACACGACCCCACCCCCGCGAAGAGGGGCGTATGCCCAACGTCTACAGTGGTGTGGTTCGCGCAAGTCTTTACCGGGCCGCCTTCACGCCCGGAGCTTGCTGGGATTTCTCTGTCAGGGGTGTGCGTGACGGCCGTCGAGTCCCGACCCGCAGGGGTCGCCTTGACTCCGAGCCCAGGGGGCCAACGCCCGTTCGGGGCCCGCATCAAGGCATTTGTGGCTCTTACAAAGCCGCGCATCATCGAGCTGCTGCTGATCACCACCGTTCCGGTGATGTTCCTCGCCGCTCAGGGCGTGCCGGATCTGTTGCTCGTAGTCACCACCACCATCGGCGGATATCTCTCCGCGGGCGGTGCCAACGCGCTCAACATGTATATCGACCGTGACATCGACGCGCTGATGGACCGTACGTCGCAGAGGCCACTGGTCACCGGCATGGTGAGCCCGCGGGAGTGCCTGGTCTTCGGAATCGCCCTCGCGGGGATTTCCACGGTCTGGTTCGGACTCCTCGTCAACTGGCTCTCGGCGGCGCTCTCACTCGGCGCACTTCTGTTCTATGTCGTCGTCTATACGATGCTGCTGAAGCGCCGGACCTCGCAGAACATCGTCTGGGGCGGAATCGCCGGCTGCATGCCCGTACTCATCGGATGGTCCGCCGTGACCAATTCGATGTCCTGGGCCGCGGTGATTCTTTTCGCCGTCATCTTCTTCTGGACGCCGCCGCACTACTGGCCGCTGTCGATGAAGGTGAAGGAGGACTACGCCCGGGTGGGCGTCCCGATGCTTCCGGTCGTCGCCTCCAACCGGGTGGTCGCCCGCCAGATCGTCATCTACAGCTGGGTCATGGTCGCCGTCTCGCTGCTGCTCACCCCGCTGGGCTACACCGGCTGGTTCTATACCGCGGTGGCGCTGCTGACCGGCGGTTTCTGGCTCTGGGAGGCGCACGGCCTGCAGAACCGGGCGAAAGCGGGCGTGACGGGCGGCAAGCTCAAGGAGATGCGACTCTTCCACTGGTCCATCACCTATGTCTCGCTCCTCTTCGTCGCCGTCGCGGTGGACCCCTTCCTGAGGTAGTCCCGCACGCACCGGAGCTCCGCCGACGGGCGGGGGACGTGGCCGATGCCACGCCCCCCGCCCGTCGCCAGTTGATCTACCCGTCGGTAGCATCCTTTCCATGGCAGAGACGGCAGAGTCCCAGACCCAGCAGACGGACGACAGCAAGCACGCGGCCCGGGCGGAGCGCAGGGCCGCGAAGCTCGCCAAGCAGATCGGTGTCTTCGCCAAGGAGCACGGCGGCGCCGAGGGGCAGCTCGCCTACCTCGGCCAGCTGGGTACCCGCATCGTGCTGGTCGGTGAGGACGGCGGCTGGGGCGACCTGATCGCCCCTTCCTACGCCGTCGCGGAGAGCGCCACGCAGAAGGCGGGCATCACGGTCCACGAGGACTTCGACGGGGAATTCGCGGCGAAGGTCCGCACCGGCCCGTACGAGTGGTCGCGGATGGCGGGCATCCAGGTCGGCGGCCCGTCCAACGACAAGGCCTAAGACTTCCGCGGCCCCGGCCCCGGCCCGGCCCCGGTCTCGGGCTTCGGCACGGCCGGCCGGGGTGCCGGCCCGAAGTCCGCTCCCGCGTCGCGGGCCCAGGCCTCCCAGCCGTCCGCGTCGGTGGGGGAGGAGTAGTCGTCCGGGGAGTCGGTGTCCTTCTCCCGTACGAGGACGCGCGTGCAGCCGGAACAGTGCCGGATGTCCGCGCCCAACCTGCCGCTGCCCGCGGGCGGATACGCACGCTCGGCGAAGACCGCCGCCTTCTCGCGGGCATCGCGCTTGCCGCGGACCCGTCGGCGTGCGAGGAGCACCAGGACGGGGACGATCAGAAGTTCGAGTCCGGCCAGCTTCCAGGAGAAGTCGGCCACCAGCAGCAACAGCGCGGCCACCGGTATCAGCAGCGGCGCGGCCGCCGGAACCGCGGCGAGCTCACTGCGGCGCAGCGGCTGGGCGCGGTCCTGGAAGGCCCCTACGTGGAAGGCCTTCTCGTGGAAACAGTTCATACGGTGTTCCCCGGAGCACGAGCCCATGACCCCACCCTCCCCCGGACGGACGCGCGGCCGGTGACCGTGACCAGGGTGGAGGGCGGGGCGCGACCGGTCCAGAGGCGCGGAGCGTTATGGCCGAAATGCGGGGCGAATCGTGCCGGGGAGGCCTTCTTGCTCAGTGCGCGGCAGCGTGCTCCGGCCGGTCTCCGGCCGTCGGCGCGGGAAGGACGACGTCGGCCACCAGGCGCTCGCGCAGCGACAGCAGTAGACGCAGCACCGCGATCCACAGCAGGGCCGAGCCGAACATGTGGAGGCCGACCAGGATCTCCGGTACGTCGTTGAAGTACTGCACGTATCCGATGACGCCCTGAGCCACCAACACGATCAGCAGGTCCCGGGCGCGTGCCCGGGAGTCGACGGGAGCGTCGACGACGCGCAGGGTGAACCACATCGCGATGGCGAGGGCGCAGACGGCCCAGGCGGCGATGGCGTGGATGTGCGCGGCGGCGTTCCAGTCCCACGGCATGCGCGGTACGTCGCTGCTGTCACCGGCGTGCTTGCCGGACCCGGTCACGGTGGTGCCGAGCACGATCAGGACGACCGTGGTGGCGACGACGGCCCAGGACAGCTGGCGTACCGGACGCGGGGCGCGCGGGCGCCGTGCGCCGTCGCCCTCACCGATCCGCACCCAGGTGATCACGGCCACCGTGAGCAGGCAGTTGGCGAGCAGGAAGTGCCCGGCCACCGACCACGGGTTGAGACCGGCCCAGACCGTGATACCGCCGATGACGGCGTTTCCCATCACCAGCCAGAACTGCGACCACGCCAGGCGGGTGAGACCGCGCCGACGGGGTTTCAGGGCGCGCGCCGCGATGATCGCCCAGCCGACCGCGGCCGACAGGACGTACGTGAGCATCCGGTTGCCGAATTCGATGGCGCCGTGCAGACCCTGCTCCGGCGTGGCGAAAAGGCTGTCGTCGGTGCACTTGGGCCAGGTGTCGCAGCCCAGGCCGGAACCGGTCAGCCGCACCGCGCCGCCGGTGATGATGATGAAGACGCTCATCATCACCGCGGAGAGTGCGGCGCGCTTGGCCGTCTTCACCGACGGAGTCCAGCGCTTGGCGATGTAGGAGATGGGGGTTTCCACGCGCACCATCGTAGGGAACGGCTTGTGCAAGTTTTCACGAGGGGTGGTCCGTTCCCGGATGACCCGGCACATCAGCGGTATGCCGGTGCCCGCTCACTCCCAGCGGAAGAACCTTGCCGCCGCTCCCAGCCCCAGCACCGCCCAGACCGCCAAGGTCGCCGCGTCGCCCCAGGGCATCGCCGCGCCGTGCTGCAGGACCTCCCTGAGCCCGTCGGAGAGCGCCGAGATCGGGAGCATGCCCAGGACCGACTGCGCCGCGTCCGGGAACTTGTCCAGCGGGACGACGACCCCGCCGCCGACCAGCAGCAGCAGGAAGACCAGGTTGGCCGCGGCCAGCGTCGCCTCGGCCTTCAGCGTCCCCGCCATCAGCAGCCCGAGTCCGGAGAAGGCCACGGTGCCCAGCACCAGGAGCAGCAGCGCGGCGAACGGATTGCCCGCGGGTGACCAGCCCAGGGCGATGGCGATCACCGTCAGCAGGACGATCTGCAGCACCTCCGTGACCAGCACCGAGAGGGTCTTCGCCGTCATCAGGCCCCAGCGGGGCAGCGGCGAGGCGCCCAGCCGCTTGAGCACCCCGTAGCGGCGCTCGAAACCGGTCGCGATCGCCTGGCCCGTGAAGGCCGTGGACATCACCGCGAGTGCGAGGACGCCGGGCGCCAGGAAGTCGACCGGTTCACCCGCGCCGGTGTCGATGATGTCGACCGCGCTGAACAGCACGAGCAGCAGCGTCGGGATGACCACAGTCAGCAGCAGTTGCTCGCCGTTGCGCAGGAGCATCCGCGTCTCCAGCGCGGCCTGCGCGGCGATCATGCGAGGCAGCGGGGCGGCGCCGGGGCGCGGGGTGTACGTACCGGCGCTCATGCGCGCAGCTCCTTGCCGGTCAGTTCCAGGAAGACGTCCTCGAGGGTGTGCCGCTCCACCGCGATGCCGTCCGGCATCACGCCGTGCTGGGCGCACCAGGAGGTGACGGTCGCGAGCAGCTCAGGGTCGATCTGCCCGGTGATGCGGTACGCGCCGGTGGTGAGCTCGGCCGCCTCGCTGCCGTCCGGCAGCGCCTTCAGCAGCGAGCCGAGGTCCAGACCGGGGCGGCCGGTGAACCGCAGGGTGTTTTCGGCGCCGCCGCGGCACAGTTGCTCGGGGCTGCCCTGGGCGATGACGTGGCCCGCGTCGATGACGGCGACGTCGTCGGCGAGCTCCTCGGCCTCGTCCATGAAGTGGGTGGTGAGGACGACCGACACCCCGTCGGTGCGCAGCTCCCTGATCAGGTTCCAGGTGGAGCGGCGGGCCTGCGGGTCGAGACCGGCCGTCGGCTCGTCCAGGAAGACCAGCTCGGGGCGGCCGACGACGGCCATGGCCAGCGCCAGGCGCTGCTGCTGGCCGCCGGAGAGCCGACGGTAGGTGGTCCGGCCGCAGCTGCCGAGTCCGAGCCGCTCGACGAGCGCGTCGACGTCCAGCGGATGGGCGTGCAGCTTGGCCATGTGGCGCAGCATCTCGTCGGCGCGGGCGCCGGAGTAGACACCGCCGGACTGCAGCATCACGCCGATCCGGGGGCGGAGCGCCGAGGCGTCCGCGACGGGGTCGAGGCCGAGGACCCGTACGGTCCCCTCGTCCGGCCGGCGGTAGCCCTCGCAGGTCTCGACCGTGGTCGTCTTCCCGGCGCCGTTCGGGCCGAGGACCGCGGTCACCGCACCCGCCGCGACCTCCAGATCGAGGCCGTTGACCGCCGTCTTGGTGCCGTACCGCTTGACAAGGCCCCTTGCCTGTACGACGGGCTCGCTGCTCATGGCGGGCAAGTCTAGGCTGGCCGGACCGGGGTCCGGCCAGCCGGGTTCCCCGGCGTCATCGGGGTGCTCCCGGGGGCCCGGCCGCCGGTGGGACCGGAGGGCTCCCACCTGCGGCGGCCTGTCGTGATCGGCTGTTTTCGCAGGTCAACTTAGGTATGCCTAAGTGATGAAGGGCACCGCGCCCGGTTCCGAGGTGGGTTGTCACGCCCGAAGGAATTACGCAACAATGGCGTTGTGAAATACGTTGGCGAGGCTCCTCAGGAGGAACTCGCGACCGGTGAGCGTTCGACGCGCAACCGGGTCGCGCGCTCCATCCTGAACCACGGGCCGTCCACCGCCGCCGATCTGGCGAAGCGTGTCGGCCTGACCCAGGCCGCGGTGCGCCGTCACCTGGACGCCCTCGTCTCCGACGAGGTGGTCGAGGCCCGCGAGCAGCGGGTCTACGGAGCGCGGACCCGTGGCCGTCCGGCCAGGGTCTTCGCCCTCACCGACTGCGGCCGGGACGCGTTCGACCAGTCCTACGACAAGCTCGCGGCCGACGCGCTGCGCTGGATCGCCGACACGGCGGGGGATGAGGCGCTCGTCGCCTTCGCCCGCGCCAGGATGACCGCCCAGTTCGAGACGTACCGCGCCGTGATCGAGGTCGCGGGCCCCGAGGCGCGCACCGAGGCCTTGGCCAAGGCCTTGTCCGCCGACGGGTACGCTGCTACGGCGCGTAGCGCGCCGGGCGCCCAGCAGGGCGAGCAGCTCTGCCAGCACCACTGCCCGGTCGCGCACGTAGCCGAGCAGTTCCCGCAGCTGTGCGAGGCGGAGACGGAATTCTTCTCCAGTCTGCTCGGGACCCATGTGCAGCGTCTCGCCACCCTCGCCCACGGCGACGGTGTGTGCACGACGTTCGTTCCGCGCGGCAGCCCCGCAGCAGCACAGGCTTCACAGACCACCCATACAGCATCTGCAAGTACGGCCGGGAGGAACCCCGCATGACGCTCCCTACGGAGACTGCCCACCCTGAGCTCGAGGGTCTGGGTACGTACGAATTCGGCTGGGCCGACTCCGACGCGGCAGGCGCGGCGGCCAAGCGCGGCCTGTCCGAAGCTGTCGTCCGTGACATCTCGGAGAAGAAGAACGAGCCGGAGTGGATGCTCAAGCTCCGGCTCAAGGGCCTGAAGCTGTTCGGCAAGAAGCCCATGCCGAACTGGGGCTCGGACCTGTCGGGCATCGACTTCGACAACATCAAGTACTTCGTGCGGTCCACGGAGAAGCAGGCGGAGTCCTGGGAGGACCTGCCCGAGGACATCAAGAACACGTACGACAAGCTCGGCATCCCGGAGGCGGAGAAGCAGCGCCTGGTCGCCGGTGTCGCCGCGCAGTACGAGTCCGAGGTGGTGTACCACCAGATCAACGAGGAGCTCGAGGCGCAGGGTGTCATCTTCATGGACACCGACACCGCGCTCAAGGAGCACCCGGAGCTCTTCAAGGAGTACTTCGGCACCATCATCCCCGTCGGTGACAACAAGTTCGCCTCGCTGAACTCCGCCGTGTGGTCCGGCGGCTCCTTCATCTACGTGCCGAAGGGCGTGCACGTCGAGATCCCGCTCCAGGCCTACTTCCGTATCAACACGGAGAACATGGGCCAGTTCGAGCGGACGCTGATCATCGTCGACGAGGACGCCTACGTCCACTACGTCGAGGGCTGCACCGCGCCGATCTACTCCTCGGACTCGCTGCACTCCGCGGTCGTCGAGATCATCGTGAAGAAGGGCGGCCGCTGCCGCTACACGACCATCCAGAACTGGTCGAACAACGTGTACAACCTGGTCACCAAGCGTGCCGTGGCGTACGAGGGCGCGACCATGGAGTGGGTCGACGGCAACATCGGCTCCAAGGTCACCATGAAGTACCCGGCCGTCTACCTGATGGGCGAGCACGCCAAGGGCGAGACCCTGTCCATCGCATTCGCGGGCGAGGGCCAGCACCAGGACGCCGGCGCCAAGATGGTCCACATGGCACCGAACACCTCCTCCAACATCGTCTCCAAGTCGGTGGCACGAGGCGGTGGCCGCACCTCTTACCGGGGACTCATCGAGATCGGCGAGGGCGCGCCGGGCGCCAAGTCCAACGTGCTGTGCGACGCGCTGCTCGTGGACACCGTCTCCCGCTCCGACACCTATCCGTACGTCGACGTCCGCGAGGACGACGTGTCGATGGGTCATGAGGCGACCGTCTCCAAGGTCTCCGAGGACCAGCTCTTCTACCTGATGAGCCGCGGCATGACGGAGTTCGAGGCCATGGCGATGATCGTGCGTGGCTTCGTCGAGCCGATCGCCAAGGAGCTGCCCATGGAGTACGCCCTGGAGCTCAACCGGCTGATCGAGCTGCAGATGGAGGGTTCGGTCGGCTAGCACGGCCGCGCGCCGTCCGCCGATCGAATCCCCGAGAGTTCCTGACTGAGAAAGCGAGCACTACGACAGCCATGGCTGAGGCTCAGAACATTCCGGTGGGGTCCACCACCGCCGGGTCCATCGCGGTGGCCGCCGAGTCGACCGTCGCCACGCGCATGAGCGCACCCCCGTCCTTCGACGTCGCGGACTTCCCGGTCCCGCACGGCCGCGAGGAGGAATGGCGGTTCACTCCGCTGGAGCGGCTGCGCGGACTGCACGACGGCACCGCCGTCGCGACCGGTGGCGGTGTCAAGGTCGTGATCGAGGCGCCCTCGGGCGTCACGGTCGAGACCGTCGGCCGCGACGACGCGCGGCTCGGCAGGGCGGGCACCCCGGCGGACCGTGTCGCCGCCCAGGCGTACTCGTCCTTCGAGCAGGCCTCGGTCGTGACGGTCGCCAAGGAGGCCGTGCTCACCGAGCCGGTGCGCATTGCCGTGCACGGCGAGGGCGGTGTGGCCTACGGCCATCAGGTCATCGAGCTGGGCGCCTTCGCAGAGGCCGTCGTCGTCATCGACCACACCGGTGACGCGGTGTTCGCCGCCAACGTCGACTACGTCCTGGGCGACGGTGCGAAGCTCACCGTCGTCTCCGTCCAGGACTGGGACGACGAGGCCGTCCACGTCGGTCAGCACAACGCGCTGATCGGCCGGGACGCCTCCTTCAAGTCCATCGTCGTCACCTTCGGCGGCGACGTGGTCCGCCTCCACCCGCGGGTCGTCTACGCGGCCACCGGCGGCGAGGCGGAGCTCTTCGGTCTGTACTTCACCGACAAGGGCCAGCATCAGGAGCACCGCCTCCTGGTCGACCACAACGCACCGCACTGCAAGTCCAACGTGGCCTACAAGGGCGCGCTGCAGGGCGACGGCGCACACGCCGTCTGGATCGGCGACGTCCTCATCGAGGCGGCCGCCGAGGGAACCGACACCTACGAGATGAACCGCAACCTGGTTCTCACCGACGGTGCCCGGGTCGACTCCGTGCCGAACCTGGAGATCGAGACCGGCGAGATCATCGGCGCCGGCCACGCCTCGGCGACCGGCCGCTTCGACGACGAGCAGCTGTTCTACCTGCAGTCCCGCGGTATCCCGGCCGAGGACGCCCGCAGGCTCGTCGTGCGCGGCTTCTTCGCCGAGCTGGTCCAGCAGATCGGTCTGCCGGACGTCGAAGCCCGCCTCCTCGACAAGATCGAGACCGAGCTGAAGGCGTCGGTCTGATGGCCTTCGTCAAAGCCTGTGCGCTGAGCGAGCTGGAGGACGACACCCCGAAGCGGGTGGAGCTCGACGGCACGCCGGTATCCGTCGTCCGCACCGAGGGCGAGGTGTTCGCAATCAACGACATCTGCTCGCACGCGAACGTCTCGCTGTCGGAGGGCGAAGTGGAGGACTGCTCGATCGAGTGCTGGCTGCACGGATCGAGCTTCGACCTCCGCACCGGCAAGCCGTCCGGCCTTCCCGCGACGCGCCCCGTCCCCGTATACCCCGTAAAGATCGAAGGGGACGATGTGCTCGTCTCCGTCACCCAGGAGTCCTGAGTCACCCATGGCAACGCTTGAAATCCGCGACCTGCACGTCTCCGTCGAGGCCGACAACGCCACTAAGGAGATCCTCAAAGGCGTCGACCTGACCGTTAAGCAGGGCGAGACCCACGCCATCATGGGCCCGAACGGGTCCGGCAAGTCCACCCTCGCCTACTCGCTCGCGGGTCACCCCAAGTACACGATCACGAGTGGCACGGTGACCCTGGACGGCGAGGACGTCCTGGAGATGTCCGTCGACGAGCGCGCCCGCGCCGGCCTGTTCCTCGCCATGCAGTACCCGGTGGAGATCCCCGGCGTCTCCGTCTCCAACTTCCTGCGCACCTCCGCCACCGCCGTCCGCGGCGAGGCGCCCAAGCTGCGTACGTGGGTGAAGGAGGTCAAGGAGACGATGGCCGGGCTCCAGATGGACCCCGCCTTCGCCGAGCGCAACGTCAACGAGGGCTTCTCCGGCGGTGAGAAGAAGCGTCACGAGATCCTCCAGCTGGAGCTCCTCAAGCCGAAGGTCGCGATCCTCGACGAGACCGACTCCGGCCTGGACGTCGACGCGCTGAAGACCGTCTCCGAAGGCGTCAACCGCGTGCGCGAGTCCGGCGAGGTCGGCACCCTGCTGATCACGCACTACACACGCATCCTCAAGTACATCAAGCCCGACTACGTGCATGTCTTCGCCAACGGCCGGATCGCCGCTTCCGGTGGCGCCGAGCTCGCAGACACGCTGGAGAACGAGGGCTACGAGGCCTACACGAAGGGTGGCGCTTCCGCGTGACTGACGCCCGACAGGGGCTCTCCGGCCTCCTCGACACCGAGGCGATCCGCAAGGACTTCCCGATCCTGGACCGCACGGTCCACGACGGCAAGAAGATCGTTTACCTGGACAGCGCGGCGACCTCGCAGAAGCCGCGCCAGGTGCTCGACGCGCTCAACGAGTACTACGAGCGGCACAACGCCAACGTCCACCGCGGTGTGTACACGATCGCCGAGGAGGCCACCGCGCTGTACGAGGGCGCTCGCGACAAGGTCGCGGCCTTCATCAACGCACCCAGCCGCAACGAGGTGATCTTCACCAAGAACGCCTCGGAGTCACTCAACCTCGTGGCCAACATGCTCGGCTGGGCCGACGAGCCCTACCGGGTCGACAGCGACACCGAAATCGTCACCACGGAGATGGAGCACCACTCCAACATCGTGCCGTGGCAGCTGCTCTCGCAGCGCACGGGCGCGAAGCTGAAGTGGTTCGGCATCACGGACGACGGCAGGCTGGACCTGTCCGACATCGACGAGATCATCACGGAGAAGACGAAGATCGTCTCCTTCACCCTGGTCTCCAACATCATGGGCACGATCAACCCGGTCGAGAAGATCATCCGCCGTGCCCAGCAGGTAGGCGCGCTGGTCTGCATCGACGCCTCGCAGGCGGCCCCGCACATGGTGCTCGACGTGCAGGCGCTGCAGGCCGACTTCGTGGCCTTCACCGGCCACAAGATGGTCGGCCCGACGGGCATCGGCGTGCTCTGGGGACGGCAGGAGCTCCTGGAGGACCTGCCGCCGTTCCTCGGCGGCGGCGAGATGATCGAGACCGTGTCGATGCACTCGTCGACGTACGCGCCCGCGCCGTACAAGTTCGAGGCCGGTACGCCCCCGATCGCGCAGGCCGTCGGCCTCGGCGCGGCCGTGGACTACCTCTCGGCCATCGGTATGGAGAACATCCACCGCCATGAGCAGGCGATCACCGAGTACGCGGTGAAGCGGCTTCTGGAGGTCCCCGACCTGCGGATCATCGGTCCGGCGACGGCCGAGGACCGCGGTGCGACGATCTCCTTCACGCTCGGCGACATCCATCCCCACGACGTGGGTCAGGTACTCGACGAACAGGGCATCGCCGTCCGGGTCGGACACCACTGCGCACGGCCGGTATGCCTGCGGTACGGAATTCCTGCGACGACGCGAGCGTCGTTCTATCTGTACTCCACGCCCGCCGAGGTCGACGCCCTGGTGGACGGCCTGGAGCATGTGCGGAACTTTTTCGGTTAGATGGCAGAGCGGCTGAGGGTTGACTGGTGAAGCTTGATTCCATGTACCAGGAAGTGATCCTGGACCACTACAAGCACCCCCACGGGCGTGGCCTGCGGGACGGCGACGCCGAGGTGCACCACGTCAACCCGACGTGCGGCGACGAGATCACGCTCCGCGTGAAATACGACGGCGACACCATCGTCGACGTCAGTTATGAGGGCCAGGGCTGCTCCATCAGCCAGGCCAGCGCGTCCGTACTCAACGAACTGCTGGTCGGCAAGCAGCTCGGCGATGCGCAGAAGATCCAGGAGACATTCCTGGAACTGATGCAGTCCAAGGGCCAGCTGGAGCCGGACGACGCGATGGAGGAGGTGCTGGAGGACGCGGTCGCGTTCGCCGGTGTCTCCAAGTACCCGGCCCGGGTCAAGTGCGCGCTGCTGAGCTGGATGGCGTGGAAGGATGCGACGGCGCAGGCGCTGTCCGAAGGGAAGACGGCATGAGCGACAACGAGACCCTCACGACCAAGCCGGCCTCCGAGGAGGAGGTCCGCGAGGCGCTGTACGACGTGGTCGACCCCGAGCTGGGGATCGACGTCGTCAACCTGGGCCTGATCTACGGCATCCACATCGACGACGCGAACATCGCTACGCTCGACATGACGCTGACGTCCGCGGCCTGTCCGCTGACCGATGTCATCGAGGACCAGGCGAAGTCCGCGACGGACGGCATCGTCAGCGAGCTGCGGATCAACTGGGTCTGGATGCCGCCGTGGGGCCCGGACAAGATCACCGACGACGGCCGTGAGCAGCTTCGCGCGCTCGGCTTCAACGTCTGATTCCAGCCGTTGTCCGTTCAGGGGCGATGAACGGCCATGCCCGCCAGGCAGACTGGCGGGCGTGGCCGTTCGTTTTTCCCACTCGCCGTCGACGCCCACGATCTGCCGTAGCTCGCCCGCTTCCGGTGCGGGGCGCTGGACCGGCAGGTGCTGTCCGAGGCCGAGGACGAGTCGCCATCGGCGCCGAAGCGTCCGCGATGCCGGGCATGTGCTTCGGCTCCGGCCCGAGGGCGACGAGTTCTGCGTGCTCAGGCCGAAGAACTCGCCGGGGGACCGACCGGGGCCCGGCCTGATCACCACTGCGGGGCGGCGCCCCCGTACGGCGGTGCCATCGGTCCCTGCTGCGGTACGCCGGCCGCCTCGGCCAGTACCGGGCCCAGGTTCTCCGTCCGTATCCGCCGGTCGACGTAGAGCAGACCGGCGACCAGCTGCGGGAACGTCGTAGAGATGATCTGGCTCACCAGCCCGCCCAGCATGGTGGCGATCAGATAGCCGCTCATCGCGACCATCAGAGCTGTGGGGCTCGGGTCGTCGTCCAGCGACGCCGTCCCGATGATACCGGGGAAGACGCCGAGTACCGAGAACGGTATCTGGACGACATAGCCGGCCACGGCCGCCATGAGACCGGCCAGCAGCACGATGCCGAAGATCCGCCACCAGTCGCCGCGCACCAGCTCGGACGAGCGCCGCAGCGCGGCGACGGGCCCCTGGCCCTCGAAGACCACGGCCGCCGGTGCCAGGCAGACCTTTATCCAGAGCCAGACGGCAAGCGGCCCGGTGATCAGGGCGCCGACGATGCCCACGGTGATGGTGATGGCGGCGCCGCCATCACTGGCCATGGTGACGAGGCTGATGACCGCCGTGGTGAGGGCCGCTGTGAGGAGCAGTACGGGCACGATGGCGACCAGGGCGGTGAGGATCAGAGCGCCGATCACGGGAACGACACGGGACCACGCCCTGCGCCACACCGTCGCGAAGGCGATGGGCCTGCCCAGGACCGCCTCCTGCAGCACGGCGGGAACCGCCGCGTACATCAGGCTGGAGACGATCGTCACGGTGGCGATGCCCAGCAACGCGAGGAGGCAGCCCGCGGTCACGAGCGGGACGAGGTCCGCGGACGAAGCCTCCTCGCCGTAGTCGAGGAAGGCCACCCGCTCCAGGTGTTCGGAGACGGCGGAGTAGGCGATGGCGACCGCCGCCGTCATCAGCAGCGCGGCGCCGCCGTAGAGGGCGGCGGCCAGGCCGAACAACTGCTTCCAGTACCTGCCCATCGTCGTGAACGCCCCGCCCAGCACGTCCCCCAGCCTCAGCGGGGCGAGCGGTATCACCCCTGGCTTCGGCGGCGGCGCCCAGCCGCCCCAACCCGGCGGCCCCCCGTAGGGACTTCCGCCGTACGGCGCGCCCCCGTAGGCGCCCCCGCCCCACCCTGCGTCCTGCGCCACCACTGCTCCGTTGTTCGTATCGTCCGGTCGTCATCCGGTCCTACCGGTGCGGACACCGTAGCGTCCCGGGGGCGCTCCCGAATCCGGGTCTGGGGGGCATACAGGAGATTCCGGTGAGACGGGTCTTGGTCCGCCAGCACATCCCCTGGGCGGGAAGACTGACGGGGCTCGCCTGCGGGCTCCGCTCACGGCCGCCGTCGATTCATGCCCGTGCCGCCCGGCGGGCGCCTATGCGGACCGCCAGGTCGAAGGCGTTCTGGATGGATCCGGTGTTGGCGACGCCTTTGCCGACGACGTCGAAGGCCGTTCCGTGAGCCGGGGTGCAGATGGGGACCGGCAGGCCTCCGGCGATGGTCACACCGCCGTCGAAGCCCATCAGCTTCATCGCGATCTGGCCCTGGTCGTGATACATGGTCAGGATGCCGTCGAAGTCTCCGGCCTTTGCCCGCAAGAAGATGGTGTCGGACGGAAACGGTCCATGGATGTCGATGCCCTCACCGGCCAGGTCGGCGATCCCGGGGCCGATGATGTCCAGCTCGTGACGGCCGAACTTGCCGTTCTCACCCGCGTGCGGGTTGAGCGCGCAGACCCCGATCCTCGGTGCTTCCAGACCGGACTCCCGCAGCACTCGGTCCAGGAGGCGGCCCGCCCGTACGACGTTCTCCTGTGTGATGCCCGCGTCGACCTCCGCGATCGAGACGTGAGAGGTGACGCGCGCGGTCCACAGGCCGGGAAGAACGTTGAGCTCCGAGGTGAAGTCCTTCACGTCCAGGACCTCTTCGAACCAGCGCAGTTCGTCGTTCTCGGTCATACCCGCCAGGTGGAGGGACGTCTTGTTGAGCGGGGCGAAGAGGATGGCGTCCGCCTCACCGCGCTTCGCCATGTCGAGGGCGGTCCGGAGGTTGCCGAGTGCCCAGCGGCCTCCGGCCTCCGTGGCCTTGCGCCGCTCGAAGGTCTGCACGGGACGGGCGGCACTGTTGTCGTGCAGCAGTGGGACGCCCTCCGCCGGCTCGGTGGAGTGGACGACGGGGAAGCCGGATTCCTCGCCCGCCGCCTTCAGCTCGGTCTCGTCGGAGATGATCACGATGTCGGCGGCAGAGGTGTTCTCCGGGCGGGACAGCAGCTTCGCGATCAGCTCGGGGCCGACACCTCCCGGGTCGCCGAGGGTGACGGCGATGCGGGGGCGGTTCGTGGTCGTGGTGCTCATGACTGCCTTTCCTGGTTGGCGGAGCTGTCCCGGTCTGCCGGCCGGGAAGGGGCATCGCCGGTGCGGGTGGAATCGTCGGCGGGGGCGGGCGGCGACGTGTCGGCGCCCGCCATGGGCTCGCCCGCCGGAGCGCCGACGGATTCGAGGACCTTCGCGTCGGCCGTGTGGGGCGTGTCGCTCTTCGTGCGTATCGCCTTGCCGGCTGCGGGCCCGGCAACGAGCACGGAGGCGAGAAGGAGGATGCCGATCGCCGTCCCACTGTCGGCGATCTGGGGCAGTACGGCGCCCTCTCCGAGTGCCGAGGTCTGAACCAGGGCCTTCTCGAAGAGTGGGCCGATCACCAGGCCGAGCACCAGCGGTGCGACGGGCAGATTGAGCCGCTTCATGCCGTAGCCGATGAGGCCGAAGACGATCACGATCCAGATACTCAGCATGCTGTTCTTGACGGAGTACGCGCCGATCAGGCTGGTGACGATGATCAGCGGGTACAGGATCGCGTACCGGATACGCAACAGTTGGGCGAACACCGGGGCGAGTGGCAGGTTCAGCAGGAGCAGGATCACGTTGCCGATGAAGAACGAGGCGAGCAGGCCCCAGACCAGCGTGGGCTGGTTGTCGAACAGGAGCGGGCCGGGCTGGATCCCGTAGATCAGGAACGCGCCGAGCAGGACGGCGGTGGTGGCGCCCCCCGGAACCCCCAGGACCAGCGTGGGGACGAAGTTGGCGTTGGAGGCCGCGTTGGTGGCGGCGTCGGGCGCGACCACGCCTTCGATGGCGCCGGTGCCCAGTTTCCTGCGATGCCTGGAGAAGCGTTTCTCCACTCCGTACGCCATGAACGACGCCAATGTGGTTCCGGCGCCGGGGAGACAGCCGATCAGGAATCCGACGACCGTCCCCCGGACGGTTGAGGGGGTTGCCCGCCTGAGGTCCTCCCTGGTGAGCATCAGGTCGCGGAAGCGGGCCTTGATGGGTTGCGCCATTCCGGTGTGGAGCTGGTTGAGGAGTTCACCGATGGCGAAAAGACCGATCATGACCTCGACGTACGGCACGCCGCCGAACAGGTCGATCTGGCCGAAGGTGTAGCGGGGGGTGCCGGAGCCCACGTCGACGCCGATGCAGGCGATGAGGATGCCGCAGAGTCCGAGCCCCATGCCGAGCAGCAGGTTCTTGCCCGAGAACACGACGATGGTGCAGAGGCCGAGGATCATGACGGCCAGCATCTCGGGAGGACCGAAGTCCAGGGCGAGTCCGGCGAACAGGGGCGCGACTGCGGCGAGCGCGATCAGGGAGACCATCGCGGAGACGAAGGCGCCCAGGGCCGAGATGGCCAGGGCGGGCCCCGCCCTGCCCTGCCGGGCCATCCGGTAGCCGTCCAGGGTGGAGACGACGGAGGAGGCCTCGCCCGGGGTGGCGATGAGGATGGCGGTGATCGTGGCCCCGAACTGGGAGCCGTGGTAGATGCCCGCGAGCATGATCAGCGCGGTCAGCGGGTCGAAGGTGAGGGTCACCGGGATGAGGATGGCCACGCCGGTGGCCGACCCGAGACCCGGCAGAATGCCGATGACGGTACCGAGCAGGACTCCGACGAAGCACCAGAGGAGGTTCTCGGCGCTGAGAGCAGCGCCGAAGCCGGTGACGATGTTGTCGATCACAGGACGCTCCACAGGGCGGGATCGAAGAGACCGAACGGCAGCGGCACCCGCAGCACCACGACGAACAGGAGGTACGAGACGACGAGGACCCCGGCAGCGGTGGCCAGGGCCGCCGGCCGGCGCATCCGCTCGACGACTGCGGTCAGGAACAGTGTCATCAGGGCCAGGGCCGGCAACATGCCCAGGACGGGGATCAGCGCTGCGGTGACGATCATGGCGGCGGTGACGACGACGAGCTTGCGGCGCATCGCGCGGCGTTCTTCCGCCGTGTGTTCCGCGGACTCCTCGATGTGTCCGTCGCCTTCGAGGACGGAACCGCTGCGCAGTTCCTGACTCACCAGGCCGAGTCCGACGAGCAGCAGGAGAAGTCCGGCCGTGCGCGGCAGCGCGCCGGCCCCGATCGTGCCGTCCTCCGGGTTGGTCCACGAGTAGGCGAAGGAGCCGAGGAAGAACAGGCCGCCGAAGGCGGCGAGCAGGGTGTGCGCGGCGAGGACGGCCCGTCTGCCGCGAGCGGGCGCGGCGGGAGCACTGCTCATGACATCGCCTCCTGCATCTGCTTGTCGTAGTCGTCGAGGTACTTCTCGAAGTCGTCACCGGCGACGTCGACCGGTATCAGCAGGTCGCTCTTGATGTAGTCCCGGTAGGAATCGGACCGCATGGCCTTGTGGATCGCCTTGATCCAGTAGTCACGCTGGACTTCTGCGATGCCGTCGGGGGCCAGTACGCCGCGCCAGATGGTGACCTGGGCGTCCAGTCCCTGTTCCTGGGCGGTCGGCACCTTGCCGAGCAGAGGATCGTCATAGCGTTCACCGGTGAGAGTGCACAGCGCCTTGAAGTCGCCGCTCTCCAGGTATGGCTTGGCGGCCGCGGCGCTTGCGGGAGCCACGTCGATCTGGCCGCCCAGCAGGCCGGTGAGGACCTCGCCGGTGGAGCCGTACGGGACGACGGAGAACGTGCCGCCGTTTTTCTCGAATTCGGACACGACGAGGGAGTCCGCGCCGGTCTTGCCGCTGGAGCCCGTCTTGACGGGCTTGTTCCTGCTCTGCTCCACCAGTTCCCGGCAGGTGCCGTACGGGGAGTCCTTGCCTACGACGACCATGCGCGAGTCCTGCGCGAACATCACCAGCGGGGTGAAGTCCCGGTAGGTGAAGGGCACGTCGTAGGCGATCGGCAGGGTGTTCAACGCGCTCTCGGCCACCAGGAGAGCGTTTCCATTGCCCTTCTCGGCCATGAAGGTGGCCCAGCCCACCGCACCGGAGCCCCCTTCCTTGTTCTCGACGTTGACGTCGAAACCCGCCTCGAGTTCGTTCAGACCCTGGGCGACGATCCGGGCCGAACGGTCGCTGCCGCCACCGGGGGCGAATGCGACGAGGGCGGACACCGAGCCTCGGGGAGCCCAGTCGTCGGTGACCGGAGGGCTCGTGTTCAGCAGCGAGCACCCCGAGACCAGCGTGATGGCGCTTGAGGCGGCCAGCGCCATGCGCAAAGGTGGCTTCATCTTCGTAGCCTTCTGGCGTCGGGGAAGAAAGGTCTCCGGGTCACCATCCCTGCGACATCAGAGATCCTATTGGATATGTGGATGAAGTTAGGTGGTGCCGCAGACGTTGGCAAGAGGTGGAGCAAACGTACGACCGCAGGAAACGGCCGCGGGGGCATCGCGTGATGCGATGCCCCCGCGGCCGGAGAGAAGACGATGCGGACGAGGATCAGCCGTCGGCGGACACCCGCCGCGCCACGGCCGCCAAATGGTCGCGCATCGCACTGCGTGGCCGGTCCGGGTCGCCGGACGAGAACGCGGCGAGGATGGCGGCATGCTCGTCGATGGCCTGCTCCAGGTCCATCGTGCCGTGGTCCACCGTCTGCCGGAGCCGGTGGACGTGAGCGCCCAGCGACTCGACGGACTGATTGAGGAAACTGTTCCCCGCCGCGCGGATGATCGTGAGGTGGAACTCCCAGTCCGCGGCGAAGTATTCGCGCAGATCGGCGAAGTCGGTCGGCCCGTCTTCGCTGCCGCGCAGCTTGCGCACCCGATGGGCGGCCAGGACGTGCCGGGCGTGGGCCGCCTGCAGGTCCGGCACCAGATCCTCGGCGTGAGCCGCCGCCCGCTCGACCGCCGCGGTCTCCAGGATGCCGCGCATGTCGAAGAGCTCGGCGAGCTGGCCCGGCGAGAGCGGCGGTGCGACGCGATAGCCCTTGAGTGCTGTCCGCGTCACCAGGCCGGTGTGTTCGAGCTGCACCAGCGCCTCGCGCACGGGTGTCGGTGACACCTGGAGCTCCCGGGCGAGCGAGTCGATGCCGAGCGAACTTCCGGGCGGTGCCGAGCCGTCGAGGAGTTTCTCCAGGATCGCGTCGTACACGCCGTCACGGAGGGCTCGTCGCGGCACCACCACGGTCCGGGAGCGCGGCTTCCTGTCGTGGCCATCAGTCTCATTAGTGGTCATCTCACCGGCAACCCTAGCGCGACGAGGCACTCGCGGCGGACTAAGCCCAGAGCCCCTACTTAAAAGATCCTATAGGGTCTACGATAACGCTTGCGGTTGCCTGTCCATTGCCCGTGGGCGTCCACGGACAGCGGCTACCCGAACTCCCCCTGACCCCGAACCGGAGGCAGCATGCCCCAGACCCCGCAGGACTGGCCGATCGGGGCCGCGCTCCTGCAGTTTCCCGACACCACCTCGGACGGCACCCCCGTCCAGGACGCCCCCGCCGCCGAATGGGCCGCAGTCCTGAACGAGGTCACCGCCGAGGGCTTCGACCACGTCGATCTCACCGACAGCTGGCTGCGCCCCGGAGACCTCTCCCCCGAACGGCTGGGCGAACTGATCCGAACGCTCAAGGAGCACGAGCTCGGCATATCCGCCGTCTCGGTCACCCGGCGCAGCGTGATCGACCCCGACCCGAATGTGGCGGAGGCCAACCTCGCCTACCTGCTGCGCACCGTCGACGCTGCTGCCGAGCTCGGCACCACCGTCGTGTGCGCCGGTCTCCACCGGCCGCTGACAGAGGCTCAACGACGGGCTGTGTGGTTCTGGCACGAGCCCGGAGGCAGCGACCCGAAGGGTGATGAACGCACCTGGGCCCTGGCAGTGGACCGGCTGCGTGCCGTCGGCGCACGCGCGGCCCAGCACGGGCTGCGCCTCTCACTGGAGATGTACGAGGACACCTACCTGGGCACACCGGAGAGTGCCGTCCGTTTCGTGCGTGACATCGGTCTGCCGAACGTCGGCATCAACCCGGACATCGGCAACCTGGTCCGGCTGCACCGGCCGGTGCCGCACTGGGAGGAACTACTGCTCCCGGTGCTGCCGCACATCAACTACTGGCACGTGAAGAACTACTACCGGGACTTCGACCCGGCCACAGGCGCCTACTTCACGGTTCCGGCCCCCGTGGAGGGCGGCGTCATCGACTACCGCCGCGCCCTCGGACTCGCCCTGCGGGCCGGCTTCGACGGCCCCATGTGCACCGAGCACTACGGCGGCGACGGTCTCGGTGTGTCCGCTCGTAACCGCGACTACCTGCGCCGCCTCCTCGCGGCGAAGCTCCCCGCGGCCGCACCGGGAGAGGTGGGGCCGTGACCCTGCTCGTCAACGACCCGGGTGCCTTCGCGGAGGAGGCCCTCGCCGGGTTCGCAGCCGCCCACTCCGAAGATGTGAGCGTCCTGCACGGCGGCGTCGTACGGGCCTCCGCCACACCTGCCGGACAGGTCGCCGTCGTCATCGGCGGCGGAACCGGCCACTACCCCGCCTTCGCGGGATGGGTCGGCCCGGGTTTCGCCCACGGCGCCGCGTGCGGCAACATCTTCGCCTCGCCGTCCGCCTCCCAGATCTGTTCGGTGAGCCGGGCTGCTGAGAACGGCGGGGGTGTGGTCCTCGGCTTCGGCAACTACGCTGGCGACGTCCTCCACTTCGGGCAGGCGGCCGAGCAGCTGCGGTCGGAGGGCATCGACGTCCGCCTCCTCGCCGTCACCGACGACATCGCCTCCGGGCCGCCCGACGAGCCCGGGCTGCGCAGGGGCATCGCCGGCGACCTGCCTGTGCTGAAGATCATGTGCGCGTCCGCCGAGGCGGGGCGCACCCTGGACCAGGTCGAGGCCGTGGGGCGGAAGGCGAACGCCGCAACCCGCTCCCTCGGTCTCGCGTTCGACGGCTGCACCCTCCCGGGCGCCGACCGGCCCCTCTTCACGGTGAACAACGGGCAGATGGGCGTCGGCCTCGGCATACACGGCGAGCCTGGAATCGGGCAGCGCCCCCTGCAGACGGCCGACGAGACCGCCGACCTGCTGGTGGACGGTGTGCTGGCCGAGCTCGTCGAGGCCGCCGGGGCTGTCGGGGGAACCGACCGCATAGCCCTGCTCCTCAACGGGCTCGGCGCCACCAAGTACGAGGAGTTGTACGTCGTCCATCGACGTGTGGCCGAGCGGCTGACGGCGGAAGGGCTCACCGTCGTCGCTCCGGTGGTCGGTGAGCAGGTCACCAGCCTGGGAATGGCGGGTCTCTCCCTGACCGTCACCTTCCTCGACGCCGACCTGGAAGAGCTGTGGAGGGCTCCGGCCACCACTCCCGCCTTCAGCCGTGGCCACCTCGCTCCGCGCCCGCCGCGCCGTGCCGTCCTCAGCTCAGCACGCCGCGTGCCGTCCGTCGTCCCGGCTGACGCCGGCTCCCGGGCGCTCGGCGCACGGATCGCCGAGGCGCTGCAGGTCATGCGGGACACGGTCGTCACACACGAGAAGCGGCTCGGCGACATCGATGCCGTAGCCGGAGACGGTGACCACGGCCTCGGCATGCGACGGGGTGCCGAAGCCGCGGCCACTGCGGCCGGGGAAGCCGTATCTCTCGGCGGCGGCGCCCGCACCGTCCTGTCCCAAGCCGGGGCGGCATGGGCGGAGCGTGCAGGCGGCACGTCAGGCGCTCTCTGGGGGGCTGCGCTGACCGCGTTCGGCTCGGCAGTCGGCGACGCGGGCGACGCCGACGGCGCACGGATCGCCGCAGGCGTACGGGCCGCGGTGGACGCGGTGCTCCAGCTGGGCGGGGCAAGGCCGGGGGACAAGACCCTCGTCGACGTCGCGGTCCCCTTCGCGGACCGGCTGGAAGCCGGGCTGGAACGCACCGGCTTCGCAGCGGCATGGACGGACGCAGCCCTCGCCGCGGAACAGGCTGCGCAGGCGACCGCCTCGATACCCGCACGGCGGGGCCGGGCCCGCGCTCACGGCGACCGCAGCCTCGGCACCCCTGATGCGGGTGCCGTCTCCCTCGCCCTCATCGTTTCCGACCTCAGCTTCCACTTTCGGCAGGAGAATCACTGATGCGTATCGTCGTCGGCTCCGACAGCGCGGGATTCGACTACAAGGAGGTACTCAAGACCGAGCTGGCCGCTCACTCATCGGTGACGGACGTCGCCGACATCGGTGTGCACGCAGGCCAGGACACCGACTACCCCCATGTAGCCGTCGAGGCGGCACGCCTGGTGGCCGAGGGCAAGGCCGACAGGGCGCTGCTGGTGTGCGGAACCGGGCTCGGTGTCGCCATCGCCGCCAACAAGGTCAAGGGCGTACGCGCGGTCACCGCCCACGACTCGTTCTCCGTGGAGCGCTCCGTCCTCTCCAACAACGCCCAGGTGCTCTGTCTCGGACAGCGCGTCATCGGCCTGGAGCTGGCCCGCCGGCTCGTCAGGGAGTGGCTGACGTACACCTTCGACGCGTCCTCGCCGTCCGCGGCCAAGGTGGACGCGCTGTGCGCGTACGAGCCCACGAACGGCCGGGGCTGACGTGCGTGACCTGTGGATCGGCACCAGTTTCAAGATGACCAAGACGCGAGCGCTGTCGGTCGCCTACGCCACGCGGCTCCGCTCGGCGCTCGGCGACGGCATACCGGGTGTCCAGCCGTTCGTCATACCCCCGGCGACCGCGCTGGCCGAGGTCTCGGCGGTGTTCGGTGAGGACCCCAGCGTCCTGACCGGCACGCAGAACGCGCACTGGGAGGACGAGGGCGCCTGGACCGCCGAGATCTCGGTGCCGCAGGCCGCCGACGCGGGTGCGAGCATCGTCGAGATCGGCCACTCGGAGCGGCGTGAGCACTTCGCGGAGACCGACGCCACCGTCGCAGCCAAGGTCGCCGCCACGCTTCGGCACGGACTGACGCCGCTGCTGTGCTGTGGCGAGAGCGCGGAGATCTTCGCCCGGGGCGGGTCCGTCGAGCATGTCCTCGGACAGGTGGCCGCTGCGTTCCACGGCCTCGCCGACACCTCACGGGCACTGATCGCCTACGAGCCGGTGTGGGCGATCGGAGCACACGGTCGCGAACCGCGCCCGGAGGAGATCGCCGCCGTGCACGAAGCACTGGCCGCCGAATGGGGCGACCGGGTCACCGGCGTGCTCTACGGCGGCTCCGTCAACGTCCACAACGCTGCCGGCCTCCTCGGTGTGCCGGGCGTGAACGGCCTGTTCGTGGGCCGCGCCGCCTGGGACATCGAGGGCTACCTCGCACTGCTGGAGACCGGGCGACGGCACGCGGAGGCAGTCGCATGACGGCACTCGTCTCCGGCGACCGAATCGACCATGTCGCCTATGCCGTCAGGGATATCGACGCTGCGCTGCCCTGGTGGACCAACACGCTGGGGCTCCCTCTCGTCCACGACGAAGTGGCCGAGGAGCCCGGGTCACGCCTCGCGTACCTCCTTGCGGGCGGACTTTATGTTCAGCTCGTGCAACCCATGCGCCCCAACGCCGTCAAGGACTTCCTCGACACCCATGGCGAGGGTCTGCACCACGTCGCCTTCCGGGTCGCCTCGCTGGCCGGGACCCTCGCGCGGCTCGGCGACCCCGCAGCGGTCTTCGCGGGGGGCCGGGGCTGCGACGCCTGCTTCCTGACCACCGCTCCGTCCGGGCTGCACATCGAACTCGTGCAGCCCGGCCCCGCTTTGCCCGGCCGATCTCGATGAACCTGGTCTCGGACCCGGAATCCAGATGTCGCCCGGAGCGGTAGAAGCAGGGGCCCCGCGCGATGTGTACGACCGTACGTAACCTTGTGTACGCTTGTACGCATGGGATACGGATTGCTGGCCGCGGCCATCGCGGCGGAGGTGGCCGGGACGACGGCCATGAAGTACAGCGAGGGCTTCACCCGGCTGTGGCCCTCCGTCATCACGGTCGTGGGCTATGTGCTGGCCTTCGCGCTGCTCGCCCAGACCCTCAAGACGCTCTCGGTCGGCACCGCCTATGCCATCTGGGCCGGAGCGGGCACCGCAGCCGTCGCCGCCATTGGCATCCTCTGGATGGGTGAGTCCGCGGGTCTCGCCAAGATGGCCGGCATCGCACTGATCATCGCCGGGGTCGTCGTCCTCAACCTCGGAGGAGCCCACTGATGGCCCGGCGGTACGACCCCGGTCGGCGTGAGCGCATCATCGACGCGGCCATCCGCGTCGTCGCGGACCGGGGCCTCGCAGGCCTAAGCCATCGCACGGTGGCGGCCGAGGCCGATGTGCCGCTCGGCTCGACGACGTATCACTTCGCCTCGCTCGACGAACTGCTGATCGCCGCCCTGCGGCGGTGCAACGACAGCTTCGCCCGGACGGTGCGGGAGAGCTCGTACTTCGCCGACCCCGCGGTCCCGCTCGCCGATGAGCTGACCCGGCTGATGGGGGAGTGGTTCGCGGCGGGACGGGGACCGCTGGCGCTGGAGTACGAGCTGTACCTCGCGGCCCTGCGCAGGCCCGCCCTGCGGCCGGTCGCCACCGAATGGGCCGACGCCCTGGCCGGACTGATCGCCCACCGCACCGACCGTGCCACCGCGCGGGCGCTCACGGCCCTGCTGGACGGGATCAGCCTCCAGGTGCTGCTCACCGGCGGTGAGTTCGACCCTGAGTACACCCGGGAGATGCTGGCCAGGGTCGCGGACGGGGCGGTCCGGTGAGACCGGTTCGCCCGCGCGGGGCTCGGACGGTTAGGTTCTGTTCATGACCGACACGACTTCCCAGGGCTCCGCCCGCACCACCGGCGCCGTCGCCGCCGGCCTCGCCACCGTCGCCGGTGACGGCACCGTCCTCGACACCTGGTTCCCCGCCCCCGAGCTCGCCGCCGAGCCGGGGCCGGCCGGAACGCAGCGCCTCAGCCCCGAGGAGGCGGTGAACCGTCTCGGCGAGGGCGCGGCCAAGGCCCTCGGCGTCGACGCGCGCCGCGGGGTGGAGGTCGTCGCCGTGTCCACGGTCATCTCCTCGCTGGACGACAAGCCGCTCGACGCGCACGACACCTACCTGCGGCTGCACCTGCTCTCGCACCGTCTCGTCCAGCCCCATGGGCAGAACCTCGACGGCATCTTCGGCTTCCTCGCCAACGTCGCCTGGACCTCGCTGGGCCCGGTGGCCGTCGACGACCTGGAGAAGGTCCGGCTCAACGCCCGGGCCGAGGGCCTGCACCTCCAGGTGACCTCGGTGGACAAGTTCCCCCGGATGACCGACTACGTCGCGCCCAAGGGCGTGCGGATCGCCGACGCCGACCGGGTCAGGCTCGGGGCACACCTCGCCGCGGGCACGACCGTGATGCACGAGGGCTTCGTCAACTTCAACGCCGGTACCCTCGGCACCTCCATGGTCGAGGGCCGCATCTCCGCCGGCGTGGTCATCGGTGACGGCTCCGACATCGGCGGCGGCGCGTCCACGATGGGCACGCTGTCCGGCGGCGGCAAGGAGCGCATCGCCATCGGGCAGCGCTGCCTGATCGGCGCCGAGGCCGGCGTCGGGATCGCGCTCGGCGACGAGTGCGTCGTCGAGGCCGGGCTGTACGTCACCGCCGGTACCCGGGTCACGATGCCGGACGGGCAGGTGGTCAAGGCCCGGGAGCTGTCCGGCGCCTCGAACATCCTCTTCCGCCGCAACTCGGTCTCCGGCGCCGTCGAGGCCCGCCCGAACAACGCCGTGTGGGACGGGCTCAACGACGTTCTGCACAGCCACAACTAACCGGTAGCGACGAGGAGTTCCTCGTACACGCCCCGCAGCCCGCCGGTCGCCTCGCGGCCGGCGGGCTGCAGTGGTTCGCGGACCGGGCCCGCGTCCAGCAGCGCCTTCGCCGTGACCGTGCCGGGCAGGCCGGCGGCCGTCATGGCCTCGACCGGCGGGGCGGCGGGGCGGCGGGGCGGCGGGGCCGTTGGGACGGGCGGCCTCCGCGGTGTTCGGCGTCCCGAAGGCGTGGGCGTGTGGGATCTCATCTCCGCAGCCTCGGCCTCCGGTGGGGGTGGGTCCACTCAGTTCTGCTCGGGGTTGCGGTCAGGAGATGTCGGACAGTGGGCGCGGTCTGGCATGATCGAACAGAGTGACGGACCGTTCCAGGGGTGGGGTCAAGCGGCATGCGCGTACGCAGGACGATCTCGGCAGCCGTGTTCACGGCGGCCTCACTGACGCTGTCCGGCTGTGCGGGCTTCCTCGTGCCCGCGGGGGAGGGGGAGCCGGGCCCCACACCGAGCCCCGCCGGCACGACGCGGCCGGCGGAAGCCGGGGCCACGACGGACGCGCCCGCCCAGGGAGCGCCGAGCCCCGTGGAGCCGACCGGCGGCTGCCCGGCCTCCGGAGTGGTCGTGGAGATGGGCCCCGTCGAGACGGCGATGTTCGCCCGGGCCGTCATGCTCACGCTCACCAACTGCGGGAAGCAGCCGTACCGCGTGCACGGCTACCCGTCCGTCCGTGCGCTGGGCGACGACGGCGAGCGCATTCCTGTTCCCGTGAACGCGGGCGGATCGATGTTCGGCAACGACGAGGGGCCGGAGGAGGTCATGCTGAAACCCGGCGCGAGTGTCCGGTCGACGCTGGCCTGGGTCTCCACCAAGGAGGGCGGCGACCTCATCGAGGGTGACGCCCTGGAGATCGCCGCCGCCCCGGACACGGGAGCGCGGGTCTTCCCGCTGGAGGGCCACGACATACGCCTGATGGACGAGCTGAACACGACGGCCTGGCGGTCGAAGCCGACCGGATGACCGGCCTTGACCTCAAGCGCACGTGACGTATGAGGGTGTGATCGAGGGCGTACCGCAGGGGCGCGCCCGGAGAGGATCGCACCGTGCCGTCCGTACATTTCAACTCCCGTCCCGATCTGACCCGTTCCGATGTCGGCATCGTCAAGGTCAGTACCTGGGACGCCGGTACCCCGGACCGGCAGCGGCGGACCGTCGAAGCCGTTCGTGAGGCCTGGGGCAGCCGTGACTGGCCGCATCCCGGGCTCCTCACGTACACCGTGCACACCGGGGAGGACGGGAAGACGCTGCTCCACTACTCGCAGTGGTCCGACGAGGAGGCGTACCAGGACTTCGTGCACAGCGGCCGCGACGCGCGCAACGCCGAGGTCGACGCGGCCGTTCCCGGTATCGAGCGGCTCGGGCTGCACACCTTCGAGTTGTATCGTTCGGGGCTCCGGGAGGGCCGCACACGCGAGCCGGGCTGCGTCGTGATCGTCGACGTCGAGTTCGCGGGACCGGACCCGGCACGCCAACGGGACTGGGTGGACGCCGTTTTCGAGGCGATGGCGACCGGACCGGAACCGGTGCCCGGCGGTATCTCCGCACATTTCCACGTCGGCACGGCAGGGGACCGTGTGCTCAACTACGCCGAGTGGGAGACCGCGCAGGCCCACATCGACGCGCTCGCATCCGACGGCGAAGGCATCGGCACCGCGACGCCCCAGTGGAAGCGGGTGCAGAGTTACCCGGGCATGACAGGCGGTGGCGTACGGCGCTACACCCCGGCGCTCAGCCTCGCGGCGGGACTGTAGCGGAACCGGGCGGCACGGGACGAAATGCGTCTACGCTGGGGCGGCGGCCAAGGCCCCGTACGCACCGGGCCGGCCCCTTCGCACACAGCCCGAGCATGCCCCGAGGAGACCCCCTGATGTCCGCAGAGCGCCCCTCCCTGCCGCCGGTGCGGCTGCACACCGAGGCCGAGCTGGCACGGGACGCGCTGGCAGCTCCGCTGCTCGTCCGCGCCGTCCGCCTCGCCCGCTGGGCGGGCCCCGACACCCGGGTGGGCGCCGGGGGTGAGCTCGTCGAGGCGCAGCTGCCCGCGGCCGCCCAGCACCTCGGTCTCGGCGACGACGAGGACGGTGCGGCATACGCCAGCGAGGCTTGGCGCCTCGCCGTCGACACGGGTCTCGTCGACTTCGAGGACCCGCAGGACGCCGATGATGCCGAGGACGGCGACGCCGAGGGCACCGTCACGGTCGGCGAGAACCTGGCCCTGCTGACCTCCGGCTCCCCGCAGGATGTCCTCGCCATCTGGCTCGACGGCCTGGAGGCCGTACACGCGGACGCCACCGCCCCGGCCTTCGACGACTTCGCCGACCTCGTCGGCGAGGACGGCAGCGTCGACTTCGACGCCCTGGACTGGGACCCGGAGGAAGAGGCCGAATTCCTCGACGGGGTGCTCGGCAACCTCTATCTGCTGACCCTCTCGGAGGCCGGCCCCGCCGACGGCACCGTGCCGCTGCCCGCCCTCGCCGCGTCCATGGTGGTGCCCGAGGACATGGGCGAGCCCACCGACGACGTCCTGGAGCAGGTGTCCGAGGCCATGATGCGGCTGGACGACCAGTTCCGGGTCCTCGAACCCATCGGGATCGTCGCATATCAGCCGGTGGACGAGACGTTGCTGACGGAGGAGGGCGAGGAGGCGACGCCGCCGGCCGACGACGAGGACATCACCCGTTACGGCTTGGTGAAACTGACCCCGCTCGGCCTCTTCGGCATCCGCGAGCGGATGCTGGAGGCCGGCGTGGACGCGCCCGCCGTCGGTGACCTCGCCGACAAGGGGGCCGACGCCCTCCTCGACGGAATCGCGTACTACCCCGAGGAGGCCGCGCGCACCGAGGTCGGTCTGTGGCTGGGCCGGCGCGGGGCGGACGGGGCGGACGGGGCGGAGTCCGCGGCGGCGGAACTCCTGGGCGCCGCGCGTGGCGACGACCGGCGCGCACCGCTGCGCAGGCTTCACTGCCAGCAGGCCCTCGCCCTGGCCGGGCCGGAGGCCGAGCCCGCGGTACGCGCGGTGCTCGGTGATCCTGAGCTCGGCGGGCTGGCGCGAGTCTGGCTCGCGGAGCGAGGCTCGGCGGACGTGCCGGCGCCGCCGGAGTCGATGATCTTCTGGCTCGCCGTGGACACGATCGCCGCGCAACTGGACGCCGACGGCGACCTCGACGAGCTCCAGGGGCTGGTCGAGGGTCTCTCCGACCAGCACAGCGGCTTCTTCGACGAGGTCTGGCGGGTCGAGCACCCCGCGACCACCGAGGTCCTGGAGGCGATGGGCCGCCTCCACAGTGACCGTGGCGCTGCGAAGGCCGCCCGAAAGGCGGCGTACAAGGCGCGGTCGCGGCAGAAGGACTGAGGGGCGCAGCACGGCACGGGAACGGCGTGGTCGTGGCGGAAAAGCTGCCGCGGCCCCGTCGGTCCGTGGGTCGCCGGCGATGTTCCTGATCGCCGCAGTCCGTTCACCGAACCGCCCATCGGCCGTGGTTCACGGCTGCGAGCGTCCGGTTCCTCGGACGACGTGCTGCCCGGTCTGCGGGCCATGAAGGGCTTGGACGCAGGGAAAGCCGGAAGGCCTCACCGTGGCCGGCAACGGCCGCGTCCACGCCGTCACCGACAACGACGGCCTGGACGACTCCACGGGCGAGACGGTCTTCCTCGACCTATGAACCGCACGCAAGGTCTTCGGCCGCGACTGACCGTGTGGGACACGGACACGGCCGCCTCGGCCGCTCACGGCAGAGGCGGCCTCGCCGTATCCACCACCTCGCCGGACCGGCGCATCTCGGCCAGCTGAGGCCGGGCGACGCCGATGGTGATCAACCTTTTGGCCGCGTTTCTCCTGGTACGGGGAGCGGGTTGAGGCAGCGGCCCCCAGTGCGCCGGGTGGCGTTCAGCTGGAGTTGGTGCGGGGGAGGGAACGTGATCGCGCCAACCACTCGGTCATTTGCAGCAGGAGTCCGCGATGTCCTTCACCCGCAGGGAATTCACCAGATCGTCCGCTCTCACCGGCGCGGGCATCGCTCTCACCGGCGCCGTCGGGGCACTGGCGACCGCCCCTGGCGCGCTGGCCGCCGACGACGCACGGCACGAGCAGGGCGACGGGGACCGCGGGGACGGCCACGGGCACGGGCACGGGCACGGCAAGGATCTGGGCTACGGCCCGCTGATCGACGACCCGAAGGGCCTCCTCGCGCTGCCCGCCGGATTCTCGTACCGGATCGTCACGCACAGCGGTGTCACCAAGCTGGAGAGCGGCGAGTTCACCCCCTCCAACCACGACGGCACGGCCGCCTTCGAGGGACCCCGCGGTGTGACCCTGCTGGTGAACAATCACGAGCTGAGTGGCACCCGGGCCGGCTGGAAGTACCCTGTCCCGCTCACCGAGGGCCTCGTCTACGACCCGGTCGCGGCCGGCGGCTGCACCGTCGTGGAGACCCGCCGCGACGGCCGCACCGCCGAGTGGGTCGGCATCGCGGGTACGTCGACCAACTGCGCGGGCGGCAGCACGGAGTGGGGCACCTGGCTCACCTGCGAGGAGACCGAGGACAGGGCCGGCAAGAACGGTCTCCTCAAGGACCACGGCTACGTCTTCGAGGTCGACCCGTACGACAAGCGCGCCAACCGCGACCCCCGCCCCGTCAAGGCCTTCGGCCGGTTCGCCCACGAGGCCGTCGTCATCGACCCCAAGCGCGGACACGCCTACCTGACCGAGGACGCGTCCGGCCCCAACGGCCTGCTCTACCGCTGGGTCCCGCCGCACGGCTTCAAGCACGGCCGCGGCAAGCTGCGCACCCTCGCCGACGATGCCGGTGTCCTCCAGGCCACCAAGTGCTTCGACAAGAAGGGCGCGTTCGTCGACGACCTGTCCCGCGCCACGGAGATCGGCACCGTCTACGGCGTGGACTGGGTCGACGTGCCCGACCGCGACGCGAAGACCGTCTCGGTGCGCAAGCAGTTCACCGACAGCGAGGTCACCCGAGCCCGCAAGCTCGAGGGCATGTGGTGGGGCGACGGTGGCGCCTACTTCGTCTCCTCGTTCGCCCGGGGCGAGAGCCCCGTGGCCCACGACGGCCAGGTCTGGTTCTACGACCCCAAGCGCCGCACGATCACCCTCAAGGTCCTCCTCGGTGTCAACCCGGACCCGTCCGTGGACGGTGCCTTCGACGGCCCGGACAACATCACCGTGTCCCCGTACGGCGGCATCGTCATCTCCGAGGACGGAAACGGGATCCAGCACCTCTTCGGCGCCACCGACAGCGGCCGCACCTACCCGATCGCACGCAACGACCTCAACACCGGCACGGAGGACGACCCCTCCTACAGCGAGATCGCCGGGGTCACCTTCTCCCCGGACGGCAGGACACTGTTCGCCAACATCCAGAACCCCGGCATCATGCTCGCGATCACCGGGCCCTGGAAGCGTCAGCCGGACAAGCGCTGACACCCACGCGCGGGGCGTGAGGGAAGATCCCCTCGCGCGCCGCGCGGTCGTCCTCCCGGCCTCACGTCTTCCCGGACCTGTACCGGACGGGCCACGCGCTCCCCGGCCGGGGGAGGGCGGTCGGCGGGCTCCCTCATGGCGTCAAGCCCGCCACCGCGAGATGGGCAGAAGACCTCCCGCTCGGGGGGAGCGCGTCGAACCCGGGACCTCGTCGGCCAGCGGGTCGGGCACGCGCCGTCGAGAAGCGAGAACCGCCACACCTTCGGGGGTCTTTCCGACGCGGGCATCCGCATGGTGCCCCTGCTGGAAGCGGGCAGGAGCGCGGACCGGCCCTCGAATCGCTGATTACGAATGCGGCACTACTGCCCGCTCCGGAGCGGTCGGGCATGGCGTCGGGCGCTTACAGGGCGCATACTCGACCGTAATGAAACAGTCAGCCGGTTCCCGGCGTCACCTGCCTTCCAGTCCCTTCAACCGCCCGGCCCAGGCGGCCCCACCGGTCGAATGCTTCGATGTGGGCGACAGGGTGTCGCACGACCAGTTCGGACTCGGCCGAGTCCTTGCTGTCGAGGGCGACAACGACGCAGTGCTCATCGACTTCTCGGGGCGACAGGGGAGGATCCTGAGCCCGTATTCCAAGCTGACCAAGCTCTGAGAGAGCGGACGAGCACGCACAGCGTCCCACCGGAGACTCTCCGGTATCCGGGGCACCTGAGGGGAGAAGAACCCCCGGGTGCCCCGGAAGCCGTTCCAGAGGCAGGTGGGGGCGCTACAGAGCCTTGGCGGCGGGCTTGACCATGCCGCGCACGGTCCGCGACTTCACGAACTCGCCCATGCCGGTCATCTCCCACTCGCCGGAGAACTGCTTGATCAGCTTGGCCATCATCACGCCGGTCTGCGGCTCCGCGCCGGTGAGGTCGAAGCGGACCAGCTCCTCGCCGGTGGCCGCGTCGATCAGCCGGCAGTAGGCCTTGGCGACCTCGGAGAACTTCTGCCCGGTGAACGAGTTGACCGTGAAGACCAGGCCGGTCGCGTCCGCGGGGATCCGGCCGAGGTCCACCACGATCACCTCGTCGTCACCCGCGCCCTCGCCCGTGAGGTTGTCGCCGGAGTGCTTGATCGCGCCGTTCAGGATGGAAAGCTTGCCGAAGTAGCAGCTGTCCAGGTGATTGCGATTGGGGCCGAAGGCGATCACCGAGGCGTCGAGGTCGATGTCCTTGCCGCGGAACGCGGGCTCCCAGCCGAGGCCCATCTTGACCTGCGAGAGCAGCGGCTTGCCGCCCTTGACCAGGGAGACCGTCTGGTTCTTCTGGAGGCTCACCCGGCCCTTGTCGAGGTTGATCTTGCCGGAGGCGGAGGCGGAGGCGGCGGGGGCGGGCGGAGCCGGCGGTGCTGGCGGGGCCGGTGGGGCGATCCGGGGATCGACGGGCGCGGCTGCCGGGGAAGCGACGGGTGTGGCGACGGGCGCGGGCGGCGCCGCCGCGGCTGGCTCCTCCACCGAGACGCCGAAGTCCGTGGCGATACCGGCCAGCCCGTTCACATAGCCCTGGCCGACCGCGCGGGCCTTCCAGGCGCCGTTGCGCAGGTAGATCTCGATGACCACCAGCGCCGTCTCGCCGCCCAGCTGCGGCGGGGTGAAGGTGGCGAGCGCGCTGCCGTCGTCCGCGTTGCGCACGGTGGCGGTGGGCTCGACGCCCTGGAAGGTCTGGCCCGCCGCATCGGGGCTCGCGGTGACCACGATCTTCTCGATGCCCGGGGGGACCGCCGTGGTGTCCACCACGATCGCGTCGGGCGCGGACCCGCCGCCCGAGCGGTAGGTCACACCGGGGCCCGAGGGCTGGTTGTAGAAGATGAAGTCGTCGTCGGAGCGCACCTTGCCGTCGGCGGTGAGCAGCAGGCCCGAGACGTCCAGCCGCACCGGGGCGGCGACGTCCACCGCCACGCGGACGGCGGAGAGAGGGATGTTCGAGCCGGGGGTCATTGCGGTCATGCACGGGGTAACGAACGACTCGGCTTTGCCGTTCCCTTACCTTCACGGGCTTGCTCCGTACGGCTCAGCGCCCGCCGCGTGCCCGGTTACGGGGGTGTTCGCCCGCGGTGCGCTCGTTGCCGTGCCGGTACGCGCCCGTCCAGCGCGCCATGACGGGCTGGGCGTCGCCGGCAGCCACTTCGGCGAGGAACGCCTCCGCCCGGCCGCCGCGCAGGGTGCCGGCGGAGCGGCCGTGGTGGGTGAGGGTGACGCACGCGTCGCCGTGTCGCTCGACTGGAATCCTGAGGGTCTTGGCATGGCCGTACGGTGCCCGTCCCGAGGGGCGGCGTCACCTGGATTCCGGGACGGGGCCCGACGGCTCAGTAGGGCCAGATCGGCGGGTTCGTGACGAAGTGGCCGCCGAGGCGGGCGTGGTCGGGATTCTCCGGGTCCAGTTCGCCGTGCTCGGCGACGAGCTTGCCGGCGTACTGCTCGGAGTCGTCCTGCGGGTCGTAGCCGAGGGAACGGGCCGTCGTCAGGTCCCACCACAGGCGGGTGTTGTCGGAGGAGCCGAAGACCACGGTGTGCCGCACGCCCTCGGCGGTGAGGGCCGCGTGGAAGAGGCGCGCTCCGTCGCCGGGGCTCATCCAGACGGACAGCATCCGCACCGATGTCGGCTCCATGAAGCAGGAGCCGATGCGCACGGAGACGGTCTCCATGCCGTGCTTGTCCCAGTAGAACTGGGCGAGGTCCTCGCCGAAGGACTTCGACAGGCCGTAGAAGGTGTCGGGACGGCGGGGGGTGTCGACGGGGATCAGCGGGTTGCCGTCGAGCGGACGCGGGGTGTAGCCGACGGCGTGGTTGGAGGAGGCGAACACGATGCGCCCGACGCCCTCTTCACGCGCGGCCTCGTAGAGGTTGTACGTGCCCTCGATATTGGAACGCAGGATCTTGTCGAACGATGCCTCGAGGGAGATGCCGGCGAGGTGGATGACCGCGTCCACGCCCCGCATCGCTTCCCGCAGTGCGGCCTTGTCGCCGAGGTCGGCGGTGACGGCGTCCGGTTCGCCCTCGACGGGGGCGACGTCGAAGAGCCGGAGGTCGTAGCCGTACGCGGGAAGCAGTCCCCGCATCAGGGTGCCGAGGCCGCCGGCGGCTCCGGTGAGAAGGACGGTGCGGGGAGCTGGCATACGGGAATCTCCTCGGTGCGGGCGCGGGGCGCGGCGTGCGCGGACGGTGCGATGCGGTGCTGTGCTGCGGGGCCGGGCGTACGGCGGGCACGGTACGCGCGGCACGCGGATGTCACGCGACCGCCCGATGCGGCAGCTTCATGGAAGGAATTCACATGCGTGGACAAACTAAGAACTTGCGACGACCGCGTCAAGTGCCGCTCGGCGCCGACCGGTCCGTCGAGTCGGGTGTTGACGGCTTGACCGGTGCGGCGGGCTGCCTTAGCGTGGCAGCGTTCATAAATATGGACACCGATCATAATTGTGCACGCCTGAATCCGCTCAGGGAGCGCCCGTGACCTCAGCCCCCCTTGCCGCCCGACTCACCGATGTCGCCGGGCCGCTCTTCTTCCCCGTCACCGCCTTCGGGCCGGACGGCGCCGTCGATCTCGACGTCTTCCGCGCACACGTGCGCGCAGGCGTCGATGCCGGAGCCGCGGCCGTCTTCGCCTGCTGTGGCACGGGCGAGTTCCACGCCCTGGCACCGGAGGAGTTCCAGCTCGTCGTCCGGGCTGCCGTCGAGGAGACCGCGGGACAAGTGCCCGTCGTCGCCGGCGCCGGCTACGGCACCGCCCTCGCGATCCAGTACGCGAAGCTCGCCGAGGAGGCGGGAGCGGACGGACTCCTCGCCATGCCGCCCTACCTCGTCGTCGCCGGCCAGGAGGGGCTGCTGGCCCACTACGCCGCCCTCGCCGCCGCCACCTCCCTGGAGACGGTCGTCTACCAGCGGGACAACGCGATCTTCACCCCGGAGACCGTCGTCGCCCTGGCCAGGACCCCCGGGATCATCGGCCTCAAGGACGGTCACGGCGACCTCGACCTGATGCAGCGCATCGTCAGCGCCGTGCGCACCGGGCTGCCCGGCGAGGACTTCCTGTACTTCAACGGGCTGCCCACGGCCGAGCTCACCGGGCTCGCCTACCGGGGCATCGGCGTCACGCTCTACTCCTCGGCCGTCTTCGCCTTCGCCCCCGACATCGCCCTGGCCTTCTACCGGGCGCTGGAAAACGGCGACGACGACCAGGTCAACGCACTGCTCGACCACTTCTACCGGCCGCTCGTCGAACTGCGTTCGAAGGGCCGGGGCTACGCGGTGTCCCTCGTGAAGGCGGCGGTCCGGCTCGAGGGCCTGGAGGTCGGTCCGGTGCGCACCCCGCTCACCGAGCTCCCGGCCGCACACATCGAGGAGCTGACCGCGATCATCGCGAACGGCCGTACGCTGCTGGAGAAGCACCGCACGGAGGAGGCGGAATGAAGGCCTCGGCCTTCCTGTACCCCTGGGACGTCGTAGGGGACCCGGACGCCGCCGCCCGTCTCGCCGGCCTCGGCGTCCAGCAGGTGACGCTCGCCTCCGCCTACCACTCCACCCGGGCTCTGACCCCGCGCCACCCGGGCCGCCGGATCGTCACCGCCGAGCACGCGGCGGTGCTCTACCCGCCGGACGCCACGCGCTGGGCGGGGCGTGCGCTGCGGCCTCAGACGCAGTCCTGGGTGGCGGCGGAGGACCCGTACGCCGAGGCGGCCGAGGCCCTGGCGGGTGTGGGCCTCCAGGTGCACTCCTGGGTGGTCCTCGCGCACAACTCCCGCATGGGTGCGGAGCATCCGGAAACCTCCGTGGTCAATGCCTACGGCGACCGCTACCCCTGGGCGCCGTGCATCGCGCAGCCCGCCGTCCAGGCGTATCTGGTGGACCTGGCGGCGGAGGCCGCCGTGCGTCCCGGGGCGGCGGGTGCGGATCTGGAGTCGCTCGGCTGGTACGGCTTCGCGCATCTGCACGCCCACGACAAGATCTCCGGGGTGACCCTCGGGGACGCGGCGCAGTACCTGATGTCCCTCTGCTTCTGCGCCGACTGCGAGGCTGGTTACGCTTCCGTGGGGCTGGACGCCGAGGAGCTGCGTGCCGCCGTACGCCGCGCCCTGGAACCGGTCTGGGCCGGCTCAGGCTCCGGCGAGCGGGGCTGGGCCGGTGTGGAGGAGCTCGTCGGCGCCGGCCTCGCCGACGCCTCCCTGCGGTGGCGCGGGCAGGTTGCCAGGGGCCTCCAGGAGGCCGCTGTCGCCGCCGTACGGGCCGCGGCACAGGGGCAGGACTTCCAGGTCCTGCTGCACGCCGATCCGGCCTCCTACCGCACCGGCGCCAACGTGGGGGTGGACGCGGCCCACATCCTGTCCACGGCGGACGGCGTCGTGCTGCCCTGCACCGGCGGTGACGCCGCACGCGAGGCGGTGCTCGGGCCGTTCGCGGGGCTCTCCGGCGTGCTGGCGGCTAATTTCAACGTGGTCAGCGGAATGGGCGGCAGCCCCGGCACTCTGGAGCGGGACGTCGCGCACGCGGCCTCGCTGGGCGCGAACGAACTGCGCCTGTACCACGCGGGGCTGGCCTCCGGACCGGACCTGAGCGCCGTCGCCGGTGCCCTGAGGTCCGTCCGCGGCGTCTGATCCCGGAACGTCCACAGAGGTTCGAGCGCAGGTCCCCGGCACGCAGCCGGGGACCTGCGCCGTTCACGTCAGGGGTGCGCCGCGCCGCGCGGGGGCGGCCCCGGTCACGTGTCCACGGAACTTCTTTTGCCAGAAGCGTTGACGAAACATTCCCACCGCTCTAGCTTCATCGCGTCGTACTTCGTACGTCATATATGAGACGCGATACGCGAGATGTGAGAGCTCTTCAGCCATGACCTTTGCGCCTGCCCCGATTCCGTCCAGGACCCAGTACGTGCTGGAGGCGATCAAGCACGCGATCCTCACCGCGCAGCTGAAGCCAGGGCAGGCGCTCGTGGAGACCGAACTCGCCGCGCAGTTCGGAGTGTCGAAGACGCCCGTACGCGAGGCGCTGAAGACGCTCGCCGGCACCGGGCTCGTGATCATGAGCCAGTACAAGGGCGCCACCGTGCGGCTCGTCGACGCGACCATGGCCCGGGAGGTGTACGACGTGCGCCTGCTCCTCGAGCCGGAGGCGCTGCGCCGCTCCATCACCCGCAAGGTCTCGCTGGAAGCGGCCCAGGAGGCCCTGGAGCGTGCCGACTCGGCGCTCGACCAGGCGGGCAGGTCGCTCGCCAACCGGGACTTCCACCGGGCCCTCTACCTGCCCTGTGGCAACCCGCTGCTCGCCCGGATGCTCGACGAGATCCGCGACCAGGCCGCACTCGTGTCGACCGTGGCCTGGTCGGCGAACCCGTCCTGGGAGCGCGAGGCGGCCGAGCACCGCGAGATATTGCGGCTCGCGCTCTCCGACGACGCGACAGCCGCCGTAAGGGCTCTGCACGACCACATCGCATCGTTCGTACGCCGTGCCTTCCCCGACGACGAAGACGGGGGTGGCACGGCGTGAACCACCAGCAGGACATGGATCACCAGCACCTCGACGAAAGGCCAGTCCGCATGGACCTCTCCCCGCTGAAGGCGGCCCTCGCAGACGTTGTGGCGATCCCGGTGACCCCGTTCGCCGAGGACGGGAGCATCGACGTCCCCGCGCACCGCGCGCTGCTGCGGCGGCTGCTCGACGGCGGCGTCCGCATCGTCACCCCGAACGGCAACACCGGTGAGTTCTACGCGCTCACCCCCGACGAGCGGCGCACCGTCACCGAGCTCACCATCGAGGAGGCGGGCGGCCGCGCCACCGTCCTGGTGGGGGTCGGCCACGACGTGCCGACCGCCGTGGCCGCCGCCGAGCACGCCAGGGACGCCGGAGCCGAGATGGTGATGGTGCATCAGCCGGTGCACCCCTACGTCTCGCAGGACGGCTGGATCGACTACAACCGGGCCATCGCCGAGGCCGTTCCCGGACTCGGGGTCGTCCCCTATGTCCGCAACCCGCTGCTCGCCGGTGAGCGGCTCGCCGAGCTCGCCGACAGCTGCCCCAACGTCATCGGCGTGAAGTACGCCGTCCCGGACGCCGCCCGCTTCGGCGCGTTCGCCCGGGACGCCGGCCTGGAACGTTTCGTGTGGATCGCCGGGCTCGCCGAGCTGTACGCCCCCTCCTACTTCGCCACCGGCGCCACCGGCTTCACCTCCGGACTCGTCAACATCGCCCCCGGTGTCTCGCTCACCATGCTGGAGGCACTGCGGGCGGGCGACTACCTCGCGGCGATGAAGGTCTGGGAGCAGATCCGCCGCTTCGAGGACCTGCGCGCCGAACGGCAGTCCGCCGACAACGTGACGGTCGTCAAGGAGGCCCTGGCCTCGCTCGGGCTCTGCCGCCGCGACGTACGCGCGCCGAGCCGCGCGCTCCCCGAGGAGCAGCGCGCCGAGGTCGCCGGCCTGGTCGCCGGGTGGTCCATATGACCGACACCGGCACGGAAGGCCGGCGCATCGCTCCCGAGGAGCTGCGCAGTCACCAGTGGTGGGGCACCGACGGGCTCCGCTCGTTCAGCCACCGGGCCCGCACCCGGCAGCTCGGTTACCTCCCCGAGGAGCACCTGGGCAAGCCGGTCATCGCGATCCTCAACACCTGGTCCGACATCAACCCCTGCCACGTCCATCTGCGCGACCGTGCGCAGGCGGTCAAGCGGGGTGTCTGGCAGGCGGGCGGTTTCCCGCTCGAATTCCCGGTCTCCACGCTCTCGGAGACGTTCCAGAAGCCGACCCCGATGCTCTACCGCAACATGCTCGCGATGGAGACGGAGGAGCTGCTGCGCTCCTACCCCATCGACGGCGCCGTGCTGCTGGGCGGCTGCGACAAGTCCACTCCCGCGCTGCTGATGGGCGCCGCGTCCGTCGACCTGCCGACCGTTTTCGTGCCCGCCGGGCCGATGCTGCCGGGCCACTGGCGCAACGAGGTCCTGGGCTCCGGCACGGACATGTGGAAGTACTGGGACGACAAGCGGGCCGGCCTGATCGGCGACTGCGAGATGGCCGAACTGGAGAACGGGCTCGCCCGTTCGCCGGGCCACTGCATGACGATGGGCACCGCCTCGACCCTGACGGCCGCGGCCGAGGCGCTGGGCGTCACGGTGCCGGGCGCCTCGTCCATCCCGGCCGTGGACTCCGGTCACGACAGGATGGCGGCACAGTCCGGGATCCGGATCGTCGAACTGGTGTGGCGACAGCTGAAGCTGTCGCAGATCCTCACGGAGGACGCCTACGAGGACGCGGTCGCCACCGTGCTCGCGCTCGGCGGCTCCACCAACGCAGTCATCCACCTGATCGCGATGGCCGGCCGCTCCGGGGTGACGCTCACCCTGGACGACTTCGACCGCATCGCGCGCACCGTGCCCGTCCTCGCCAACCTCCGCCCCGGCGGGAAATACCTGATGGAGGACTTCCATTTCGCCGGAGGGCTGCCCGGATTCCTGGCTCAGCTCACCGACGTACTCCATCTGGACCGGCCCACCGTCGCGCACGGCACGATGCGTGAGCAGCTCGACGGGGCGCTCGTCCACAACACCGACGTCATCCGGGAGCGCGACAACCCGCTGGCGGAGGAGGGCGGTGTGGCCGTCCTGCGCGGCAACCTCTGCCCCGACGGCGCGGTCATCAAGCACATCGCCGCCGAGCCGCACCTGCTGCGTCACACCGGACCCGCGGTCGTCTTCGACGACTACAAGGAGATGCAGCGCACCATCAACGACCCGGCCCTGGCCCTCACCCCGGACCATGTGCTGGTGCTCCGCAACGCCGGCCCCAAGGGCGGCCCCGGCATGCCCGAGTACGGCATGCTGCCGATCCCGGACTACCTGCTGAAGCAGGGCGTACGGGACATGGTGCGGCTCTCCGACGCCCGGATGAGCGGCACCAGTTACGGGGCCTGCGTCCTGCACATCGCACCCGAGTCCTTCGTCGGCGGGCCCCTCGCCCTGGTCCGCACCGGTGACCTGATCACGCTCGACGTCGAGGCACGGCTGCTGCACCTCGACGTGTCCGACGAGGAGCTGGAGCTCCGCAGGTCCCGATGGACCGAGCCGCCCGCGCGCTACGGGCGCGGTTACGGGGCGCTCTACCAGGACCAGATCACCCAGGCCGACACCGGATGCGACTTCGCGTTCCTGGCCCGGCAGGGAGAAGTGCCCGACCCGTACGCGGGCTGAACCGGGCGAAGGGAATTGTGCGCACCGCCCCGTCCGGGACACCGAACGGTACGAAGTAAGCGCTTGCACCGCGCACCGAAAGAACGGCACATCCAGCACTTTCCAGAGATCGGAGACGCGTCATGGCCCAATCCGCAGCCGTGGCCACACCGCCCCCCAAGGGGAAGGCATCCAAGCGCCGCTCGGCCACCCCCCGCCGCCTGCCGTATCTGCTGATCGCGCCCGCGGGCCTGCTGATGCTGGGCTTCATCGCCTATCCGGTGATCAGCGTCTTCTACTACAGCCTGCAGAACTACAACGTCACCAAGCCGTGGCGGAACGGCTTCGCCGGCTTCGACAACTTCACCCGGATCTTCACCGAGGACGAGCAGTTCTGGCCGACACTCGGCTTCAGCGCCCAGTGGGTCGTCGTCCAGGTGACCCTGCAGCTCGCGCTCGGTCTCGCTCTCGCTCTGATCGTCAACCAGACCTTCATCGGCCGCGGCATATCCCGCGCCATGGTCTTCTCGCCCTGGGCCGTCTCCGGTGTGCTGACCAGCACCATCTGGATCCTGCTCTACAACTCCTCCACCGGCTTCAGCCGCTACCTCGCGGACGCCGGGATCGGTGAGTACGGCACCTCGGTCCTCTCCGACACCGGCACCGTCTTCTGGGCGGCGACCGTCGCCGAACTCTGGCGCGGAGTCCCCTTCTTCGCCATCCTCATCCTCGCCGACCTGCAGTCCGTCTCCAAGGAGCTGTACGAGGCGGCCTCGGTGGACGGCGCCGGCCGGATGCGGCAGTTCTTCCACATCACGCTCCCGCACCTGCGCGACGCGATCATCCTGGCCACCCTGCTGCGCGGGGTCTGGGAGTTCAACAACGTCGACCTGCTCTACACCCTCACCGGCGGCGGGCCCGCGGGTGAGACCACCACCTTGCCCCTCTACGTAGCCAATACCGGCATCGAGGGCCACGACTTCGGATACGCCTCCGCGCTCACCACCGTCGCCTTCGTGATCCTCCTCTTCTGCTCGATCGTCTATCTGCGCCTGAGCAAGTTCGGAGGCGACAACAAGTGACTGCCGCACTCGTGGAGAAGAAGGACGCCCGCACGCCGGGACTGTCCGGGGGGAACGACCTCCCGCCGCCCTCCTCGCGCCGCCGCACCAGGCGCGAGCGTGCCTTCGACGACGTACCGCGCTGGCAGATCTACGTGCCGCTCGGCATCTACCTGCTCTTCACCCTCATCCCGTTCTACTGGATGGTCCTCTTCGCCGTACGGCCCGCCGGCTCCACCTCGCTGGTGCCCTGGCCGATGACGGGGGACCACTTCTCCAAGGTCTGGAACGAGCGCAGCTTCGCCGTCTTCTTCCAGAACAGCATGCTCGTCGGCGTCGCGACGCTGATCACCACGACCCTGGTCGCGCTGGCCGGCGGCTACGCCCTTGCGCGGTTCGACTTCAAGATCAAGGGCGCCTTCATGCTGGCGCTGCTCTGCTCGCAGTTCATCCCGGGCGCGCTGATGCTCGTGCCGCTCTTCGAGATCTTCAAGAACCTCCAGATGATCAACTCCCTCGGGAGCGTCGTCATCGCGGAGACGGTCTTCCAGCTCCCCCTCTCGATCATCCTGATCAGCGGCTTCATCAAGAACGTCCCGGTCTCCCTCGAAGAGGCCGCCTGGGTGGACGGCTGCTCCCGTTTCAAGTCCTTCTGCGCCGTCGTCCTGCCGCTGCTGCGCCCCGGGCTGATCGCGGTCGGATCGTTCGCCTTCGTCCACAGCTGGAACCACTTCCTGTTCGCCCTGATGTTCCTCAGCGAACAGGACAAGCAGACGATCCCGGTCGGCCTCAACACCCTGATCGGCGCCGACAGCGTCGACCTGGGGGCGCTGGCCGCAGGCGGTGTCATCGCCGCCGTGCCCGTGGTGATCGTCTTCGCCTTCATCCAGAAGTGGCTCATCACCGGCTTCAGCGCCGGCGCCGTGAAGGGATGACGGACATGACCTGGAAGCTCCGCCCCCGTACGACGCGACGTGCCGCCGCACTCGTCCTGTCGCTGGGCGGCCTGGCCGTCCAGCCGGGCGCCGGCGCGGCCGTCGCGGCGCCGGACAGGGCACCCGAGGCGGCCGCCGCGCCCGGCAGGGAGCTCGGCCGCGAGGTACTCGCCGACAACGACGGCTGGGCCGCGGAAGGCGCGGGAACGACCGGAGGATCGGCGGCCGACGAGGACCATGTCCTCACCGTGCGCAACCGGGCCCAGCTCGTCGCGGCGCTCGACGGCGGCAGCTCCGTCCCCAAGATCATCCGGGTGGCGGGCACGATCGACGCCAACACCGACGACCGGGGACGGCGGCTGAACTGCGCCGACTACGCCACCGGTGGGTACGAGCTCGACGCCTACCTGGCCTCCTACGACCCCCGAACCTGGGGCGGCGCCAAGCCGGCCGGACCGCAGGAGGACGCCCGCAAGGCGTCCGCCGCCCGCCAGGCCGAACGGGTCGAACTGCCGGTCGGATCGAACACCACGATCGTCGGCACCGGTGCGGGCGCCGTGCTCAAGGGCGCGAGCCTCCAGGTCAAGGACGCCGACAACGTCATCATCCGCAACCTCGAACTCCGTGACGCCTACGACTGCTTCCCCGCCTGGCAGCCCAACACCGGTGGCCTCGGCGACTGGAAGACCGCGTACGACACGCTGTGGCTGCGCGGCGCCACCCACGTCTGGGTCGACCATGTCACCGCGAGCGACAAGGGCCACCCCGACGACCGGGAGCCCACCTACTTCGGGCGCAACTACCTGCGCCACGACGGGCTCCTCGACATCACCAACGGTTCCGACCTCGTCACGGTCTCCTGGAGCCGGTTCGCCGACCACGACAAGGCGATGCTCATCGGCAACGGCGACGGCGTGACCACCGACCGGGGCAGGCTCCGCGTCACCCTGCACCACAACGAGTTCCACTCCGTCGTGCAGCGTGCGCCCCGGGTCCGCTTCGGCCAGGTCCACCTCTACAACAACCGTTACGTCGTTCCCGAGGACGGCGACTACCGCTACTCCCTCGGCATCTCCACCGAGTCCCGGATCGTCGCCGAGAGCAACGCGTTCGAGACCCCGGGCCACGTCGAGGTCGCCGACCTGCTGAAGAGCTGGAACGGCAGCGCCCTCACCCAGCGCGGCACCTCGTTCAACGGCTTCCCGGTCGACCTGGTCTCCATTCACAACGCCTACAACTCGGGCAGTGAGACCGACCTCGCCACGGACACCGGCTGGACCCCCGCCCTGCACGGCCCCGTCGACAGCGCCGATAAGGCCGCCGCCGAGGTCGCCCGCGAGGCCGGAGCCGGGAGGGCCGGATGATGACCGCACCTCTGCCCGTCGTCCTGGCCGGCGCCCGCGGCCACGGCCGCTGGCACCTCGCCAACATCCGCCGCCTCCAGCACCAGGGCCTCGTCAGGCTGGCCGGGATCTGTGAACTGAACCCGCTGACCGACGGTGAACTCGAGATGTTCGCGGGTGAGATGCCCGAGCAGTCCGCCGACTTCGGGGCTCTCCTGGACTCCACCGGCGCGCGCGCCGCCATCATCTGCACCCCCATCCCGACACACACCACGCTGGCCCTGACGGCGGCGGCCCGGGGCGTCCACCTCCTCCTGGAGAAGCCGCCGGCCGCGACCTGGGCCGACTACGCACGCATGGCCGAAGGCGTACGGGAGGCGGGCATCGCCTGTCAGGTCGGCTTCCAGTCCCTCGGCTCGCACGCGGTGCCGGCCGTCAAGGACCTCGTACGCTCCGGAGCGATCGGCACCGTACGGGGTATCGGCGCCGCCGGTGCCTGGGTCCGCGACGACGTCTACTTCCGGCGGGCACCGTGGGCCGGGCGCCGCAGGATGGGCGGGACCGACGTGGTCGACGGAGTGCTCACCAACCCGCTGGCCCACGCCGTCGCCACAGCACTCGAACTGGCCGGCCGGGGAACGGCCGAGGACGTCGCGTCCATCGAGACCGAGCTGTTCCGGGCCCACGAGATCGAGTCCGACGACACCAGCTGCGTCCGCGTCACCACCACCGACGGGCTGCCGGTGACCGTCGCGGTCACCCTCTGCGCCGAGGAGGCAGGAGAGCCGTATGTGATCGTCCACGGCGACCGAGGCCGCATCACCTTCTGGTACAAGCAGGACCGGGTCCTCGTCCAGCGTGCCGGACACGGCCCCGAGGAGGCCGCGCACGGGCGGACCGACCTCCTGGAGAACCTCGTCGACCACCTGGAACACGGCACCCCGCTCCTCGTACCGCCGGAGCGCACCGGCGCGTTCATGCGGGTCCTCGAAGCCGTACGCACCGCCCCCGAGCCCACCGCACTGCCTGCCACCGCCTGGCACACCCGGCCGGCCGACCAGGGCGACGGCGTACGGCGCATCGTCGGCGGCATCGACGGCATGGTCGCCGCCGCGGCCGACACCCTCTCCCTCTTCTCCGAACTAGGCGCCTCCTGGGCGCGACCCAGCGAGGTGAGCACACCATGACCGCCGCACTCCTCAGCTGCGCCGGACGTCCCGTCGGCCGCTACAGCTACGGCCCGGAGACGGGCAGCCGGCCCTACCTCCACCCCGTCACCACCCTCGCCGGAACCCCCGTCACCGAGGAGCGCCCCGCCGACCACATCCACCACCTGGGCGTCTCCGTCGCGGTGCCCGACGTGGCCGGACACAACTTCTGGGGCGGGCGCACCTACGTCCGAGACCAGGGCCCCACCGAGCTCGACAACCACGGGGTGCAGCGCCACCTCGGCTGGAAACTCCGCGACCCGGACGGCTTCGTGGAGGAGCTCAGCTGGGAAGCCGACGGCACCGAACTGCTGCGCGAGCACCGCACCGTCGCCGCGGCCGGCCTCTCCGACACCGCGTGGGCGCTGGACCTGTCCTTCTCTCTCACCAACCGCGGCGGCACGGACCTCTCCATCGGCAGCCCCGCCACCAACGGCCGCCCCGGCGCCGGATACGGCGGCTTCTTCTGGCGCGCACCCAAGGAACCCGCCCCGCCCGCCGTGTTCAGCGGAACGCTCGACGGCGAGGAAGCCGTGCACGGCAGGACCGCCGACTGGCTCGCCCTCGCCGGGGACGGCTGGACGCTGGTCTTCGCCGGCGCGACCGACGAGACCCGGCGCGACCCGTGGTTCGTACGGACCACCGCATACCCGGGGGTCGGTTCCTCCCTCGCCGCGGACCGCCGGCTTCCCGTCGCCGCCGGAGCCACCGTCGTACGCCGGATCGTCACCGTCGTCGCCGACGGACGCCTCGACCGGGACGCCGCGGCCGCCCACGTCCGTAAGGCGGTCGCGGCATGACGATGCCCTGGACGGCAGACCTAGGGGACGGCACCTACCGCAACCCGGTCCTGAACGCCGACTGGTCCGACCCGGACGTCGTGCGCGTCGGCGACGACTACTACCTCACCGCGTCCAGCTTCGGCCGCGTCCCCGGCCTGCCGCTGCTCCACTCCCGCGACCTCGTCAACTGGACGCTCGTCGGCCACGCCCTCGAACGGCTCGGACCGGACGCGGACTTCGCCGTGCCCCGCCACGACTGCGGGGTGTGGGCGCCCTCGCTGCGCCACCACGCCGGACGCTTCTGGATCTTCTGGGGCGACCCGGACCACGGCATCCACCAGATCAACGCCGAGGACATCCGGGGCCCCTGGAGCGCACCGCACCTCGTCAAGTCGGGCAAGGGCCTGATCGACGCATGTCCCCTGTGGGACGAGGAGACCGGGGAGGCCTACCTGGTGCACGCCTGGGCGAAGTCCCGCTCCGGCATCAAGAACCGGCTCACCGGCCACCGGATGAGCCCCGACGGACGCGAGCTCCTCGACGACGGCACGACCCTGATCGACGCCGACACGATCCCGGGCTGGTTCACCCTCGAAGGCCCCAAGCTCTACCGGCACGACGGCTACTTCTGGATCTTCGCCCCGGCCGGCGGAGTGGAGACCGGCTGGCAGGGCGCCTTTCGCTCGCGGACGTTCGACGGCCCCTACGAACAGCGGGTCGTCCTCGCCCAGGGCAGCACCGAGGTCAACGGTCCCCACCAGGGCGGATGGGTCAGGACCGCCGCCGGTGAGGACTGGTTCCTGCACTTCCAGGCCCGCGGGGCGTACGGCCGCGTCGTCCATCTCCAGCCGATGCGCTGGGACGGAGGCTGGCCGGTCATCGGCGACGAGGGCGAACCCGTTCTCGTGCACCGCCGGCCGGAGGCCCCGGAGCAGGCCGTCGAGGCGCCGGCCTCCAGCGACGACTTCCCCGGCGGCCGCCACGGCCGCCAGTGGCAGTGGACGGCCAACCCGCGGCCCGGCTGGACGGTCGGCCACGCGGGCGACGGACTACGGCTCAGCTGCGTACGGACCGCGTACGCGCACGATCTGCGTGCCCTGCCCAACGTCCTGGTGCAGCGGCTGCCCGCCGAGGAGTTCACCGTCGGGACCGACATCACTCTGGACACCGAAGAACCGGGGGCGAAGGCAGGGCTCGCCGTCCTCGGGGACGCCTTCTCGTGGATCGGTCTGGAGGCCGGGCCCGACGGGACGGCCCGGCTCGTGCACCGGTACGCCGAAACCGTCGCCGAGCACGAGCGGGACGCCGAGCACCCCCGCCCCGCACCCGGAGCCTCGGTCCGCGTCCGGATCGAGGTCACCCGGGGCGCCCGCTGCCGCTTCTACGCCGACACCGGCGACGGGGCCGGCTTCCGGGCCTCCGGCCAGGTCTTCGCCGCCACTCCCTGGCGCTGGGTCGGCGCGCTGCTGGGCCTCTTCGCCACCGCACCGGTCGGCAACGGGCCGTCCGGAACAGCCGGCTTCACCGCGTTCCGCACCACCGGAAGACCACGCACAACCTGACCCCGCACCGCTGTAGGGAGCCGCAATGACGCACCTCCGTACCGAGCGCACCAGAGCGAGAACACTGTTCACGGCGATCGCCCTCGCGGCCGCCTTTCTCCTGCCCACCACCCCCGGCGGGGCATCGGCCGCCACCGGGACGCAGCCCGCCGCACACCACGACGGCGGCCGGCCCGGCACACCGCACGGCTTCGCCTCGCTGGCCGGCGGCACCACCGGGGGCCGTGGCGGTGAGGTGGTCACCGTCACCGACCAGGCGGGTCTGGAGAAGTACGCCGGCGCGGAGGAGCCCTACGTCATCCGGGTGGCCGGCTCCATCGCCGTCGAACCCTTCGGCGCCGACATCGACGTCGCGTCGGACAAGACCATCGTCGGCACGGGCGACACGGGGGAGATCGTCCACGGCGAACTCCATCTGAACCCGGGCACCAGCAACGTCATCATCCGTAACCTCACCATCCGCGATTCCTACGTCGAGGGTGACTGGGAGGGGAAGACCACCGACTTCGACGCGATCCAGATGGACTCGGCCGACCACGTCTGGATCGACCACAACCGGCTGACGCACATGGGCGACGGGCTGCTCGACATCCGCAAGGACAGCCAGTACATCACCGTGTCGTACAACCACTTCGACAACCACAACAAGGCGCTCGGCATCGGCTGGACCGAGAACGTCACCACACAGATCACGATCGACCACAACTGGTTCAGCGGCACCAAGCAGCGCAACCCGTCCGCCGACAACTGCGCCTACGCCCACCTCTACAACAACTACCTCTCCGCACAGGTCGTGGACGGGGACCCGCTGTGGACGTACGGGAACTGGGCGCGCGGCGCCACGAAGATGGTCATCGAGAACAGCTACTACCGGGACGTCCAGCACCCCTACCAGGCCGACGCGACGGCCGAGCTGGTCCAGCGCGGATCGATCCTGGAGAACACCACGGGCCGTACCGACGCCTGGGGCACCGCGTTCGAGCCGCGTGACTTCTACCCCTACACGCTGGACCGCGCGGCCGACGTACCGAAGCTCGTGACCCGGAACGCGGGTCCGCAGAAGTACATCGGTGCCGTGCCGCACGGCACACACCACTGACCTCCCCCCACGCACGCGTACAGATGCGAGAGAGAAGAGCCGACATGAACATCTCAAAGACGCTCCGGGGGCGTACCGCGACCGCGGTGTCCCTCACCGCGGTCCTGGCACTTGCGGCCACCGGCTGTGGCGACGACGGCAGCAGCGCAGGCACGGAGGGCAGCGGGAAGGGCGAGATCACCTTCTGGGACAACAACGGCGGCCCGCGCACCGCCATCTGGACCGAGATCATCAAGGACTTCGAGAAGAAGAACCCGGACATCAAGGTCAAGTACGTCCCGATCCCGATCGCGGACGTCCAGTCCAAGTACGACACGGCGATCGCGGGCGGCGGCCTGCCCGACGTGGGCGGCGTCGGCACCGCGTACCTGGCCAACATCGTGTCCCAGGAGGCCCTGGAGCCGATCAGTGACCGGCTGGAGAAGTCGCAGCTGAAAGGCAAGCTCGTCGAGAGCATGGTCGAGAGCGTCAGAGCCGCGGCCGGCCGTGGCGACGACATGTACACCGTGCCGACCTCCGCGAACAACGGTGCGCTCTGGTACCGCACCGACCTGTTCGACGCGGCGGGGCTGGAGGCGCCCACCACCTGGCCCAAGTTCTACGAGGCCGCCGACAAGCTCACCGACGCGAAGAACAACAAGTTCGGGTACACGATCCGCGGCGGCGCCGGCTCCATCGCACAGGCCCTGGACGCGATCTACGGGCAGACCGGTATCACGGAGTTCTGGGACGGCGAGAAGACGACCCTGAACGACCCGAAGAACGTCGCGGCGCTGGAGAAGTACGCGGCCCTCTTCAAGAAGACGACGCCGGCCGCCGACGTCAACAACGACTTCACGAAGATGGTCGCCCAGTGGGACACGGGCACCATCGGGATGCTCAGCCACAACCTCGGCTCCTACCAGGACCACCTGAAAGCGCTGGGCGAGGACAAGTTCGCCGGGATACCCGCGCCCATCGGGGAGGGCGGCACACGCGTCCAGGTCTCCAACCCCGTCGACGGAATCGGCCTGTTCCGGTCCAGCAAGAACAAGAACGCGGCCTGGAAGTTCATCGAGTTCGCGGCCTCGCACGAGTCCAACAGCAAGTGGAACAAGTCCGCGGGTGCCATCCCGGCCAACGCCGAAGCGGCCAAGGACCCGTGGATCAACGAGACCGAGCCCACCGCGCTCGCCGCGAAGGCCCTCACCGACGGCTCCACCAAGATCGTCGACCTGCCGTACTACCTGCCCGACTGGAACAACATCAGCAAGGCCGACAACGAGCCGGAGTTCCAGAAGCTGCTCCTCGGCAAGGTCACGGCCAAGGACTTCCTGGACAAGATGGCCGAAGAGCTGAACGCCTCCCAGAAGGAATGGAAGGAACTGGGCAACGGCTGACGCCGGTCACCTCACCTCCCCAGCCCCACCCCCGTTGACCGGGGGACCGGCGGCGGTCCGGGTCGCACCCCGCCGCCGGTCCCTCTTCTGCGCACCACCTCACGTTTGTCCTCCGAGAGAGGCAGTCATCCTGTGTCACTCACCCGTAGACAGACGGCAGCCGCGCTCCTGGCGCTGCCCCTCGCCCTCAGCGCCACCCCCGCACTCGCACACGGCGGCGGGGGCGGCTCCCGGTCCCGGTCCCGGACACTCCACATCGCGGGCGACTCCACAGCGGCGCAGAAGTACGCCGCCGCCGCACCCGAGACCGGCTGGGGCATGGCCCTGCCCTTCTTCCTCGGCCGTACGCTCACCGTCGTCAACCACGCGGTGAACGGCCGGAGTTCGAAGAGCTTCATCGACGAGGGCCGTCTCACCGTCCTCCTGGACGGTGTCCGCCCGGGCGATGTCGTCCTCATCCAGTTCGGGCACAACGACGAGAAGACCGAGGATCCCGCGCGCGGCACCGACCCGTACACCACCTACCAGGAATATCTGCGCCAGTACCTCAAGGGTGCCCGCGACCGGCACGCGGAACCCGTGCTGATCACCCCGGTCGAGCGCCGCCGCTTCGCCGAGGACGGCACCGCGAAGCCCACCCACGGGGAGTACCCCGCCGCGATGCGCGCCCTGGCAGCCGAGGAGGGCGTGACCCTGCTCGACGTCCAGGCACTCTCCCTCGCCCGCTGGCAGGAGCTCGGCCCGGACGGGACCGAGGCGTACTTCAACTGGCTGGAGCCCGGCGAGTCGCCGAACTACCCAGAGGGCAAGCAGGACAACACCCACTTCCGGCCCGACGGCGCCGTCGACGTGGCCAGGACGGCCGCCCGCGCACTGCTGGACGAGCGCGTGCTCGCCCCGCGCGACGTGCGCCGCCTCGACGAGCCGGTGCCCGGGGCGTGGATCACCTGGCCGCAGGCCTGAACCGCACCCGCCCTGTCTTTCCCCTTTTCCCGCTTTTCCCGCGAACGACAGTTAAGGATCCGCCATGCCCGCACGCATGAGACATGTCCGTGCCATCGCCGTGGTGACGGGCTGTGCCTCGCTGGCCCTCGCCGTGACCCTGCCCGCCCAGGCGGCCTCCCACCACCGCAAGGGAATCGAACGCGCAGTGCTGCCGTCGGGCGACGGCTGGGCCGCCGCCGAGGGCTCCACCACGGGCGGGGCCGAGGCCACCCCCGACCACGTCTACACCGTGAGCAACCGGGCCGAACTCATCGCCGCTTTCGAGGAGGCGGGGGACGCGCCGAAGATCGTCAGGATCGACGGCACCGTCCACGGCAACTCCGACGCCGCCGGCACCCCGATCGACTGCGAGGCGTACCAGCAGGACGGCTACACCCTGGAGAAGTACCTCGCCGCCTACGACCCGGCCGTATGGGGCACGGACGAGGTCCCGGCGGGCCCGCTGGAGGACGCCCGCGCCGCGTCCGCGAAGCTGCAGGCGGCCGCGGTCAACGTGAACGTCCCGTCCAACACCACGCTCGTCGGCGTCGGCAAGGACGCCACGGTCATCGGTGCCGGCCTCCAGGTGAAGAACGTCTCCAACGTCATCGTCCGCAACATCTCGTTCGAGGACACCTACGACTGCTTCCCGCAGTGGGACCCCACCGACGGTGACAACGGCGCCTGGAACTCCGAGTACGACAACCTCGTCGTCTACGGATCCAGCCATGTCTGGGTCGACCACAACACCTTCAGTGACGGCGGCCGCCCCGACGCCGACCAGCCCCACTACTTCGGGAACGTGTACCAGCAGCACGACGGCCTCTTCGACATCGTGCGCGGCGCCGACCTCGTCACCGTGTCGTGGAACGTCCTCAAGGACCACGACAAGACCATGCTCATCGGCAACAGCGACGGCGCCGGGGCGAGCGACCGGGGCAAGCTCCGCGTGACGCTGCACCACAACCTCTTCCAAAACGTGAAGGAGCGCGCGCCGCGCGTCCGCTTCGGCCAGGTCGATTCGTACAACAACCACTTCGTCGCCACCGAGGGCGCCGCCTACGGCTACACCTACGGCATCGGCGCCGAGTCCAAGCTCGTCGCGGAGCACAACGCCTTCACCGTGCCCGCCGGTTTCGACAAGGCGACCATCCTCAAGAAGTGGTCCGAGTCCTCCCTCACGGCGGAGAACAACTACGTCAACGGGCGGAAGACCGACCTGATCGCCGTGCACAACGCCGGCGTGCCCGCCGAGCAGCTCACCGAGGGCGCCGGCTGGACCCCGACGCTCCGCACGAAGACCGACAGCCCGCGCGCCGTCCCCCGCCTGGTGGACCACAAGGCGGGAGCCGGCAAGGCCCCCGGCTGCTGAGGACATCCGAACCGGCCGGAGCGGCACCGCACGCTCTCCATCACCCCGGAGAGCGCCGCTCCGGCCCACCACCCCGCAGAAGGAGTACCGCCATGCCCAGCAGACGCAGTGCGCTGACCCTGCTCGCGGGTGCGGGCGCCGCCCTCGCACTCGGCACACCCACCGCACACGCCAGGCCCGCACACCCCCTCCCCTTCGGCCGCTACGGTTCGCCGTCCCGGCGGCTCAACGCCCTGACGCTGTACGTCGACCCGTACGGCAGGGGCGACCACAGCGACGTACAGTCCGCCGTCGACGCGGCATCCGGCACCGGCCACACCCTGGTGCTCGCCCCCGGCACCTACCGGGGCGCGGTCCTGGTCACCGCCGCCCGGGCGGAGCTCACACTGATCGGCGCGAGCGGCGACCCCCGCGACACCGTCATCGTCCACGACAACGCCGCCGGTACGCCCAAGCCCGACGGCTCCGGTACCCACGGCACCAGCGGCTCGGCCACCGTCACCGTCCAGGCCGCCGGTTTCACCGCCCGCGACGTGACCTTCGCCAACGACTGGCTGCGCTCCGACAATCCGGAGTACACCGGCACCCAAGCCGTCGCGATCAAGGTGCAGGGTGACCGGTCGGCGTTCTACGGCTGCCGCTTCCTCGGCCACCAGGACACCCTGTACGCCGACTCCCTCGCCCTCACCGCCTTCGCCCGCCAGTACTACCGCGACTGCTACGTCGAGGGGGACGTGGACTTCGTCTTCGGCCGCGCCACCGCCGTCTACGACCGCTGCCACTTCCGCACCCTGACCCGCACCGACCTGGCCTCGGCCCCGTACGGCTTCGTCTTCGCACCCAGCACCGCGGGAGCCAACCCGCGCGGCTACCTGGTCCTGCGCTCCCGGGTCACCAGCACCGCCCCCGACGCGTACTACAAGCTGGCCCGCCCCTGGGTGCCCTCCTCGGACCTCACCGCCCACCCGATGCTCACCGTCCGCGACAGCCACCTCGGCGCGGGCATCGACGCGGTCACGCCGTACGGCACGATGTCCTCGGGCTTCCCCTGGCAGGACCAGCGATTCGCCGAGTACCGCAACACCGGCCCCGGCGCGCGCATCACCGTCCCCGCCGACCGTCCGCAGCTGACGGCGTCCGAGGCCCGAGCGCACACCCCGGCCGGCAGTCTGGGCGACTGGCGCCCTTACGCATGACCCTGGGCATCACCCGAGGCGTGCTCCCCGCTTTCTACGAGCGGCTCAGGGACGAACTCGCCTTCCCGCTCTCCTGGGAGAGGTCCGCGACCCGTGACTTCCCGGCCTGGCGCGCCGAGGCGCGCGCCGTGGTCGGGAAGTCGCTGCTCCAGCCGCAGGCCCCCGGCCCCGAGCCCTTCGACCCGGTGACCGTCGACGAGTGCCCCGTGGACCGGTACACCGCGCGCACCGTGGAGTTCGCCCTCACTCGCTACGGGCGGGCCCGGGGCTCCCTGCTGGTGCCGCACGGGGCGGGGCCCTTTCCCGCAGTGCTGATCCTGCACGACCACGGGGCCGAGTTCACCATCGGACGCGAGAAGGCCGTACGGCCCCGGTCGGCCCCTGACCGTCTCGCACGTGCCACCGCGTGGGCCCGGCGGCACTACGACGGCCGGTTCACCGGCGACGAACTGGCCGCCCGCGGCTACGCCGTACTCGCGGTGGACACCCTGGGCTGGGGCGACAGAGGCCCGCTCGCCTACGAGGACCAGCAGGCCCTGGCCGCCAACCTCCTCCAGCTGGGCACGTCCCCGGCCGGCCTCGCCGCCCACGAGGACATCCGGGCCGCGGCCTTCCTCGCCTCGCTGCCCGAGGTGGACGCACGGCGTGTCGGCGCGCTGGGTTTCTCCATGGGCGCCTACCGCGCTTGGCAGCTGTCCGCCCTGTCCGACGACATCAGGGCAGCTGCGGCCGTCTGCTGGATGACGGGACTCAAGGAGATGATGGTCCCGGGCAACAACGCGCTGCGCGGCCAGTCCGCGTACTTCATGCTCCACCCCGGGCTGCACCGCCATCTCGACATCCCGGACGTGGCCTCACTCGCCGCCCCGAAGCCCGCGCTCTTCCACGCTGGCGGCCGGGACCACCTCTTCACGGCGGCCGGAGTGGAGACGGCGTACGCGAAGCTGCGCGCGGTCTGGGAGTCGCAGGGAGCGGGCGACCGGCTCACCACCAAGGTGTGGCCGGACATCGGCCATGCCTTCACGGCCGCCATGCAGGACGAGGTGTACGCCTGGCTGGACACATGGCTCGCCCGGAAATCGACACGGCCCGCAGTCGACCGGCCGGCCGCCTCGTAGCGTTACACGCAGAGAGCCCGCTCACCCGCGGGCACGTAGGATCGCAGGCATGGCACTGCGACCTGTTCAGGTGAACATAAAGGCTCTGGACGACTCGGTGGTCGGCCGGTTCTGGGCGCAGGCGCTCGGCTGGGGAGTCTCCAGCGAGGGGCCGGGCGTGACCAACGTCGAACCTGGCGGCGGCTTTGTCTGGCCGGACCCGGTAGCCGTCTGCATCGACGTCGTTACCGTCCCGGAACCCAAGGCAGCGCCGAAGAACCGTGTGCACCTCGATCTCGCCACCACCTCTGCGGCCCATCAGGCGGAGTTGGTCGCGCGTCTCCAGGCTCTCGGCGCGACGCCCGCCGACGTGGGCCAGGGCGACGTGCCGTGGACGGTCCTCGCCGACCCGGAGGGCAACGAGTTCTGCGTGCTGGAGCCGCGGGAGATCTACCGGGACACCGGTCCGATCGCCGTGGTGGTGGCCGACTGCGTGGATCCGCGGGCCATGGCCCGGTTCTGGGGTGAGGCGACGGACTGGAGCCTGCACGAGGTGACTGACGATCATGCGGTGCTGCGCTCCGCCGAGGGTGTCGGCCCTTATCTCGAGTTCCTCCGCACGCCGGGCGTGAAGACCGTGCCGGACCGCGTCCATCTTGATCTGCTGCCGTACGCCGGTGATGAACAGGACGCGGAGGTGGCCCGGTTGCGGGCCCTCGGCGCCACCGACCTCGACCTCGGCCAGGGCGACGTCCCGTGGAGGTGCCTGGCCGACCCGGAGGGCCACGAGTTCTGTGTCCTGGGCCCGGCCTGACGCGAAGCCTCAACGGCACCCGGCACGACGCGCGCGGCCGAGGCCCGGAGTCCGATCGCAGAGGACCCGGTGAACAGCCTGCGTGCGCGAGGTGCCCGACCGTGCAGAGCGCGTCGGGCGCCTCGCGCGGTGGTCGTCCTGCCGGCTAGGGCGCGTCCACCAGAGTGCGGCCGTCGGCTGGAATGAGCGAGGCCAGGCCGTTGGCGTAGGCGTACTCGACGCGGGCTTGTTCGGTCGCGTTCGGGACCGCGTTCCTGCAACTGGTGCCTGCGCTTGATCCTGACATCAGCTGGGAGCACGGGCCGGGCTTGGTGTCGGGCAGGCCCAAACTGTGCCCGATCTCGTGGGCGGCGATGCGGGTCTTGTCATGGCCCTGAGATACCGCCTGGCTGCCGAGTTCGACACGCACCTGGCCGCCCGGGCGCACCGGGCCGAGTGTCGCCTGCGGCCAGCCGCTGGTGGCGACGATCTGGATCTCGGCCCGGACGCCGGACGTGGCTTCGACCAGCCTGACGTTGCTGACGTTCTGGTTCCACGACGCGACTCCGGCGGTGATCGCCGCTTCCCAGCCGCCTGCTCGGCTGTCGTCGTAGTGGATCACTACCGCTGCCGCGTTCTTCGCCGCGGCCGGCTCCGGTACGGGCGCGGCGTGCGCTGCGGTTGCCGCGGCCAGGGTGACCGCGGCGGCGGTGCCGGCTGCCTTCAGCCATAAGGAGAACGGCATTGCTGTCCCTTCACTGGTGGGGACTCGGCTCAGCTCGGAACCGAGAGCGGGGGGAGGGCTGCATCAGCGGGGTGGCCGGTCGCAGGTTCTCCCGGGCAGGTCTATGCCCTTCCTCCCGCACTTATCATGCCCCTGTCATGAAAGAGGGCCGGAAAAGAACGTTGGGCGGACCGCGTCCGCGATCTGCTTCGGGCCGGCCTCTCCCTGGTGTCCGCCGCGTCGGAGATGCCACGCATTCAGTGGCTGTGGCTGCGGTGTGGCACTCGAGCACCGGTGCAAGTAAGTTAAACCTAACCTAATAACGGTGTCCCGTGTTCAGGAGTGGTTCTTCGATGTCGCCATCGCTCGCAGCCCGTCAAGTGCCACCGCAGCGGCCCATGTTCGTGCGTGTCGCCGGGGTGCGCCGACTCACGGCGCGCATGGTCCGGATCACGCTGGCCGGGGACGAGGTGGGCGACTTCCACTACGCCGGCCCCGACCACCTGGTGCGGCTGTTCCTCCCGGTCAGCGATGACCTGCAGCTGCCGACCAGTTCCGACTGGTGGACCGAACTGCAGGCGATGCCGGCGGAGCGGCGCCCTGTCGTCCGCAACTACACGGTTCGCCGGATCGATCACGCTCGCCGTCGGCTCGACGTCGACTTCGCGCTGCACGGGGACAGCGGTCCGGCGTCGGCCTGGGCCGGCGCGGCCGAACCGGGCGACCGGATCGGCATCCTCAGCGACGGTGCCCGGTACCAGGCCGGAGACGCCGACTGGCAACTGCTGATCGGCGACGAGACGGCTCTGCCCGCGATCGCCTCCATGCTCGAAGGCGCCCGCACCCCGGTGCACACATTGCTCGAAGTCAAGGACGCGCAGGACGTGCTGGACCTGGCTGGTGAGGCGACCTGGCTGTACCGCTCGGGCTCGCACGGTTCCCGGACGGTGGAGGCGCTGCGCACCCTGCGCTTCCCGCCCGGCACGCCGTACGTCTGGATAGCCGGCGAGTCCACCCTGGCCACGTCGGTGCGGCGTTACCTGGTGAACGAGCGAGGTATCGACAAGCAGCAGATCTACTTCTGCGGTTACTGGCGCGGTACGGCCTCCACCGCCCGAGCGGCGGCCGAAACGGAACGGGAGCCGGCGCACGCCTGACGGCTGCTGCGCGGACTCCCGGGCTGCTGCGCACGTGGCCTGCCCGGGCCGTGGCTGACCATCAGCCGCGCACGTCGCCGGGGTCAGCCGTCGGGGGCGTCGCTCGGGCTGTCCGGGCGGTGTGGCCCAGGCGGGAGCGGGTGTCGGCAGGGCCCCGACCGGAGCCGGTCCGTCGATACTTCACGGGCCCCGCCCACGGCCGGGCGATAGCTCACCCCTGCCGTCGGCGTCGGTCGCGGGCCCGGCTCACGGGCCGCGCCAGAGGTTGGCGAACGCCGCGTTCTCGACGGTCCGCCTCTGGCGCACGGCCTCCAGCTCCATCACCGCGTCGTGGACGGCGGCCACCACGGTCGTCACCGCCTCGTCGTCGAGGCCGGGCTCGTCGTCGGGTGGCCCGCCGTCGATACCCACGACCGAGGCGAGGGCGGCCAGGACGGGTTCCTTCTCCTCCCAGCGATCGGCTGCCCGGCGGCGGTTGGGCGTATCGACCGGTTCCACGCGTTCCGAGCCGAAGGCCAACAGGCCGCTCCGCTTCCGCGTCAGCTCACCGTCCTCCTCCGACGCGGCCTGGTACCCGGCCGCGAGGTCTTGGCCCCGGCGCCACAGCCAGTCCTCGATCCGTTCGTTAGGCGGTTGGCGAGTGAGCCGTGCCGCAGCCTCGCCGAGAAGCCGATCGTCCGGCGTCAGCGGCCCGCCCGGCACGATACGGTCGCCGTCCACGGTGATGGCCCCCGCACCGATGAGATCGATCAGCTCGGCCCCCGCGAGTGCGAGCGACAGGTCACCCTGTCCCACGGCAGGCTCCAGGCTCGGGTCCATGGTGATGATGAACAGGTCTTTCGCCGTGGTCATGAACGGCTCCCCTCGGAGACTCCGGCAAAGGTGCGGCCCCCGGCCCGGCCCGGATCCGGAGCCGGTTCGACGCCGAGGCGAGTGTCACGATCAGTATCGCCTCCGCCCTGGCGGCCGAACCCCTGTGGTGACCGGCGTGGAGGTATTCACCCGTTCTGCGTCTTCGCCACGCCCGTCGTCTGCTCGTGGAGCCGCCCCGGGTCCGGTCTCAAGGAACGGAGTCGCGTGCCGGCCCGTCCCACCGAATCCAGCCGGGACGACCGCCACCCCGGCAACTGCCCGGCACCCGATCCCGGAGGACCGATCCGCGCACACGAACCGGAAGGGCGCGCCTCGACCTCCCCAGATCTCGGCGCGCCCTCACACTCCTGCCCAGGAGTGATCGCCGTGGTCCCTGCCCCGCGTCCCTCGCGCGGCCCGTGCCCAACCGGCGAACAACCGGTCAGAAGGTCACATGATCCGCGGGACAGGCCCCTAGTCGTAGCTGAGGTCCGACGCGGTGTAGCGGCAGTACGTGCCGTCCGGACCGCTGCCTTGGTGGCCAGAGCGGCGCCGGTGAGACCCAGGGCCGCGGTCAGGGCGGCGGCCATACGGCGCTTGCCGGGCCTGCGCCGGTGCGTGTGCGCTCGTTCGCTCATGCTGTTCGGTCCCGTTTCCTAGGGGGTGGGGGCAGTGTGTTGCGCTCAGGGGTCGCCACCGCCGGAAAAAGGGTTGCCGTGTTCCGGGTCTTTTTCCGCACCGGTCGTATCTGCCTTCGTCTCGAGCGTCACACGCCCTGCGCTCAGTGAGTCTCCGTGAAGTCGCCGCCCACCGACGTCTGTCCACCCGCGGCGCCCGCACGGGCCGTGTAGTCGTCCCGGCCGGTGTCACGGGTGCCCGAAGCGTGGTTGTACTGCCCCGCGAAGGTGTGCGTACCGGTCGGCACGCTCCGTCCCGCCTTGAGGGTCCAGCGGTAGACGAGGAAGCCGTCCTCCTCTCGCGCCGACGCCGCGAAGTCGCGCTCCGGCAGGGAGCGCCAGGAACCGGTGGTGTTCACCCCGCCGTTCAGCGCGATCCGGAGCTCGACGCTGAGCGAGGACAGCGGCCGGCCCGTCTTGACCGTCACTTCGCTCTGCGCCCAGTAGCCGTTGCTGTTCGGGTTCAGTGAACCGTCCGACCACAGTGGTCCCCTCCCGGCGGGCAGCGCGCCGCCGCGGTCCGGGGACGGCGGTGTACTGCCTGCCGAGGAGGGCGCCGCCGGTTCGACGGCCACCCGCCGCCCGCCCGCCGGCTCGTCCTGACCCGCCGAGGTTACCGCGAACGCGCCGGCCGTCAGCACTCCGCACACCGCCGCCGTCGTGCCGGCGACACGCAGCCAGGGCATCGGCGCGCGAGGGGCGTGCGCGGGACGGGCCGGCGGTTCCTCCGCCATGCCGCGCTCGATCCGGGCCAGCATCCGTGCCCGGTCGGGGCGGTGCGACGCGGCGGCCGTGCGCAGCCGCTCCCGCAGGTCCTCGTCCATCAGTGCCTTCCTCCGGTGCGCTGCCCGGCGGCCGCCACCTGTACCTGTGCCGCCGGGGTCCGGGGCCCGAGCAGCCGCTGGAGTTCCGCCACACCGCGCGAGGTCTGGCTCTTCACCGTACCCACCGACACCCCGAGGACCAGAGCGGTGTCCCGTTCGGACAGGTCGAAGGCGTGCCGCAGCACCACGCACGCGCGCTTGCGGAACGGCAGCCGGCGCAGAGCCTCTTGGACATCCACCACGGCCGGCACGTCGGGCCCGTCCGCCGCGTAGCCGTCCCCGGCCCCCCGGGGCGCCCAGAACAGCGCGATTCGGCGGCGCTCACGCACCGCGCTGCGGATGCGCGTACGCGCCAGGTTGGCCACGACGCCCCTCGCGTAGGCCGCCGGATGGTCGGCGCCCCTGACCCGGTCCCAGCGGTGCCAGAGCGCCATGAGCGCGTCGGCGGCCAGATCGTCCGCGGCGTCGGCCTCGCCCGTCAGCAGGCGCGCGAGGCGGGCGAGTTCGGCGTAGTGCGCCTCGAAGAACGCATGGAACTCGGCGGCAGCAGCATCGTCCAGGACTGTGCCCACGGGTACCTCTCCTCTGCACGGGATCCCTGCACGCTCGAACGAGTTGTGTACGTTCCCAGCCCCGCTCGCGGGGCGAGAGCGTACCAATGCGTACCCGGGAGCGCTTCGACGCGTGTGAGCCTCCCAGTAAGGCGTAACACGGCGAGAACCTGAAGCCCCGTGCGTCAGGTGGACGAGATCCGGGCGCACCTCCGCGTCGTGGCCTCACGACGCGGAGGTGCGCCCGGACTCATCCCTTCAGGGCCGCCTTCATCATCTTCTGCGCGATCGGCGCGGCCAGGCCGTTGCCGCTGACCTCGGAGCGGGCCGCCCCGGAGTCCTCGACGACCACCGCGACCGCGACCTGCCTGCCGGTGGAGTCGTCCTTCGCGTACGAGGTGAACCAGGCGTACGGGGTGTTGCTGTTGTCCACGCCGTTCTGCGCGGTTCCCGTTTTGCCGCCCACCTCGGCACCGTCGATCTGCGCGTTGCTGCCCGTCCCCTCCTCCACGACGGTGACCATCGCGCTGCGCAGCTGCTCGGCCGTCGATTCCTTCACGACCCGCTCGCTGTCGCCGTCCGGGTACTCCTGCAGCGTGGAGCCGTCGGCGTCGGTCACCTTCGAGACCATGTGCGGGGCGGCCAGCTCGCCGCCGTCGGAGAGGGCGGCCGAGACCATGGCCATCTGCATCGGGGTCGCGGTCACCTCGAACTGCCCGATCCCGGTCAGCGCTGTTCGGGCCTTGTCCATGCCGGTCGGGTAGACGCTCTCCGACGCCCGCACGGGCACGTCCAGCTTCTCCGTGTCGAAACCGAAGGCATCCGCCATCGCCTTCAGCTTGTTTTGGCCGAGATCGGCCGCCAGCTTCGCGAAGACGTTGTTGCAGGAGTACTGGAGCGCGGTGCGCAGCGTGGCGTTCTCGCAGGGTGCCGAAGCGTTCTCGTTCGACAGGACCGTGCTCGTGTCCGGCAGGGTGTAGGGGTCGGGGCTGTCCGTGGGCTCGTCGACCGAGCCGTACAGGCCGTTCTCCAGTGCCGCCGAGGCCACCACCAGCTTGAAGGTGGAGCCGGGCGGCAGCGGCTGCCGCAGCGCCCGGTTGACCAGAGGCTTGGTCTTGTCATCGAGCAGCTTCTGCCAGGCGTCGCCGTCCGCCGTCCCGCTGATGCCGGAGGGGTCGTACGAGGGCGAGGAGACCATCCCCAGGATCCGCCCGGTCTCCGGGTCCATCGCGACCGCCGCGCCCCGGTCGTCCCCGAGTGCCTCGAAGGCCGCTTTCTGCACGTCCGGGTCGATGGTCGTCAGCACATCGCCCGGAGCCGTCTGCTTGCCGGTGATCACATCGGCGGGGTTCTTGAGCCGGTCGTCGGTGCCGTCGAGGACATCGCTGTAGATGCCTTCGAGCTGGGTGGCGCCGTAGGCCTGCGAGCTGTAACCGGTGACCGCCGCGTACAGCTCGCCCTGGGTGTAGGTGCGTTTGTAGCGGAGGTCGTCGCCGTCCGTCTCCTTCGAACCGGTGACCGGGGAGCCGGCCACGATGATGTCGCCGAGCGGCTGCGCGTACTGCGCGATCGTGTTCCGCCGGTTGTGTTCGTCGTCTGCGAGCGCCCGGGCCTCGTACGCCTGCACCCAGGTCGCCCGCACCAGCAGGGCGAGAACCATCAGCAGACAGAAGACCGAAGCGCGCCTGATTGTCTTGTTCATCCCGCGGGAGGGACGAACGGGGGCGCCGGGTACGTTCCCGTTCGTGTTCCTTCTCACCGGTTTCTCAGGTGCGCCACCTCCGGCGCTCCGGGCGGGGCATGACCCGGACCGCTCGGCGTGACGTGCCCGGTGCTCAGAGCCTGCGGGTCGCCAGGGTGAGCCGGTCGCGGGCGTCGAACAGGGCGTCCTTGACCATCTGCTCGTGCGCCGGCGTGAGCCGCGCGACCGGCACCGAGCAGCTGATCGCGTCGCGCGAGGGCGTGCGGTACGGGACGGCTACGCCGAAGCAGCGCAGCCCCAGCGTGTTCTCCTCGCGGTCCACCGCGTATCCCTGCTCGCGGATGAGGTGCAGCTCCTCGATCAGCTTCTCGCGGTCGGTGAGGGTGTGCTCCGTCAGCGCCGGCAGCGTCTCGGGCAGCATCTTGCGGACCTGCTCGTCGCTGTGGGTCGCCAGCAGCGCCTTGCCGAGCGAGGTGGAGTGCGCGGGCAGCCGGCGGCCGACGCGGGTGAAGGGGCGCAGATAGTGCTGGGACTGGCGGGTGGCGAGGTACACCACGTTCGTCCCGTCCAGCCGGGCCAGGTGGATGGTCTCCGTGGTGTCGTCGGAGAGCCGGTCCAGGGCGGGCCGGGCGGCGGCGACGACCTCGTCGCCGTCGATGTACGAGGTGCCCACCAGCAGGGCGCGTACGCCGATGCCGTACCGGGTGCCCGTGGCGTCGGTCTCCACCCAGCCGAGCTCCACCAGCGTGCGCAGCAGCATGTAGAGGCTGGACTTGGGGTAGCCGACGGCCTCCTGCACGGCAGCCAGCGAGTGCATACCGGGGCGCCCCGCGAAGTATTCGAGCAGTTCCACCGTCCGTACAGCGGACTTGACCTGTGCCCCACCGGACTCGCCTACCGACATGCCTTATGCCCCTTCCAGCCTTCTTGTACGACCCTGCGACTTCTTGCCAACACGGAACGCCCGGAAATAGAGTTCCTGTGTATTCACGTTCAGGAACGCTGTTCAGAATACCGAACAACTTCTCCTGTGTGGCAGTGGAACGGAAGGAAACACGGTGGCAGCAGCACCAGTCTGGAGCGTCGACCCCCGAACGGGGAACCCGCGTGAGCAGGTTGCGGTGGAGGCTACAGCGGAGGAGGTCGACCGTGCGGTCCGGGCGGCGCACGCCGTTCGCGGAGCGCTGGCCGACCGCGCCGTACGCGCCGCGTTCTTGCGCACCGCGGCCGACCTGCTCGCCGAGGCCAAGGAACACGTCATCGAGGCGGCCGACGCGGAGACCGCGCTCGGCCCGGCCCGGCTGACCGGAGAGCTCGCCCGCACGGCCGCGCAGCTGCGGGCCTTCGCGGAGGTCGTCGACGAGGGCGCCTACCTCGACATTCACATCGACCACGAGGACGGCACCCGGACCCCGCCCTGGCCGGACCTGCGCCGCTACAAGATCCCGCTCGGTGTCGTCGCCGTCTACGCCGCCAGCAACTTCCCGCTCGCCTTCTCCGTTCCCGGCGGCGACACCGCGAGCGCGCTCGCCGCGGGCTGCCCGGTCGTCGTCAAGGCGCACCCGGACCACCCGGCGACCTCGGAGATCTGCGCCTCGCTCCTGCGCAGGGCCGCGGCGCAGCACGGTCTGCCGGAAGACGTCCTGACCGTGGTCCACGGCTTCGAGGCGGGCGTCGAGCTGGTGAAGCACCCGCTCGTCTCCGCCGCCGGTTTCACCGGCTCGATCCGTGGGGGCCGGGCCCTGTTCGACGCCGCGGCCGCCCGGCCCACCCCCATCCCCTTCCACGGCGAGCTCGGTTCGCTCAACCCCGTGGTCGTCACCGAGGCGGCGGCAGCCGAGCGCGGTGAGCAGATCGGTGCCGGGCTCGGTGGCTCGATGACCATGGGTGCCGGACAGTTCTGCACCAAGCCCGGCTTCGTGTTCGCCCCGACCGGCGAGGCGGGCGACCAGTTGCTGAAGTCGCTGACCGAGACGGTGAGCGGTACGGGCGCCGGGGTCATGCTCGACCACCGGATGCGCGATGCCTTCGTCCAGGGAGTGGCCGAACGTGCCGCGCTCCCGGACGTGGAGGCCCCGGTCACCCCGGGCGCGGGCGGCGACCACACGGTCTCCGCGGGCTTCCTCACCGTACCGGCGCAGCGGCTGGCCCAGGAGGGGCCGCACGACGCGCTCCTGGAGGAGTGCTTCGGCCCGGTCACCGTCGTCGCGCGCTACGACTCCGCCGACGAGATCACCGCCGTGCTGTCCCGCCTGCCGGGGAACCTCACCGCCACCCTCCAGATCGCCACGGAGGAGGCCGACGGCAGCGCCGCCGGACTGCTGGCCGAGCTCACCCCGGTGGCCGGACGCGTCCTGGTCAACGGCTGGCCGACCGGTGTCGCCGTCGCCCCCGCCCAGCACCACGGCGGCCCCTACCCGGCCACCACCTCCACCTCCACCTCGGTCGGCGCCACCGCGATCGAGCGCTGGCTGCGCCCGGTCAGCTACCAGTCGACCCCCGAGGCGCTGCTGCCGCCGGAGCTCCGCGAGGAGAACCCGCAGAACCTGCCGCGCCGGGTGGACGGGCGCCACGCGTGACGGCGGTACGGCTGCCCGAGCTCCCCTTCGCCCTGGAACCCTTCGGGCCCGAGGGGGAATGGGCGTACGAGGGCGGTGTGCTGACCGGCTCGGCAGGTGCCGAGCAGGACCGTTTCGTGCCGCCGGGCGCTGACGCCCTGGAGCCCGCGAGCGACGCGCCGCGCCTGCTCGGGGCGGCGCCGGAGGGCGACTTCCAGCTGATCGCCCGGGTACGCGTCGGATTCGCCGCCGCCTTCGACGCGGGCGTGCTCTACCTCCACGTCGGAGAGCGGGAGTGGGCGAAGCTCTGCCTGGAGCTCTCCCCGGAACGCCCCACGGTCTGCACCGTGGTCACCCGGGGCCAGTCCGACGACGTGAACTCCGCCGTCGTGGAGGGCGACAGCTGCTGGCTGCGGCTCAGCCGCACCGGTGGTGCCTTCGCCTTCCACGCCTCGATGGACGGCGAGCGGTGGACCTTCGTCCGGCTGTTCACCCTCGGCACGGAGCAGGAGCGGGCGGCCGCCCGTATCGGCTTCCTCGTCCAGTCGCCGACGGGCGACGGCTGCACGGCGGCGTTCGACCGGATCGCCTTCCGGCCCACCGGCCCCGGGGATCTGCGCGACGGCAGCTGACGTCACCGCACGCGCACAGCCGGAGGCCCCGGATCCGAGAGGATTTCGGGCCCTCCGGCCTGTCCGGGACCCTGCAGGCGCGGGCGGCGCGCTGTCCCGCGTGGCGGAGCCTTCAGCGGACGACGTCGAAGACGTTCTTCTGCAGGCCGTTGGCGTAGGCCTCGTACTCGACGAGCTTCAGCTTCTGGGTGTCCTTGTCCGTGGTGCTGAAGAGGCGCTTGCCCGCGCCGAGCAGGAGCGGGAAGACGAGCAGGTGGTAGCGGTCGATCAGGCCGGCGTCCGAGAGGTTCCGGCTCAGGGTGGCGCTGCCGTGGACGATGATCGGGCCGCCCTCGGTCTCCTTCAGCGCGGCGACCCCGTCGAGCGAGCGCAGGATCGTGGTCTCACCCCACTCCGGCACCAGGTCGTCGTCGGTGAGTGTGGTGGAGACGACGTACTTCGGCATGGCCTTGTAACCGGCGAAGTCCTCCATACCGGGCCACACCGGGCTGAACGCCTCGTAGCTGACCCTGCCCATCAGCATCGCCGAGGCCTCCTCCTGCTCCCTGCCCTTGATCTCGAAGGCCTCGGGGAGGAACTCCACGCCGTTGACGGTCCATCCGGAGTTCCGGTAGCCGGGCTCGCCACCCGGGGCCTCCACGACACCGTCGAGCGAGACGAAGGCGGTGCTGATCAGAGTACGCATCTGAAGTTCCTCGGTATCCCGTGTCTGGTTCCCAGCGGATCGGACCGGTGGACATGGCGGGCGCGTCGCGGCCGTCGTGCACCATCCATGATCTTCGACTGCCGGTGACGCGGAAACCATCGGTCCCGCACTACCTCCCCGGCCGGGGGGCGTCCCGAAGCCCGTGCGGACCCGACGGCCGTTCCGGCGGTGTCCGGTGGCCGCCGTCCGCGGGCCGTGCCCGTTCGGTCACCGGAGCCCGTAGGCGGCGCGCAGGTGGTCCTGGTAGCCGCCGGCATGCGGGTACATCCGGTCCTGTGCGCCGTTGCGGTGCAGATCGACGGAGCCGTCGGAGTGCAGGCGCACGGTGGTGGTGGCCGCGCGTGGTGCCCCTTCCCGCTCCTCGCCGGTGCCGGGGAGCGAGGCGGGGTCCAGGACGGGGATGTCGCCGGGGAACATCGCCCGGGCGGCGGACGCGGTGGCAGCCGGCGGGTGCCCGGTGCGGTTGGCACTGCTGACGTAGAGGACCGGATGATCCTCCAGCACCGGGAGGAGGGGCGCCCAGCGAGCGCCGAACAGCAGCGTCCACCCGTCCTTGGCCGCCGGACCCATCCAGTCGGGCAGCGGGTGGTCCTCCCGCAGCGGAGCGAGCAGGGTCACCCGCTCCTCGGTCAGCAGGCGCCGGGCCGCGGCGGCCGGCTCAGGGCCGAGAGCGAGTGCGTCGATGACGGTCCCGGCGGTTCGGGGGTGGTGGATCCACAGGGCGACGGCCTGGTCGGCGGGCCGCCCCTTGGCGAGGTTGACGGCGTGCGGGGTGGTGGCGGCGACGACGTAGGTCAGCGGTGCGGGGTTGGGAAGCACCACTGCTCGCCGGCTGGACAGGGCCTGGCGGACGTGGTCGGCGCCGACGGTCGGACTGCTGGTCATGTCGTCCCTTTCAGGAGGCGGAGACGAGGCCGTCGAGGAAGCCGGCGAACTCGTCCTCGTCCACCAGGGCGCGGCCCTGCTGGTAGGCGCGGGTCTTGACCCACTGCGCCGCAGCCTTGGTCTGTTCCCTGTCCAGATCCCGTCCGAGCCGTGCGGCGACCGCTGTGATCACCCGGGCGCTGGCAAGGTGGGTGAGCAGGATGCGCGGTTCGATGCCCAGCAGTTCACGGGGGTCGTAGGGCTGGAACAGCTGCGGGTGGACGAACGGTGTGCCGGTGGAGATGGTACCCACCCCGCTCCCGACGATCGGCGTGGTCACGCTCAGCGGCACATCGGTCTCCTGCGACACCATGCGCGCGATCTCGGGCAGACGGGTCAGGTCGGGGGCGGTCCACCAGGGCGAGGCCTGCTCACCCAGCAGTTCCTTGGCGCGGTCGGGCCGGTAGGCCAGCAGGAACAGCAGCTGTTCGGTGGCGACCAGACCACTGCGCTCGGCGATGCCCAGCCATGAGCTGGAGACCACGCGGATACCGGCCCGCAGGGCCTGCAGTGTGTTGGCCAGGCCCAGCCCGAGGTCGTTGTGCAGGTGGGAGGCGAACACCACGTCCTGGCCGGCCTGGCTCCGTACGGCGGTGAACATCGCCTCTGCTTCGGCGGGCAGCTGGTCGCCGACGGTGTCCGCCAGCACCACGACACCGGCACCCGCATCGGTCATCCGCGCGGCGTAGTCGGCCATCAGGGCGTGGTCGGCGCGCGAGGCGTCGGCCAGGCAGACGTCCACGACGACCGAGTCGTCCATCTCACGGGCGCCCCTGACCAGGTCCACACCCGCGGCCAGAGCTTCGGCGGCGGGACGGTGGGTCATCACCTGCGCCATCGCCTCCGAGGCCGGCACGATCACCATGATCCGGGCGTGCGCCGTGCCCTTGACCGAGGCCAGGGCCTGCCGCACGTCCTGGGCCGTTCCCCGGCACACAGCGGACACGCTCACCGTGCCCTCGGCCTCGACGGCGACCTGCCGGACCGCCTCGAACTCCTCGGCGCACACCGCCGGGAACCCGGCAGCGAAGACCACGTGCCGCGGCCCGTCCTCGCCGAACATCTTTCCCTGCTCGCGCGCCAGGCGGACCCGGAAGCCGGCCGACATCAGGGTTTTCGCCTGGGCGCCGTCACGTGCGGACTCCTCCCACACGACGACCCGGTCAGCCAGCGCGGATTCCCGCACCACATCAATTGCCATGTTCCGATCCTTCGGTAGACGAGTTGTTTGGCGTACAGCCGTTCGAGTGGGTCCCCGTCGCGCCCGGAGAGCGGGTGTACGCCCGTTCTCCGGTGCGGCATGACGGTGTGAGGTGTCGAACGGACTGATGCGTGACGACGTGGTCCGTCACCGGTCACTGCCCGGGCGCCCGATGACGGACGTTGCGCGAAAGGGTTTGCGTACCGACCGGATCGCCGCCGGCGGAATTCCGGTTCGTCCGTCGATTGCCGAAGGCGGGTGACGGACGAACGGCGGCGAAGCGGATGGTGAGCCGCTGCGTGCGGTGAGCGCGAAGAACTCGTGTGCCTCACTGAAAAGCTTCGGTTTCGGCCTTCAGTAGGTGCGCACCTGTAATGAGGGGAAACGTTTCTTCACCGCATCTGCCGTTCTGTGCAACTCAATCGAAACGCCCGGTCAACCGGAATGCTCCGGCGAGCGGAAGCTCATGTTCCGGTCCGTCACTGAAGGTTGCACCAGCTGTGACCGTCCGTCAACCCCCGTCTTGAGCGAGGCATTTGTTCGCGGGCTCGGTATGGGGGAGCGGCTCACGCCCCTCGTTTCCCATCTGCGGGCAGGCTGAATACAGGAGTTGGCGCCGGGTCTTTCCTGATGCCGTGCCGGTGCGCCGAGGTGGGCATGCGGGCGGTCTTCCGGCTGCCCCTGGCAAGGAGTGATTCAGATTTTTCGGAATCCGTTCGCGTATCGGACCGGTGTGCTTCATTCCCCCCGATGTGGGGGTTGCACGGCTTGCCGCGGGCTGTTTCGAGAGCAATGGCCATTTCTCCCCGGCTGATGGCCGTCGCCTTATCCGGCGCTGTCAGCGTGGCCTCCCCCACTGCTCCGCTGACGCCGGGAATCGCAGGCCGCACGTCGCGGTGACCACGGCGGCCTGCGATTCCCGGAGCGTGCCTCGCGAGGAAAGAGGAGGAACACGCGCGGAGGCAGCCGGACCGCCACCCCCGGAACAATCGTCTCCGAGGCTGCCCGGGACGGCCGGGGGCACGGCACGGCGGACGGGCCGGACCTCGCGACCCGCTTGGTCGCCCGGGAGTTCGTCCGGCCGCTGTGGCAGGACGGCGAGCTGGTCCTCGCCGCCATGCCCGCGGTGGGCGGCACGCTGGTCCCGTTCGAGGTGCCCGCCCCCCTTCCGGCCGCTCGGGCCGCTGAGCGGCCGGCTGACCTGTACGGCATCACGCCGGACGGGTCCGCCCGGGTCTCCCGGCGGGCGCCGGGAATCAGCCGCTTCTTCCGTACGTTGAAGCGGCGGCGGAGGCTCCCTCCGTGCCGGTCACAGCAGAGCTGGAGAGTAGAAGAGTCATGCGCGTCGAGATATGGAGCGACATCGCCTGCCCGTGGTGCTATGTCGGAAAAGCGCGGTTCGAGAAGGCGCTGGCCGGCTTTGACCACCGTGACGAGGTCGAGGTGGTCCACCGCTCCTTCGAGCTCGACCCCGGCCGTGCCAAGGGCGACATCGAGCAGGTCATCGACATGCTGGCGCAGAAGTACGGGCGCACTCCCGAAGAGGCCCGCGGCATGGAGGCCAACGTCGCGGCGAACGCGCAGGCCGAGGGGCTCGGCTACCGCACCGAGGGGCGCGACCACGGCAACACCTTCGACATCCACCGGCTGCTCCACCTCGCCAAGGCGCGCGGACGCCAGGAAGAGCTGCTGACCCTCGTCCACCGGGCGAATTTCGCCGAGGAGCGCTCGGTCTTCGACGATGCGGTGCTGGCCGGCCTGGCCGTCGAGGCGGGACTGGACGCCGATGAGGCGCGTGCGGTGCTGGCCGACCCCGAGGCGTACGCCGACGACGTCCGGGCCGATGAGCGTGAGGCCGCCGAGCTGGGCGCCAACGCCGTACCGTTCTTCGTGCTCGACCGGCGCTACGGCATCTCCGGTGGGCAGCCCGCGGAGGTCTTCACCCAGGCCCTGAAACAGGCGTGGAAGGACCGAGAGGTCCCCGGCCTGACCCAGGTCGGAGGGGACGCGGCGGCCTGCGATGCGGACGGGGCCTGCGAAGTTCCCCGAACCGACCCGTCCGACCAGCGCGTATAAGGACTTCTTGGGCGCGCCGCTCAAACATACGTGATTGACGCGAGGTTGAGCGGCCGTCAGGCTGTTCCGCATGGAGACTTCTGCGATCGACCAGGCCAGGGCCACCGAATTCGCATCCGAGACCACCTATCTCAACACCTCCACCTGCGGGTTGCTGCCCCGTCGCGCACTCGACGCCGTCAAGAAGCTCGCCGACGAGAGCGCCGTGGGCGTCCGGGGCGGCGCGGGGAGCTTCGACTCGGTCGACGCCGCCCGCGCCGGGTTCGCCCGGATTGCCGGTGTCACGCCCGCACGGGTCGCCGTCGGCGGCTCCGTCGCCGCCCATGTGGGTATCGTCGCGGCCTCCCTCCCGTCGGGCGCCGAAGTCCTCGCGCCGATCGGGGAGTTCAGCTCGGTGGTCAGCCCCTTCGCGGTGCGCGGGGACCTGCGGATGCGCTACGTCCCGCTGACCGAACTGGCCGACGCCGTACGGCCCGGGACCGCGCTCGTCGCCTTCTCGGCCGTCCAGTCCGCCGACGGCCGGGTCGCCGACCTGGACGCGGTCCGTGCGGCCGCGGCCGCGCACGGGGCCCGGACGATGCTCGACGCCAGCCAGTCGGCCGGATGGCTGCCGTTGGACGCCGGAGCGTACGACTACACCGTCACCGGCGGATACAAGTTCCTGATGTGCCCACGGGGCTCGTCGTTCCTGACCGTGACCGAGGCGGCGCAGGAGACCCTGCCGACGCTCTACGCGGGCTGGTTCGCGGCCGAGGACCGCTGGAACAGTACGTACGGGCCGGTCGAGAAGCTCGCCGCCGACGCCCGGCGATTCGACGAACCGATCGCGTTCCTCGCCTATCACGGGGCCGAGCAGTCCCTGGACCTGCTGGCCGAGGTCGGGGTGGACGCGGTGTACGCCCATGCCACCGGGCTCGCCGCCCGCTTCCGGGAAGGGCTGGCGTCGATCGGGCACGAGGCGGTGCCCGGCACCTCCGCGATCGTCGCCGTACCCGGCTTGGGGGGCCGGGAGCCCGACCTGGCGGCGGCCGGAGTGATCGTATCGGCCCGGGCGGGAAACTTGAGGGCGGCCTTCCACCTGTACAACACCGAGGCCGATGTCGACCGCGCGTTGGACGCGGTGTCCCTCTAGGCCGTGCGCGCCTGGGTCCGCCGGGCCTGCGGGCGATGCGGCGGGCCGCGTTCGGGCGCTCAGGTCGTGCATTGCTTCGTGGCCGCGGAAGACCAGCCGCTCCAGGCGGCTCCGTGCTCGCTACCCAACCCGCCCCTTCGTCACCCGGAGGAAGTCGGACGCCGCCCACCGTGCGTCATGCCGGCCTCCGGCGACGTGGGGACGCGATGGCATCACCTGTCAGCGGTGCCGCATACGGTCTGACGCATGGTTGACCAGAGGCCCCCTCGCCATCGGTACGAGGCTTCGCGGCCTGGGAGCCCGTGCTGCGGCTTCTGCTGGACGGCGACACGGAGGGCCCGCTGCCCGGTCCGTCCGCGTCGCGGGACGCGTCGGCCGGCAGGGCTGCAGTCTGCCCCGGCGGCGGGGACGGTTGTCGTCGGCGGACACGAATGGCGAGTCTCTCCGGACGCCGGGGGCGTCCCATCCGCCTTGTCGGCCGTAGCCGCCGGGGGCCGTGGCGATCAGGATCCCCTGCGCATCGACGTGGCCGACGAACTCCTGGCGCTCTGGGGCCGGCCTCGGATCACCCAGACGCTGCTCGAAGGAGACCTCGGTCCTGTGACGTAGCGGCGGGCGCCGACAGTGACCTGCCGCACCGCGTTCACGACGGGTGGCGGGAAGTCATGGCTGACATCCGTTCCGCTCGACGGAATGATCCGACCGCTCCGGCGTCAGGGGCAGTCGCCGGTTCCCCGACAGAGGTTCTCCTCCACCCTGGCGAGCAGCCGGGTCAGCTCCGCGCGCTCGGCCGGGCCGAGCCCCGCGAGGGTGTGCTCCTCCAGGTCCGACCAGGCGCCGCGCACCTCGGCGTACAGGCCGCAGCTCTCCTCGCTCGCCTCGACCAGGACGGCCCGCCGGTCGTCCGGGTCGGGGCGGCGGCGCACGTGACCGGCCTGTTCGAGACGCTGGAGCATCTTGGTGACGGTGGAGGGGTCGAGGTCCATGGCCTTGATCAGCTCGGCCTGGCGGACCGCTCCGGTGTCCCACAGGTGCATCATCAGGAACTCCTGACCCGGATAGAGCCCGAGCCCCTTGAGCAGCCGGCCCGCAGTGATCCTGTGCAGCCGGGCGACCCGGGAGACGGCATGGCTGATCGGGCCGCCGAGCGCCGCACTCGGCAGCCCGCCGGTGCAGGCGGGATTGGCGGGGGCGGTGCTGTCGGCCTGCATCGGGACTCCTCGGGGCGGTGCCGCTGCCCGGTCCGAAACCGGGTTCATGACGTTCTCGTCAACTTTACCTTGGTCGGCCAAGTAATCCGCTACAGTGACGTACGGTCGGTTACTTGGCCGACCACGTAAATATGTAGGAGGCTTTCATGACCACCGTGTTCGATCCCGTCGATCTCTCCGGTACGCAGCTCTCCAACCGCATCGCCCTCGCGCCGATGACCCGCAGCCGGGCCGGTGAGGGCGGCACGGCCACCGACCTCACCGTCGACTACTACACCCAGCGCGCCTCGGCCGGGCTGATCATCACCGAGGGCATCCAGCCCTCCGTGGTGGGCCAGGGGTACCCGTCCACCCCCGGCCTCCACAGCGCCGAGCAGGTCACCTCCTGGCGCAAGGTCACCGACTCCGTGCACGCGGCGGGCGGCCGGATCTTCGCCCAGATCATGCACGCGGGCAGGATCGGCCACCCCGTCCTGCTGCCGGACGGGCTGGTCCCGGTGGCGCCCTCCCCGGTCGCGGCGCCCGGCCAGGTCTACACCCACGTGGGACCGAAGGACTTCGTGGAGCCGCACGAGCTCACCGACGCCGAGATCCGCGCGACGATCGCCGACTTCGTGAAGGCCTCCCGCAACGCGGTGGACGCCGGCTTCGACGGCGTGGAGCTGCACGGTGCCAACGGATACCTGATCCAGCAGTTCCTGGCCCCCAACACCAATCTGCGCACCGACGAGTGGGGCGGCTCCGACCAGGCCCGCATCCGCTTCGCCGTCGAGGTGGTCAAGGCCGTCGTCGCCGAGATCGGCGCCGAGCGGACCGCGTTGCGCATCTCGCCCGGAAACCCCTACAACGGCATCGAGGAGCCCGAGCCGGACGCCGTCTACACCGCGCTCGTGGCGGAGCTCGAACCGCTCGGTCTGGCCTACCTCCACGTGCTGGAGCAGGCCGACACCCGTGAGCTGACGCTCGCGCTGCGCAAGCAGTTCACCGGAACCCTCGTCATCAACGTCTTCTCCGAGGGGCCGACCGGCCCCGAGCACCACACGGTGATCGATGACGGGATCGCCGACATCATCGCCTACGGCGCGCTGTTCCTCGCCAACCCGGACCTGCCGGCCCGGCTGAAAGCCGGCGGGCCCTTCAACACGCCGGACCCGTCCACCTTCTTCGGCGGTGACGCGAAGGGCTACACCGACTATCCGGCGCTGGACGCCGTCTGATCCCCGGCCTCGAGCGGGTGGCGTACACCGCGGAGATCCGGCGGGGCCCTGCTGGGGATCGGTTGCTGGGCGGGCGGCGGTGACGAACTGGCCGCCTTCTACGAGCGAAGCTGCTTCGTCCCCAAGGTCAGCTTCTTGTCCGGGACCTGGCCGGGCCGGGGGCTGGCCCGCCGGGTCGGCCGGGAGGGGCCGGAGCGTACGGCGGCGGGCCCGGCGGCGGCCCGGCCACCGGACCCGGTCCGCCGCCCGTTCCGTCCTCCATCGCCGGGAGCCCGCCCGCCCCTACGCCGAATCCCGGCGCACCAGCTCCGTGGGCAGGATGACCGCGGCCGGGTCCTCCCCGCCGATCTGCGCCAGCAGCACCCGCACCATCTCGGCGCTGATCCGGTCCCACGGCTGGCGGACCGTCGTCAGCTCCGGGCGCCCCGCGAGCGCCGCGGGCGAGTCGTCGAAACCGCCGACCGCGACGTCCTGCGGCACCCGGCGGCCCGCCCGCTCCAGCGTGCTCAGCACCCCCTGTGCCATCAGGTCCGACGCGACGAACACCGCGTCCACATCGGACGCCCGCTCCAGCAGCAGCGCGGCCGCTGCCTCACCGCCGGCCCGGCTGTAATCGCCCGGCACGATCAAAGCCTCGTCGACGGGCAGCCCGCACTCGGTGAGCGTCTCGCGGTAGCCCGCGAGCCGGTCCACCCCGCCCGGGGTGTCCAGAGGCCCGGTGACCGTGGCGATCCGGCGGCGCCCGGACCCGTACAGGAAGCGCACCATGTCCCGGGCGCCGTTGCGGTCGTCCGCCGCCACATAGCTGACCCGCGAGCCCTGCCCGAGCGGCTTCCCGCAGGCCACCAGCGGCACACCGGCCTCGTGCAACTGGGCGGCGACCGGGTCGCCGGAGTGACTGGAGACCAGCAGTACCCCGTCCACGTGCCCGGCGATATAGCGCATGTTGCGGCGGCGCTCCGCCTCCGAGCCCGCGATCATCAGCAGCAGCGGGATGTCGTGCGCGGCCAGCGCGGTGGTGCAGCCGCGCAGCAGCACGTTGAAATTCGGGTCCTCGAAGAAGCGTTCCTGGGGCTCGGTCAGGAGGAACGCCACCGAGTCGGAGCGTCCGGTGATCAGGGACCGGGCGTGCCGGTTCACGGTGTAGCCGGTCCTGCGTATGGCGGACTGAACCGCATCGAGCGCGGCCGGGCTGACGTTGTGACCGCCGTTGAGGACGCGGGAGACCGTGCCCCGGGAGACCCCGGCCTCCCGGGCGACATCATGGATCGTCGGCGGCCTGCGGCGTCCCGCGCCGTTCTGTTCTGTGCGGCTCATGGTGCTTGATCTTTCATTGAGAACTGCCCTGTTGAGGAGCTGTCAGGACTTTACGGCGCCGGAGAGCAGGTCGAGGCTCCAGAACCGCTGGATCGCGAGGAACAGGGCGATCAGCGGGATGATCGCCAGCAGCGCGCCGGTGATGACCAGCGTGTAGAGCGCCGGAGTGTTCGAACCCTGCTGGAGCAGCGTGTAGAGCCCCAGGGTGACCGGAAACTTCTCGTCGTCGCCGAGCATGATGTAGGGCAGCAGGAAGTTGTTCCACACCGCCACGAACTGGAACAGGAACACCGTCACCAGCCCCGGCAGCATCATCGGCAGCGCGATGGTCCGGAAGATCCGCCACTCACCCCCGCCGTCCATCCGCCCGGCCTCGACCACGTCGGCCGGTACGGCGGCAGCCGCGTAGATCCGGGCCAGGTAGACGCCGTACGGGGAGAGGACCAGCGGCAGCAGCACCGAGAGGTAGGAGTCGGTCATGTCCACTTCGGCCAGCAGCAGGTACTGCGGTACGGCCAGGATCACCGGAGGCATCAGCACCCCGGCGAGCAGGATGTTGAAGACGGTCTCCTTCCCGCGGAAGCGGTATACGGCCAGCGCGTACCCCGAGACCGCGGACACCGCGGTGGACAGCAGGGCGCCTGCCCCGGCGTAGAAGGCAGAGTTGGCCATCCACTTCCAGTACACCCCGTCGCGGTAGTCCGTGAGGTCGGCCACGTTGTCCGTGAACCCGGAGCCGGGCAGGAAGGTGAAGGTGGAGAACAGCTCGCTGCCGGACTTCGTCGAGGCGACCAGGACCCAGGCGACGGGCAGCAGGCAGTACACGGCGCCGAGCAGCAGCGCGGCCGTGGGGAGGAGAGGGAAGCGTCGGCGGCCGGGGGCGGCGACGGGCTGGGTGCTCAACGGGAGTCTCCCTGCTTCGTACGGGAGTTGGCCGCCTTGAGAAAGCCGAAGGACAGGGCGAGGGTGGCGAGGGCGATGATGACCGCCTGGGCCGCGGCGGCGTGGATGTCGTTGTTGACGAAGGCGTCCTGGTAGACCTTCATCAGGGGACTCCAGGTGGTGGAGAGCGAGTTGGTCAGCGGCTTCAGCGTGGTGGGCTCGCTGAACACCTGGAGCGTCGCGATGATCGAGAAGAAGAAGGTCAGGATCAGGGACGGCGCCACCATCGGGATCTTGATCCGCAGCGCGATCTGCAGCTGCGAGCAGCCGTCGAGCCGTGCGGCCTCGAAGATCTCGGTGGGGATCGCCCGCAGCGAGGTGTAGATGACGATCATGTTGAAGCCGGTGCCGCCCCACACCGCGATGTTCGCCAGCGAGAGGTACAGCGGCCCGCCGTCCAGCAGATCCGGCTGCGGAAGTCCCACCGCGTCGAGGACGTAGAGGAAGGGGCTGACGTCGGGCAGGTACAGGAAGCCCCACATCAGCGCGGCGATGACGCCCGGGATCGCGTACGGCAGGAAGATCGCCAGCCTGTTGAAGCCGCGCAGCCGGAGCCCGTCGGTGTCCAGCAGCAGGGCGAAGAGCAGGGCGAGGCCGAGCATCACCGGGACGACGATCGCGCCGTAACCGAGGATGCGCAGTGCTCCGTGCAACAGCTCCGAGTCGGAGAGCGCGTCGGTGTAGTTGGACAGACCGGCCCAGATCTCCTCGCGCGCGTCCTTGCCGAGGCCGAGTCCCTTGACCTCGGTCCTGCGGAAGCTGAGGTGGACGGCGTAGCCGATGGGCAGGGCGAAGAAGAGCAGGAACAGGATGGTGGCGGGGACCAGGAAGGCGTACGGGGCGCTCTTGACCCCGTACGCCTTCCTGCGGGGCGTACGTGTCACTCCGAGACCCCGAAGCCCTGCTTCTTCAGGTCCGCGACGGTGGCGTCCTGCATGGCGGTCAGTGCGGGGCCGAAGTCCGACTTGTTCTTGGCGGCCGCGGCGAAGTTGTCCTTGAAGGCGCTGTACGCGACGTTGACGTTCGGGCCCCAGGCGGCGGGAGCCGTGCCCTGGGCGATCTTCGCGGCCTCGGTGTAGAAGTCGGGCTGGTTCGAGAAGTAGTCCGGAGCCTTCGAGAGCGCGCCGCCGGTCTGCGCGGCCGTGGCGGCGGGGTAGATCCCGCCCTCCTTCACCAGCGCGGCGAGCGCCGCCGGGTCGGTGTTGAGCCACTTCGCGAAGGTGGCCGCGGCCTTCTTGTTCTTCGAGTCGTTGGTGACGGCGGTGGAGGAGCCGCCCCAGCTGCCGGTGACGTTCTCACCGGCGGTCCACTGGGGGAGCGGGGCCATCGCCCACTTGCCCTTCGTCTCGGGCGCGGCGGTGGTCAGGGTTCCCGGCGCCCAGACGGCGCTCACCCAGGCGACCTGCTTGCCGGTGTTGAGCGCCTTGTTCCAGGCGGGCGTGTACATCGGCTGGTTGTCGATGGCGCCCTCCTCGACCAGGCCGCCCCAGAAGTCGGCGACCTTCCGGGTGGCCGGGTCGTCGATGGCGACCTTCCACTTGTCGCCGCCCGTGGTCCACCACTTCGCGCCCGCCTGCTGGGCGAGACCCGCGAAGAGGCCCGAGTCGTTGGAGGAGAAGGTCGTGAGGTCCTTGTCCGGCGCCTTCTCCTTCAACGCGCGGGCGGTCTCGGCGAACTCGTCCCAGGTGGTGGGCACGGTCAGGCCGTACTGCTCGAAGAGGTCCTCGCGGTAGTAGAACATCAGCGGGCCCGAGTCCTGCGGCAGCGCGTACAGGGCATCCGAGCCGAGCGTCGCCTGCTGCCAGATCCCGTCGGCGAACCGGCTCTTCGTGTCGCCCGCCTCCTCGGATATGTCGGCGAGGACGTCGTTGGAGACCAGAGTGGGGAGCGTCTGGTACTCGGCCTGGACCAGGTCCGGGGCTTTGCGTGCCTTGGCTGCCGTGATGATCTTGGTGACGAGGTCGTCGCCCGACGCCTGCTTCTTCACCGTGACCGTGATGCCGGCCTCCTTGCCGGGACCCTTGTTCCAGATGTCCGCGACCTTGTCCAGGCCGGGTGCCCACGCCCAGTAGGTCAGGGAGGCGGGCCCGGCGGCGGCCGGCTCGCCGCCGCCGTCCGAGCCGCACCCCGAGAGCAGGGCCGTGGCGGCGAGAGCGGCGGCGGTGGACACCGCGACGGTGCGGTATTTCATGATTCCTCCCCTGACGAGACGAGCGAGCGCATCGGCGGACCGGCCGGAATGGCGCTGTGAGCGTTCACAGTAGAGAAACGAAACCGACACTTGTCAATGGTTGTTGCTGTGCGGTTATGTTGGCTCTGCGCCGCCGAGAGTGTGTGTGCACGTTCCCAGAAGTTGTCCCGAAGAGCCAGGAGCTTCCATGTCACACTCAGAATCCGCTGCCTACCCGGCCGGCCTGCACAAGCTCGCCTTCGGCGGCGACTACAACCCCGAGCAGTGGCCCGAAGAGGTCTGGCACGAGGACGTACGCCTGATGCGGGAAGCCGGCGTGACCATGGTCAGCGTCGGGATCTTCTCCTGGGCGCTGCTGGAACCCGAGCCGGGTACCTACGACTTCGGCTGGCTCGACCGCCTCCTGGACCTGCTGCACGTCAACGGCATCCGCGCCGACCTCGGCACCCCCACTGTCGCCCCGCCCGCCTGGTTCTACCGTGCCCACCCCGAAGCCCTCCCGGTCAGTCGTGAGGGCGTGCGCCACGCCTTCGGGTCACGCGGCGCCATCTGCCACAGCTCCGCCCCCTACCGCGCGGCGGCGGCGAACATCACCGAGCAGCTCGCCCGCCGGTACGCGGCCCACCCCGCCCTCGCGATGTGGCACGTCCACAACGAGTACGGCGTCCCCGTCAGTGCCTGCTACTGCGACAGCTGCGGCGCGCACTTCCGCCGCTGGCTCCAGGCCCGTCACGGCTCGGCCGACGCGGTCAACGAGGCGTGGGGCACCGCCTTCTGGGGTCAGCGCTACCGCACCCTCGACGACATCGACCCGCCCCGCACCACCCCGACCGTCGGCAACCCCGCCCAGCAGCTGGACTACGCCCGCTTCGCCGACGCCACCATGCGGGAGAACTTCACCGCCGAGCGCGACATCCTGCACCGGCTCGCCCCGGGCATCCCGGTCACCACCAACTTCATGACCGCCCTCAGCCAGTGCGAGTCCGTCGACTACTGGGCCTGGGGCCGCGAGGTCGACATCGTCTCCAACGACCACTACCTGATCACCGACGGCCGCCGCACCCACGTCAACCTCGCCATGGCCGCAGACCTCACCCGCTCCGTGGCGGGCGGCGCACCCTGGCTGCTGCTGGAACACTCCACCAGCGGCGTCAACTGGCAGCCACGCAACCCCGCCAAGCGCCCCGGCGAGATGGCCCGCAACAGCCTCGCGCACGTCGCCCGAGGCTCCGAGGGCGCGATGTTCTTCCAGTGGCGGCAGTCCCGGCGCGGCGCCGAGAAGTTCCACTCCGCGATGGTCCCGCACGCCGGCACCGACTCGCGGATCTGGCGCGAGGTGAGCGCGCTCGGTGCCGGACTCGGCCTGCTGGAAGGCATCCGGGGCACCCGGACCGTGGCCGACGTGGCGATGCTCTGGGACTGGGAGTCCTGGTGGGCGCAGGGCCTGGAGTGGCGCCCGAGCGAGGAGCACGACGCCCGTGAGCGCGCCGACACCTTCTACGCCTCGCTCTACGACCGGCACCTCACCGCGGACTTCGCGCACCCCGACGCCGACCTGTCCGCGTACCCCCTGGTCGTCGTCCCCGCCCTCTACCTCGCCACCGAGGAGACGGGCCGCAACCTGCGCCGGTACGTCGAGAACGGCGGCACCCTCGTCGTCTCGTACTTCTCCGGCATCGTCGACACCGACGACGCGGTGCACCCAGGGGCCTACCCGGGCGCGCTCCGGGACGTGCTCGGCCTGACGGTCGAGGAGTTCGCCCCGCTCGGCGTGGGCGGGACCGTCCGCCTGGTCACCCCCGAGGGCGCCCCCGCAGGACCGGAGCTGACCGGTGACCTCTGGTCCGACGTGGTGATCCCGCGCGGCGCGGAGACCGCCTGGTCGTACGCCGACGGCATCCCGGCCGGCAGGCCCGCCGTCACCCGCAACCGGCTCGGCGAGGGCAGCGCCTGGTACATCTCCACCCGGCTCTCCGGCCCGGACCTGGACGCCGTCCTGGACCGCGCGGCCGGCGACGCGGGCATCGAGCCCCGCAGCGACCTGCCGTACGACGTCGAGGTCGTGCGCCGCACCGGCGAGAGCGGCACCTACCTCTTCGCGATCAACCACAGCGACACCGACGCCGGGGTGGCCCTGGGCGCCCCCGGCACCGAACTCCTCACCGGCGAGCCCGCCATGGACAAGCTCGCCGTTCCGGCGGGCGCGGTCCGCGTCGTACGGCTCGACCGCTGAGGCGCCCACCCCGGCACAACTGTCGAAGGGACATCGACGATGTACGGAACGACGCACACCCGCGCGAAGGCGGCCGGGGCGGTGGCCGCACTCTCCGGCCTCGTGTTCGCCGCGCTCCCCGCAACGGCCGCCCACGCGGCCACCACCCCCGTCAACACCGGCTTCGAGTCGGGCGCGACCGGCTGGTCGACGTACTCCGCCGGCGGACAGAACGCCGCCTCCTTCACCGAGGCGGGCGGCCACGGCGGCAGCACCCGGCTCAGCCACTGGTCGGCCTCGGCGTACAAGGTCGAGACCTACCAGTACCTGAGCGGCCTCACCGACGGCACGTACACGCTCAGTGCCTGGGTCCGCTCCGGCGGAGGCCAGAACTCCGCCTACATCGCCCTGCGCAACTGCGGGGCGGCCGAGCAGCGCACCGACCTGCCGCCGACCGTGAACGGAGACTGGATCCGCCTCGTCACCTCCGTCAAGGTGACCGGAGGTGCCTGCACCATCAGCCTCAACTCCGACGCGCACGCGGGGGATTGGGCCAACTTCGACGACATCACCTTCGGCCGGGGAAGCACCGGGCTGAGCGTGAAGGGCGGTGACCTCTCCACCCTCCCGAAGAACGAGGCGTACGGCGCGACGTACCGCAACGCGAGCGGCACGGCCGGGAACGCCATGAGCATCCTCAAGAGCTCCGGGATGAACTACGTACGCCTCAAGGTGTGGGTGAACCCGGCCGACGGCTACAACGACAAGGCCCACGTCCTCGCCATGGCCAAGCGCGCCAAGGCCCTCGGGATGAAGACCCTCGTCGACTTCCACTACTCCGACGCCTGGGCCGACCCCGGCAAACAGATCAAGCCCGCCGCCTGGGCCGGTCACGGCTACGGACAGCTGAAGAAGGACGTCCACGACCACACCTACGACGTGCTGAACGCCCTGAAGGCTCAGGGAACCACGGCCGACATGGTACAGATCGGCAACGAGATCAACGGCGGAATGCTCTGGCCCGAGGGCTCCACCGACAACTGGTCACAGCTGGCGGGACTGATCACCTCCGGAGCGGACGCCGCCAAGGCGGTCTCCTCCGGTACGAAGGTGGCGCTGCACCTCGCCGAGGGCGGCGACAACGAGGGCACCCGCGGGTGGTTCGACAACGCCGTGGCGCAGAAAGCGCCGTTCGACGTCATCGCGCTCTCGTACTACGGCTACTGGCACGGCTCGCTGTCCGAGCTCCAGACCAACCTCGACGACGCCGCCTCCCGCTACGGCAAGCCGGTGCTGGTCGCCGAGACCGCCTACGCCCATACGCTTGCCGACGACGACGGCCTGGAGAACAACGTCGCCACCGCCGGCCAGCTGGTCACCGGCTACCCGGCGACCCCCGCCGGCCAGGCGGCGAACCTGCGGGACGTCATGAACGTCGTCGAGGCCGTCCCGAACGGGCGGGGGCTGGGCGCCGTGTACTGGGAGCCCGCCTGGACCGCCGTGAAGGGCAGCGGCTGGGACCCGGCCGACCCGGCGTCGGGCAACGCGTGGGAGAACCAGGCGGTGTTCGACTACGACGGCACGCTGCTCCCGGCGGCGGCCTGGTTCTCGCACCGGTAGGCGTCCGCGCCGGTCCGGACCGCACACGGCGGGCCGGACCGGCGGCGGGAGGGGTGTTCAGACGGTGCGCGGGCCCTCGATGTTGGCCACCATCGTGCGGAGCACCTTCAGCGCCGCCACGTACTCCGCGTCACTGATGCCCCGGTGGACCTCGGCGCGGAGCCCGGTCACCAGCTCACGCAGCCGCGCCCGCGCGGCCTCCCCGTCGGCGGTGAGGCCCAGCCGCTGCCCTTCCTCGCTGAGCCAGCCGCGGTGGAGCAGCTGGTCGACGACCCTGGAGATGTCCTGCGGTCCGTCGGCAAGGGGGGTGAGCTGGTCGGCGATCTCCTCGCGGGTGGGAGCACCGGTCCCGCCGTGCACCCGGTTGAGCACCCAGTACTGCGGCTGTGTGACGTCGATCCTGGCCATGGCGTCCCGCAGATGGCGCGTGACGGCCGTGTGGGCCAGGCCGCTCCAGTATCCGATGGGCTGCGTGGCCAGGGCGTCGTCGGTGGCCGCCGGGTCTGCCGGTGCCTGATCGGTGAGGGCGGTGCCGGTCGGCTGTTCCATGGGCGTGACGCTACCGGCGTCTCCCGATCCGGCCCCTGCCGACGGCCGCAACCGGCCGGTATATGGCCGGTCTCCGTCGCCGCCGCGCAGCTCAGGGGCCCGCGTACGGCTCACCGGTCCAGCGGCGCACCGTGCCACTTCCACGACGTGACACGGTCGCGGCCCGGCAGATCGGCGCGGCCGGTGCACCAGAGCAGCACGGCCCACCGGTCCTCGTCGGCCGGGGCGTCGGGGAAGAGCCTGGCCAGCAGCCGGTCGCAGAGGTCCCAGGGCAGCGTCCAGGAGAGCGACAGCCCGGCGGCGACGTCGTAGGTGTGCACGAGGGTCTCCACGACGCCCATCGCGGCGAAGCCCTCAGGGTCGGAGAGCCCGAACACGTGGTGGGAGCGCACGTTTGAGGGAGTCGTCCGCACCATCGCCGTCAGGAGGGCGCCGCTCGTCTCCAGAGTCTGGAGCAGTCCGGAGGTTCCCGCCTCCGGGTTCGCGAAGATCGAGTTCCGGGGGCCGCCCTCGCGTTCGGGCGCGTACCGGTACGGCACCTCACGGTCCTGAGGGGGCCTGCGTCCCCCCAGCTGGACGGCGTACGCGAAGAGGTCGTCGCTCAGGTGCTCCACGGTCTCCCAGCAGCTCCATGTCAACGAACCCGCCGGGATACGCCAGTTGTCCGCCGGGGACTTCGCGAGGGTGTCGACCGCCAGCCGTACCGCCAGCGTCACGTCGTCGGCGGTGACGGGCAGCCGGGCGCCGGTCAGCGCCGCGCGTTCCCGCGTGCCGCACTCCACGCAGAACTCGTTGCCCTCGGGATCGGCCAGGGTCGCCCAGCCCCGCCCGTTCGGCTTGCGGTGATCGGCGACCAGCGTGGCGCCGAGGGCCAGCAGCCGCTCGACCTCCTCGTCACGGGTGCGGTCCTCAGGCCGGACGTCCAGGTGTATCCGGTTCTTGGCGCTCTTGGACTCCGGCACCGTGACGAAGAGCAGCGCCGCCCCCGGCGCCTCCACGAGCGCCTCGGGATCACCGGGCGCGTCGTCGTCGGACAGGGGCGAGCCGAGAACCTCGGCCCAGAAGCCGGCCAGCTTGTAGGCGTCGGCGCAGTCGACGGTGATGTGCTGTACGAGCGAAGTCATGGGCGCCACTGTCGCCGCTGACCAGGCCTCAGGTCCAGCGGGCTGAACGGCCGGGCAGGGCTCACGAGGCGGCTCGGACCACAGCTCGTGCCAGGCCGATGCTCTCCGAGAGGGTGTCGAGCGGGAGCGGCTGCGTGGCGAGAGCGCCCTCGTGCAGCACGAGGAGCTGGGCGGCGAGGGGGGCGGGGCCCGAACAGCCCGCCTCGGTGGCGAGTTCCTCGAAAAGGTTGAGCAGCCAGAGCTTCTGGTTCGTGGCGATGAGGTACGCGGGATGCGAGGCGTCCGGGATTTCGGCCAGTGCGTTGATGAACGCGCATCCACGGGTGTTGGTCCCGCCCCAGGTCCGCAGTGCCTCGAAGGGTGCGGTGACGGCCTCGACGGGGCTGTCGCAGGCGTCGACCGCAGCGCGCACGAGTGATCGCCAGCGCTGGTCACGTTCAGCGAGGTAGGTCGCCACGAGGTGGTCCTTCGAACCGAACTGGTTGTACAGGGTCCGCTTGGTCACCCCTGAGTGCTCAGCGATCAGATCCACGCCGACCGCTGTGATCCCGCGGTCGTAGAACAGCTCCTCGGCAGCTGCCACGATGCGCCGGCCGGCGGGCGTCATGAGCCGTGCTTCCTGCATGGGGCGCCTCTTCACTGTCGGTGTACCGTGGAAATGTTTACAGATCAGTATACCTGTGAGGAGATCGAGTGATGGGTACGCCCGAGATCATGCGCGCAGTGCGGATCGCGGAGCACGGAGGACCGGAGGTTCTTGAGCTGACGGAGGTGGCCGTGCCTGCACCGCAGGCAGGAGAGGCACTGGTCCAGGTCAGCGCGGTAGCGCTGAACAACACCGACCTGTGGACTCGCGAGGGTGCCTACGGCCGTCCGGGAGACCCGAAGGCGCTGTCGGGCTGGCGGGGCCCGATCGGCTTCCCACGTATCCAGGGCGCCGACGTGGCCGGCCGGATCGTGGCGGTGGGCGCCGGTGTGGACGGGGACCTCGTCGGCCTCCGGGTGGTCGTCGACCCGGCGAGCTACGACACCGAGGGTCCGGACGCGAACCCGGTGGGCCTGATGGGCAGCGAACGCGACGGCGGTTACGCCGAGTACGTCACCGCGCCGGCGGTACGGGTGCACGACGTGACGGAATCCCCGCTCACGGACGATCAGCTCGCGACGTTGCCGACCGCCTACGGCACGGCGCTGGGCATGATCGAGCGTGGCCGGCTGCGAGAGGGAGAGACCGTCCTGGTCTCGGGGGCCTCCGGCGGTGTCGGTATCGCACTGATCCAGATCGCCCGTGCGCGCGGTGCGAGGGTGCTCGCGATCAGCAGCGGATCCAAGATCGACGCGGTGCGCGAGGCGGGTGCGCACGTCGTCATCGACCGCGCACGAGACGTCGCCGAGCAGATCAGCTCTGCCGCCCCGGAAGGCATCGACCTCGCACTCGACGTCGTCGCCGGGGATCTGGTGAATGAGGGGCTGCCCCTGCTGCGCGAAGGTGGCCGGTGGGTCGTGGCCGGTGCACTCGGAGGGTACGACGTGACCTTCGACGTGCGCCGTCTCTACCTGCACAACGCACAGGTGATCGGCTCCTCGATGCACACGCCGAGGCACTTCGGCCTCCTCATGGATCTGGCCCGTCGTGCCGAGATCCAGCCCGTGGTCGCAGCTGCGTTCCCGCTGGAGCAGGCCGCTCAGGCGCAGGAGGAGCTCGCCCGCAGGGATCATGTGGGAAAGATCGTTCTGCACCCGTAGGAGTCTTCCTGTCAGAGGCTGCTGGCAGGATCGCCGCCGTGAACGCCATCCGTACCACCCCACCGCGTCCGCTCGACGTCGCTGCGGCCTTCCCTCAACTGGCCTCGCTGGCACGCACAACGACCCGGCTGCATCCCCGCCCCGGTTCTCCGTCGCCGTACGACAGTTCGGTCGGCGGGCCGCTGTTGTGGCCCGCCGGGCAGCCATGGCTGTACTGCGACAAGTGGCACGAGGGCCCGGTCTCTCCCCTTCTGCCGGTGGCCCAGCTGTACGCGCGCGACGTGCCCCTGCTGCGGCCGCCAGGACGGACCGATCTGCTCCAGGTGCTGTGGTGTCCCTTGGAGCACCCGCCGGAGTACAAGCCTCCGACCGAGCTGTTCTGGCGAACCGCCGCCGACGTCACCTACGTCCTCGCCGCGCCGCCCAGACCGACCGAGGCGCAGTACGGCTACACGCCGGAGCCGTGCGTGCTCGCACCGGAGCAAGTCACCGAGTACCCGAACTTCCTGGAGTTGGGCAAGGAGTTGCAGCAGCAGCTGAGCGACTGGAGCGCGTGGCAGGCGGCCGGTGTCGAGATGGATGATTCCTATGAGGCCGCTCCGGAGGAGTTCTATTCCCACGAGCTGTCCGTCGCCCCCGGATGGAAGGTCGGTGGCTGGCCCCCGTGGGGCCTCACCGATCCCATCGCCCGGTTCTGCGTCAACTGTGGCGCCGCGATGAGCCCGTTGCTGACCATCGCCTCGGACGAGTGTCGTGACCACAGAAGGGGTTGGGTCCCGTACGAGGACCAAGCCATCGCCGTGCTCGACGACGACGACGTGTCGAACCCGCCCGGTATCCAGGTCTCCGACGCGAATCATCTGCAGCTCTACGTCTGCCCGACGTGCTACACGCATACCGACCTGATCCAATGAGCCACTGCTGAAGTCCCCGCGCCCCCCGGGGAGGCGAGATTCGCCCCACGCGGCAACGCGATGCCCGCAACAGCCCGGGCACACGGATCGGCACCGCGATCGCCCCTCCGCCTGACCCGGCCCACGGACCCTCTCCGGGTCGCTCGCAGGTGGCCGCACGACGGTGGCGCCCTTCAGCGGTCGCTCAGCGGTGAATCCCATGTGAGATCGTGCCACCGCCGGCCCACCAAGTGGGTGAGCAGACGCTTCGCCGTGTTCGGAGCGGTGGCCTGTGGGGCACCTGCCGCGGTCAGCGCGTCACTGAGTCGGGCCTGCCCCGTCTCCGGCACGTCCAGGCCGTCGAGAAGAGGGAGGACGAGCAGGAGGCGGGCGGCGGAGTCCTCGACACCGTCGGCCCCGGGAGCGGGGCTGTCGGCCATGCGGATCAGTTCGTGCCATGTCAGCCCGCTCCCCGAGAACTCTCCGTATCCGCCGGCGATCCGCTGCGCGTAGCTCCGGCCCGGACGGGTGAGGAGGTAGTCGGTGCCGTGGTCGCCCACCAGGTTGCGGTAGACCACCACGGCTCCGGGGCCGTCTGCCGCAGGTACCCGGAACACCGGCCAGCCTTCGGGATCGAAGAGGATCTCGGCGCAGGCGTCGGTATCGGCGCCGTCATCGCCGAACCACTCGGGAACGGGACGCTCAGCGCCTGTCCCCGCACCGCACATCGCCAAAAGGTGGTTCGACCAGAAGCCCGGTCGAGTGAGCAGTGGCTCCCCGGCAGTCAGCGGGCCGTCGTCGTATCCCTCGATCAGCACTCCGCGAGCCTTCCACCATGCCACCGACACAGTTCGATACCGGCTCGGTGCGGGCCTGCCAGTCACGGGACAAGCCCTCTCAGCCGGTGACGTCACTCATGTCCAGCACCTCGGCCGACGCGGGCGGGCGTATGTCCAGCGGCTCGTCGAAGTCGCCGAACGACGTGGTCGTGACCTGCTTCCCGCCCCTGTACACGGCTTTCAGCAGATGCGGCTCGCCCTCGGTGGCGACGTAGAAGGTGTACTTCCCCTCCTTGTCCGCCGGATCGGTCACGTGCAGACCGAGCGCCTCCCGACCGCCGATGCGGGTGGCCTCGCCCTTCGTCGCCGTGCCGAACGACTCGAACGGCCGGGTGCACTGGGACAGCCCGTCACCCGGCTCCGACCTGGCGACGGGCACCTTGGCCCATGCACCCGGCTTGGCGGCGCCGAGGTCCTTGCCGCTCCAGGCCTCCAGGTACTTCTTGTCCGGGCGGACGTAGTCCGTCTCGTCGATCCGGATCTGTTCCAGGGTGCCGCTCTTGGAGAAGGTGTTCTCCACCTGGCACCGGCTCTTCAGGTCGGTGGTCATCCGCCATGTCACCGTGTCGTCACCCACCTCGTTGGTGATCTTGATGGTCACGGACTTCAGTTCGCCCATCCTGGCGTTGGCCTCGTCGAGCAGATCCGCCGCCGACGTCTTCGCGGTGTCGTCCTCGCCACCACCGCATCCGACGAGCGCGACCCCGGCCAGCAGACACGTCAGTGTCACCGCCGTGGTCCTGTGCATTGTTCGCATACGGCCCCCACCTCTCCGCCGCGGGCACGATCACGACCATGATCGGCAGTGGGAGCCTAGCAATAGGCCTGTGGTGAACTGCCGTTCAGGCCTCACCGAACGCTCCTGCCCTGACGCCGTCCACGAAGGAGGCGAAGGAGGCGGTGGGCAGGATCAGGACGGCGCATGGGCAGGGCGAACGCGCTTTCGCGTTCAAGCTCGCCACGCTGGGCGGACTCGGCGTACGACATGAGCGATCGGTCCGGCATCGTCAGGATGTACAGGGACAGGTCGCAAGTACGGCGCGCTCCCATGGAGTAAGGCGCGACCTGGAGCACGGTGTTCGGCGAAGTCGGGTAGCCGTGCCAATTGCGCTTCCCAGAGGTCCGGTTCGCCGATGGGGCAACGGATGCAGCTCTCGTCCAGGAATGCGAGCACCATCGGTGGAGCGGCCCGAGCCAGTGAGGCCTGCCGCTGCTCGACGGTCCGCACCCGCTCCTGAACCTGCTCAGCGGTGATGGCTCCGCGCCTGACGGCACTGTCTGCCAGCTCCGATGCGTACGCAGGAATGTCCGGGCCCATTGGGCGCCTGCGGGCCCTGCCGTCATTCGATCGTTCGACGACAGGGCGGCCCTCGCCACGACGCTCCGACGGATCGCCGTACCCTGCCCCAGCTATGAGCAACTGTAGTTGACTAACTTCGTTAGTCAACTACAGTTGCTTGCATGTCCGCAGGCAAGAATTCCATCCCCCCTGAGCCCGCTGACGCCCTGGCGGGTGTCGTGGCGTTGCGGCGCCTTGCCGATCAACTGGAGGACGCCGCTGTCGAGCAGGCCATGCGGGCGGGCTGGAGCTGGCCACAGGTCGCCGAGGCGCTCGGTGTCACCCGCCAAGCCGTCCACAAGAAGCACGCCAAGCGGCTCATCGCCGCCGGAGTCAAGCTGAGGAGGCGCGGCGATGAGCGCGTTTGACAAGTACCTGCACGCGGTCATCGTGCGGGCGATGGACGAAGCTCAGGATGATGGGTCGGCGACGATCGACGCGTACCATCTCCTGTTGTCGCTCGCCGCCGATAAGGGGTCTACCGCTCAGCAGGTCCTGGCCTCGGCCGGACTCGATCGCGCTGCCGTCCGCGATGCCCTGGATCGAGAATTCGAGCACAGCCTGAGCATGGTTGGAGTGTCTCCGGCCACGTGTGGCCTTCCCGGGTCGAGCCGCGCTTCCCAGCAGCCCAAGATGGGTGCGTCCGCACGACTCGCACTGGAGCGCAGCTTCGCCTCCGCTCGCAAGAAGAACCTGCGGTCAGCGCATCTGCTGCTCGGGATCCTGCAGGCTCACATCGGCACCGTGCCACGTGCTCTCGCCTTGGCCGGTATCGATCAGGCCGAGCTGGCGGACCGCGTACAGCAGGCGCTCACCAGTCAGAAGCAGTGACCACCGGAATCTGTTGACCCGGCCGGTTCGCCCGCGGCCTTGCCCTTGCCGTGATGTGCAGTGGGTCCGGTAGGCGTGCGCGATGGATCGCACACTGCGCTGGGCGCTGAGCCCGTACTGAGAGCCGGTGGGCCAGTGAATCACGCCGTGGAGAGGGGCCGGGCAGTCATCCACGGGACACACACGACAAGGAGGACCACATGCGCCAGCACACCACTCATACAGACAGCGGCCGACCGGGCGCCGAACCGGCCGAAGCAGGGGGTGCGGTATCTGAGCCCGCGCCGGCCTCAGGGGCCGAGGGTTACGAGGCGGTTCAGCACGTACTTCAGCAGGCCGTGATCCAAGGCGGCCTCCCCGGCATTCTTGCTGAGGTTTACGACGGCGGCCAGTGGTTCGGGACCGCAGGAGTGGCCGACACCCGAACCGGCCGCAAGCGTTCACCGCAGGACCGGTTCCGCATCGGCAGCATCAGCAAGACGTTCGTGGCCACCGTCGTGCTGCAGCTGGCGGCGGAAGGCAGGCTGAGCCTGGATGACACCGCGGAACAGTGGCTGCCCGGCGTGGTCCATGGCCATCACCACGACGGTGCCAGGGCGAACATCAGGATGCTGCTCAACCACACCAGCGGGATCTTCAACTACACCGATGACCAGGAAGCACTGAACCGTTACGAGACACACCCGCCCGAGTCACTGGTGCAGATCGCCATGTCCCATCCGCCCACCTTGACACCGGGTTCGGGCTGGGCATACTCCAACACCAACTACGTCCTCGCAGGCATGATTATCGAACGGGCCACCGGCCGCGCGCTCGCCGAGGAGATCACGGAGCGGATCTCCCGCCCACTCGGCCTGACTGGCACGTACCTGCCGCACGGCAGCGACCCGACGATCCAGGGGCCACATTCCCGGCACTACACGAAGCTGTTCCAGACCGACCCTGGCGCGCCGGTCCACGACGCGACCGAGCTCGATTCATCCATGTTCTGGGCAGCCGGCGGCATGATCTCCACCGCCGGGGACCTCAACGGGTTCTTCGGCGCCCTGCTGGGGGGCCGGATACTGCCACCGGACCAACAACGCGACATGTTCACCACCGTGCCCACCCGCGACTGGATTCCTGACGCCGCCTACGGCCTCGGCGTTTCCTCAGTGAGACTGCCCTGCGGGGAAACGGTCTGGGGCATGGGAGGCGCGCTCTTCGGCTCGTGGTCCTACGCCTACGGCGCACGCGATGGCGAACAGATAGTCACCACCAACGTCAACGGCGACTGGAACGGTGGCGGTTGGGACGGCCCCATCGAGATCTTCACCGATCTGCTTGAGGCGAAGTTCTGCCGCCCGGAGCGATACCTGAACACCGGTCACGGGTCGGGCTCGGCCGGCTCCTGATACTCACTCCTGCCCGTCGTCGTCCTCGTCCAGCTCCGGCGCTGCCGGGTCGCGCAGCGGGCGCAGGCCGCCGCCGACCGGGGTGGAGGAGCGGAAGCTGTAGCGGCCGAGCACGTTGAGCACGGCGGCAGTCAGCACCAGCCCGAGCGCGCCGAGCTGGTCCTCCTGTCCCGTGCGGTACGCCTGATGACCTGCCCGCGCTTGCCGTGGCGGATGTCCCGGGCGACTTGTGGCGGGACTCCTGCACAGTGAGCTGCCGGTTCATCTGCCGTCGGTAGGTGTCGTCGACCGCGCAGCAGGTGCGGGGTCCTGGCGATCCGCCCGTACTCGGCGAACGCGGTGCCCAGCGGGGTGGGGCGTCCCTCGCGGCCGAACATCCGCAACAGGTCGTACGCCCGCACCTGCCCGGTGACCAGGGAGCCGACCACCTGGGTTCATGTCCGGCGAGTGCGTGATGTCGCACAGCCGCGCACGGTGTTCCGTCCGGGTCCGGGAACACCGGATGCGGAAGGGGCGGGACGCGTGATGCGTCCCGCCCCACCTGACCTGCGTCTGCCCCTACTTCACCGGTGTGAAGTCGCGTGCCCCGATGAACTCGGGCCGGCGGATCGGAGCTGAGAAGGGCTCCTGCGCCGTGTTGTCCACGCTGTTGAACACGATGAAGACGTTGCTGCGCGCGTACGGGGTGATGTTGTCGCCCGAGCCGTGCATCGCGTTGCAGTCGAACCAGGTCGCCGAGCCGGCCTTGCCGGTGAAGAGCTTGATGCCATGGCGGTCGGCCAGCTTCGTCAGCACCTCGTCGGAGGGGATGCCGGCGTCCTGCATCTGCAGGGACCTCTTGTAGTTGTCCTTCGGCGTCTCGCCCGCGCAGCCGACGAACGACTTGTGCGAGCCGGGCATGATCATCAGCCCGCCGTTGGTGTCGTAGTTCTCGGTCAGCGCGATCGAGACGGACACGGCCCGCATGTTGGGCAGGCCGTCCTCGGCGTGCCAGGTCTCGAAGTCCGAGTGCCAGTAGAAGCCCGAGGCGCCGAAGCCGGGCTTGACGTTGATCC